>NZ_CBCPLW010000028.1:0-58439 GCF_965119515.1 Aeromonas sp. Marseille-Q7275
GGCTTTTTTCAGGCCCCCTTGGCCGGTCCCCCGCCAGCCCGTCGGCAGGCATACTGATCCTTCATCCCCATGCAGGAGCGCATATGAAACTATTGGAAACCCTCAAGGCCGAGGGACGGATCGAAGAAGCCCGCCAGCACGGCCTGCTACAACTCATCGAGCACCCGCAACACGCCGAACTGCATTATGAAGTGGCCAGCCTGCACGACATGCAGGGGCGCGAGGCCCAGGCCATCCCTCTCTACCAAAAGGCCATCAGGCTGGGGCTGGGTGAGGCCTCCTTGCGCGGCGCCTGGCTCGGCCTTGGCAGCTCCTATCGCTGCACCGGGCAATATGCCGAGGCGCTGGCCACTTTCGACGAGGCCCTGGCCCGCTTTCCGGATGCCACCGAGTTCAGGGTGTTCCGTGCCATGACCAGCTACAACCTGGGGCACCACAAGGAGGGGATGGAGACCTTGCTGGGAGTGCTGGCCGAGACGACTGCAGATCCTGCCCTCGCCCCCTACAGGCGCGCCATGGCACTCTACGCCGCCGATCTGGACCGGCGCTGGTGAACGCCAGAAACGACAAAGCCGCTCATGATGAGCGGCTTTGTCTGAATGTGGTGGCCCCTGCCCGACTTGAACGGGCGACCAATCGATTATGAGTCGACTGCTCTAACCAACTGAGCTAAGGGGCCAGAATCTTGGTTTTGCGGCGTGGATTATAGGGGATGTGAGATAAGCCGTCCATAGGCAGATCAACCACTTGGCGAGTTTTTGTCCACTAATCCGCTAATCTATTGCACCCAGGCTGCCGGATAAAACAAAGCCCCGCATGGCGGGGCTTTTGAGACATGTTCAGGTGGTGCCTCAGGACTATTCGTCCAGGAAGCTGCGCAGCACTTCCGAGCGGCTCGGGTGGCGCAGTTTGCGCAGTGCCTTGGCTTCGATCTGACGAATACGCTCACGGGTGACGTCGAACTGCTTGCCCACTTCCTCGAGGGTGTGGTCAGTGTTCATGTCGATACCGAAACGCATCCGCAGCACCTTGGCTTCGCGGGCGGTCAGACCGGCCAGCACTTCGCGGGTGGCGTTGCGCAGGCTCTCGCTGGTCGCCGCATCCGCCGGCAGGGCGAGCGTGGTATCTTCGATGAAGTCGCCCAAGTGGGAATCTTCATCATCACCGATGGGCGTCTCCATGGAGATGGGCTCCTTGGCGATCTTCAGTACCTTGCGGATCTTGTCTTCCGGCATGCCCATGCGCATGGCCAGCTCTTCCGGGTTCGGTTCACGACCCATCTCCTGCAGCATCTGGCGGGAGATACGGTTGAGCTTGTTGATGGTCTCGATCATGTGCACCGGGATACGGATGGTACGGGCCTGATCCGCGATTGAGCGGGTAATGGCCTGACGGATCCACCAGGTGGCATAGGTCGAGAACTTGTAGCCACGACGGTATTCAAACTTGTCCACCGCCTTCATCAGACCTATGTTGCCCTCCTGGATCAGATCCAGGAACTGCAGACCACGGTTGGTGTACTTCTTGGCGATGGAGATAACCAGACGCAAGTTGGCCTCGACCATCTCTTTCTTCGCACGGCGGGCCTTGGCCTCACCAATGCTCATGCGACGGTTGATGTCCTTGATCTGGGCGATGGACAGACCGGTCTCTTCTTCGATCTGCTGCAGCTTGCCGATGGAACGCAGCACTTCTTCGTCCATCTCGAGCAGACGGGGAGACCAGGCCTTGCCAGCCTGCTTCTGGTATTCAAACCAGGCAGTCTCGCACTCGTTGTTGGTGAAGGCCGCGACGAAGGTCTTCTTCGGCATCTTGGCCTGCTCAACGCAGAGCTTCATGATGATGCGTTCCTGCACGCGAACCCGCTCCATCATCTCCCGCATGTTGTTGACCAGGCGATCGAACTGCTTGGGCATCAGGCGGAACTGACGGAACACATCGGCCAGCTGGGCGATGGCAGCCTGGGTGTCGTCGTGGGCGCGACCATTCTTCTGGATGGAGAGACGGGTGACTTCGTACTGGGCACGCAGCTCGCCGAACTTCTCGCGGGCGACTTCCGGATCCGGACCACCGTCCCCGTCGTCGTCGGAGCTGTCGCCGTCTTCGTCTTCATCCTCGTCTTCATCTTCGTCTTCGTCAGCGAGATCGTCTTCACTGAGTTCGGAGCCGATGTGAGTGGCGGTCGGCGCCACGTCGTCCGCTTCGTTCGGATCGATAAAGCCGGAGATGATGTCGGACAGACGCAGTTGCTCGGCTTCGTACTTGTCGTACTGTTCGAGCAGGTAAGTGATGGCTTCAGGGTACTCGGCAACGGAGCTTTGTACCTGATTGATACCGTCCTCGATCCGTTTGGCGATGTCGATTTCGCCTTCACGGGTCAGCAGTTCGACGGTGCCCATTTCCCGCATGTACATGCGGACGGGATCGGTCGTGCGACCAATCTCAGATTCAACAGATGCCAGAGCCTGGGCCGCTGCTTCGGCAGCGTCCTCATCGGCGGTACCACCTTCGGCCATGATCAGATCATCGGCGTCCGGGGCGTTTTCCACTACCTGGATACCCATATCGTTGATCATCTGGATGATGTCTTCGATCTGGTCAGAGTCGACAATGTCTTGCGGGAGGTGATCGTTCACCTCGGCATAGGTCAGGTAGCCCTGTTCTTTACCTTTGGCAACGAGGAGTTTAAGCTGAGACTGCGGGGTTTGCTCCATAGAACTCATCCGGTTGGTGTTGCTAGGTTGCGCGTACAGTGCGCTGCTGCGCAAATAGCCAATTCTAATAGAAAACCGCCAGACATGCTATGTCTGGTTGCGGCGTCGGTCATGAGAAACCCCTGCCCGCAGTATTGTCGGGGCCAGGCGGTTATAAAATGTTTGCTTTTAATCCCGTCGATTCGGGCAACGGTATTCATATTGGGACTAATCACTCAAATATCAAGCCCCGCTCTCATTTCTTTTCTCAATCTGTACCTCTCTGATCAGCATCATCAGCTCCTGTGTTTCCTCAGAGCTTAGCCCTTCCTGAGCCACCTTGGCCTGCAATTCTTCGATTCGTTGCTTCAGAAACTGGTTGATGAAACCGACGAAGGTATCCTGCAATTCTCCCAGAATATCCGGCTCCTGGTCGAGCTTGATCTCTTCAAACAGGTCGTGCATGGCCAGCTGAGCCAGGATTTCCCCCTCCTTGGTGCCGCGCCAGTGCTCCAGCAGGATGCCGGTAGTGATCCCTGGCTGAGTCAGGATCTGCTGATGCAGCTGCAGCAGGAACTTGATGCCCTGCACCCGCAGCCCAGCCAGTTCCGGCATGGCCGGCAGTTCGGCCGTCACCGCCGGATATTGCACCATCAGAGCCAGTGCCCGGCGAATGGGGGTCAGTTTGGCGGCCTTGGGCTTGCTGACTTCCCCCTTGGGCTGACTATTGCGGGCAAACAGCTCGGCGATCCGCTGCTTGTTCTCCCCCCAGCGCATCATGCTGGAGAGCCGGGTGATCAATCCTTCCCGGGTAAAGCCCTCCGGCACGCGACGGATCAGTTCAGCAGCCTTGTTGGCCACTTCAAACTTGCCCGCCTCGCCAGAGAGGGCGGCATCACGCCCCAGACGCTCGAACATGAAATCGGCGAAGGGCTGGGCCTCGTCCAGCAAGGCCTCAAACCCCTCCTTGCCGATCTGGCGGACCAGAGAGTCGGGATCCTCCCCATCGGGCAGGAACACGAATTTGAGTTCGCGCCCGTCCTGCAGATGGGAGAGTGCGTTGTCCAGCGCCCGCCAGGCCGCCTCACGACCGGCGTTGTCGCCATCGTAACAGCAGACCACCTCGGCCGTGGTACGAAACAGGGTGTGGATATGGTCGCTGGTGGTGGCGGTACCCAGCGCGGCCACCGCATAGTCGATGTCGTACTGACCGAGCGCCACCACGTCCATGTAGCCTTCCACCACCAGGATCCGGCGAGGATCCTTGTGTGCCTGCTTCACCTCGTAGAGGCCGAACAGTTCACGCCCCTTGTGAAAGATGGGGGTTTCAGGGGAGTTCAGGTACTTGGGAGTGCCATCCCCCAGCACCCGGCCACCGAAGCCGATGACCCGACCCCGCTTGTCGCGGATGGGGAACATGATGCGATCGCGGAAACGATCATAGCTGCCAGGGCCGCTGTCTCGGGGGATCAACATGCCGCCGGAGATAAGCAACTGCTCGTGATCCCGGCTGGTCCCGAAACGGCGCCTCACCTGATCCCAGTCTCCCGGGGCATAGCCTATGTTGAAGCGCTTGACCACTTCCCCGGTCAGGCCACGCCCTTTGAGGTACTCCACCGCATGGGGAGCACTCTTCAGGTTGCTTTCGTAGAAGCGGGCGATCTGGTTCATCAGCTCAAAGAGATCCTTGCTGACGGCGGGCTGGGAACTGCCAGAACCACCCAGACTCTGCTCGCGAGGCACCTGCATGCCCTGCATGCTGGCGAGCTCTTCGATGGCGTCCGGGAATTCGAGTCCGTCGTACTCCATGACAAAGCCGATGGCATTGCCGTGAGCACCGCAACCGAAGCAGTGGTAGAACTGCTTCTCCTGACTGACGGTGAAAGAGGGGCTTTTTTCGTTATGAAAAGGACAACAAGCCTGATAGTTCTTGCCAGCCTTCTTCAGCCGCACTCGCGAGTCGATCAGCTCGACTATGTCTGTGCGTACGAGCAGATCATCGATAAAGGATTGTGGGATCCTGCCTGCCATAACCGTCCTGTTTCACTGCAGAGAAAATAAAAAAGCCGCGCATTCACAGGGAAGCACGGCTTCTTTCGACTAACAAGAGAAATGCCTGTTACGCCAAGCGGGTTTTCACCTGAGCACTGACGGCGCCGACATCGGCACGCCCCTGAATTTTCGGCTTCAAGACAGCCATGACTTTGCCCATGTCCGCCATGACGGCAGCCCCACTTTCGGTGATGGCTTGCTCGATCAACACGGCAATTTCCTCTGCGGTCAGCTGTTGCGGCAGGAATTCCTGCAGCACCAGGATCTCGGCGGACTCTTTGTCGGCAAGATCCTGACGACCGGCAGCTTCAAATTGGCTGATGGAATCACGGCGCTGTTTGACCATCTTGGTCACGACAGCGAGGATATCCTCATCATTGAGCTCGACACGGGTATCGACTTCACGCTGCTTGATTTCTGCCATCAACAAACGGATCGCCCCCAAGCGGGCCTTGTCTTTGGCCAGCATGGCGAGTTTTTGTTGATCCTTGAGTCGATCCTTCAGAGACACGGCATGATCCCCCGATTAGTACAGGCGGATACGACGTGCGTTTTCGCGGGACAGCTTCTTGGCGTGACGCTTGACGGCAGACGCTTTGGCACGCTTGCGAATGGTAGTCGGCTTCTCGTAGAACTCACGGCTACGAACTTCAGACAGGATACCGGCCTTTTCGCAAGAACGCTTGAAGCGACGCAGAGCAACGTCAAACGGCTCATTTTCACGGACTTTGATTACTGGCATGTGCCTTTCACCTCAGTGATATATGGTTAGCTGACCTTCAATCGATCAGCATGTCTTAAAATGGTGCGAAATTATACTCTGGACAGGGAATGAAAGTAAACCCGCAGAGATCGCTCTGGTTTAAAAAACCCGCGAAGGTTACCATAGCCGTCTCATTTTAGCAGTGAAATTTTTTAGCAATGCGTGTATTGGGCATAGAGACATCCTGTGACGAAACCGGGATCGCGATCTTCGACGATCAAAAAGGGATCCTTTCCCACCAGTTATACAGCCAGGTCAAGCTGCATGCGGACTACGGTGGCGTCGTCCCCGAGCTCGCCAGCCGGGATCACGTCCGCAAGACGATCCCCTTGATCCAGGCCGCATTGCAAGAGGCGGGACTGGGTAAAGATGACATCGACGGCATCGCCTACACTGCGGGACCGGGTCTGGTTGGCGCCATCCTGGTGGGGGCGACCATAGGCCGCTCCCTCGCCATGGCCTGGGGTAAACCCGCCGTGGCGGTGCACCATATGGAGGGCCACCTGCTGGCCCCCATGCTGGAGGAGCGGGCCCCCGAGTTCCCCTTCGTGGCGCTGCTGGTCTCCGGCGGTCACTCCATGCTGGTGCGGGTCGACGGGATCGGCAGTTATCAGCTGCTGGGAGAATCCATCGACGATGCCGCCGGCGAGGCCTTCGACAAGACCGCCAAGCTGATGGGACTGGACTACCCGGGCGGCCCCCTGCTCTCCCGTCTGGCCGAGAAGGGCACCACGGGACGCTTCACCTTCCCCCGCCCCATGACCGACAGACCCGGCCTCGACATGAGCTTCTCCGGCCTCAAGACCTTTGCCGCCAACACCATAGCCGCCAACGGTGACGATGAGCAGACTCGTGCCGACATCGCCCGGGCGTTTGAGGATGCTGTGGTCGACACCCTGGCCATCAAGTGCCGCCGAGCCTTGAAAGAGACCGGGCTCAAGCGCCTGGTGGTGGCCGGGGGCGTCAGCGCCAACCGTCATCTGCGCGCCCAGCTTGCCGAGCTGATGGAGAGCCTCAAGGGCGAGGTGTTCTATCCGCGCACCGAGTATTGCACCGACAACGGCGCCATGATCGCCTATGCCGGCATGCAACGCCTCAAGGCAGGCGTGTTCGAGCCGCTGGTCGTCAAGGCGGTGCCGCGCTGGCCGCTGGATACCCTGGATCCCGTGTGATCCCAAGGATCCTCTCGCAATGAAAAAGGGGCCTATGGCCCCTTTGTTGTGTCTGTCCTCGGCATAACAGCCGTCAGCGGGTTCGGATCAATTAGTTCTAAACAGGGCCTCGATGGAGAGCCCCTGTCCCAGCAGGATCTCCCGCAGGCGGCGCAATCCCTCGACCTGGATCTGGCGCACCCGCTCCCGGGTCAGACCAATCTCGGCCCCCACGTCTTCGAGCGTCGCCGGCTCGTAACCGAGCAGGCCGAAGCGGCGAGCCAGCACCTCACGCTGCTTGGGATTCAGCTCTTCCAGCCAGTGGACTATGCTGCTGCGCATGTCATCTTCCTGAGACTCCAGCTCTGGCCCCATGCCTCGCTCATCGGACAGGACGTCGAGCAGGGCCTTGTCGCGATCGCCGCCGATGGGGGTATCCACCGAAGTGATCTTCTCATTGAGCTTGAGCATGCGATTCACATCGTCGACCGAGCGATCCAGCGCGAAGGCGATGTCTTCGGCGGTGGGTTCATGGTCGAGACGATGGGAGAGTTCGCGCGCGGTGCGCAGATAGACGTTCAGCTCCTTGACCACATGGATCGGCAGCCGGATGGTGCGGGTCTGGTTCATGATGGCCCGCTCTATGGTCTGGCGGATCCACCAGGTGGCATAGGTGGAGAAACGGAAGCCGCGCTCCGGGTCGAACTTCTCGACCGCGCGGATAAGACCGAGGTTGCCCTCTTCGATGAGATCCAGCAGCACCAGGCCGCGGTTGTTGTAGCGCCGGGCAATCTTGACCACCAGGCGCAGGTTGGATTCGATCATGCGCTTGCGCGCGGCTTTGTCACCGCGCAAGGCACGACGGGCGTAATAGACTTCCTCTTCGGCGGTGAGCAGGGGGGAGAAACCAATCTCCCCCAGATAGAGCTGGGTGGCATCCATCACCTTGTTCAGTTCCGGCACCATGAGCTCATCGGAGATGGTCTCCTCAGCCTCGGCGGCAACCTCCTGAACCTCTTCTTCCTCCTGGGCCTCCAGCTCTTCGTCGAACTCTAACTCTGCATCCTGCATTACCAGTTGTTCTTGGCTCATGATATGTCTCCCTGACCTGAACCAGAGTAAGACCTAGCTCTCTGGGTTAACGCTTTGGCAAGTAGCCCATCGGGTTGATTGACTTGCCTTTGTACCGGATTTCAAAGTGCAGGCGCACATCCGGCGCATCCGTGCTACCCATGTTGGCGATAACGGCTCCGCCTTTGACGGAGTCTCCCTCCCTGACCCTCAACTCGTCGTTGTGGGCGTAAGCAGAGAGATAGTCATCGTTGTGCTTGAGAATAATCAGCTTGCCGTAACCCCTGAGTGCACTGCCCGCGTAGACCACTTTACCGCCGCTGGCGGCGTAAACGGGCTGGCCCTTCTGGCCGGAGATATCGATGCCCTTGTTGCCCTGTTCCGCAACGGAGAAGCCTTCGACTATCCGTCCCTTAGCTGGCCAATGCCAGGAGAGAGTTGACTGGGAACTGATGTTTTTTTGTTCTTTCGCCTGAGCGTATGCTGTTGAGGATGCAGGAGCAATCGTTTTCTGAGCAATAAATGGGGTGGTCGTACCTGCCGGTGCCGTCGCCATGGGTTTGGGTCCGGAGCTGGTCACCGACGGTGTGGTCGCCGCCACCATCTGGCCGCCTGCCGCCGCACTCGATCCCACGTTGAGCACCTGGCCAACATGGAGCGAATAGGGTGCCTGCAGGTTGTTGCGCTGTGCCAGCGTCTGATTGGAGACATTGAACTGGCGGCCTATGCTGCTCAGGGTATCGCCACGACGCACCTCATAGGTGCCGTTGCCGCTTGTGACAGGGCGGCTCATCGCCATGCCGGTGCTGACCACGGCCCCGGAAGAGCCATCCAGCCTGAGCTGCTGGCCCGGATAGATGTTGTAGGGGGGGCTGATCCCGTTGAGGCTGACCAGAGAGGCGACATCCATGCCCGAACGGAATGCGATGGAGTACAGGGTATCCCCCTTCACCACTGTGTAACTGCCACCCTGCATGCCCGAATTGGCCATGTTTTGACGAGTCGGGATGGTCGAGGCAATGGGGTCATTGCCGAGACTCTGTACCGGGGCAGCAGTCTTGCTGGAAGAGCAGGCAAGCAGTAGCCATGACAACACGACGACACTACTTCCTTGCCAAACACGCGAACGCATAGTGGATCCTTAACGACTAAACCAGAAATAGGCCGCAATGGCCAAACCAATACAGAGCCAGCCGAGCACATCCACATAGTGCATCAGCTTGCGCTCCATCTTCTCACCCCCCCATCGCATCAGGCCCGCGACCAGGAAGAAGCGCATGCCACGACCGATGAGGGAGGTCACGATAAATGGCAGTAGCGCCATATGAAGCAAGCCTGCCGTGACGGTAAACACCTTGTAGGGGATCGGCGTGAAACTGGCAATAAAAATCACCCAGATCCCCCACTGCGTGAACCACTGCTCGGCCAGCGCCATCTTGTCTTCATAGCCGACGGAGACCACCAGCGGCTGGACCACGGGCTCCCACAGGGCATAGCCAAGGGCATAACCAAACAGCGCCCCCAGCACAGAGAAGAGGGTTGCCAACCCGGCGAAGTGCCACGCCTTGTGCGGCTTGGCGAGCGCCATGGGGGCCAGCATCACGTCCACCGGGATCGGCCAGAACACCGACTCGATAAAGGCGGTGATGGAGAGATACCAGGGGGCGTGCTTGTGGCGGGCCCACTGCATCACCAGTACGTACAAACGGGAAAACAACTTCACTCCACATCTCCGTCAATCAGGGGGACAAAACGCACCGGCTCCAGGATCCGGCTGGTCAGCTGGGAGCCGGATCGCTCGATCAGCTGCAGAGTCTGCTGGCTATCCCCCACCGGCAGCACCAGACGCCCCCCTTCGGCCAGCTGATCGGTCAGGGCCTTGGGCACCTCGCTTGCCGCGGCCGTCACCAGGATGGCATCGAACGGCCCCTTGTTGGGCCAGCCCAGCCAGCCGTTGCCGTGCTTGGCCGAGACATTGTGCAGGTCGAGCTGGCGCAGCCGGCGCCGGGCCTGGAACTGCAGCGACTTGATCCGCTCCACCGTGTAGACATGCTCCACCAGGTGGGCCAGCACTGCGGTCTGATAGCCGGAGCCAGTGCCGATCTCCAGCACATGGGCCGGATCGTTCTGGATCAGCAACTCTGTCATCCGCGCCACTATGTAGGGCTGGGAGATGGTCTGGCCGTGGCCGATGGGCAGGGCCGTATTGTCCCAGGCCTTGTGGGCCATGGCTTCATCCACAAACAGCTGGCGCGGCACTTTCGCAATCGCCGCGAGCACGCGGAAATCACGAATGTCCTGGGCAATCAGTTGATTCAACAGGCGCTGTACTATCACAACGTCATCCCTGCAGATCCAGCCAGGCACCCAGACTCGCCAGACTGTCATAGGCAGTCATGTCGATGGTCAACGGGGTGATGGAGACATAACCCTGCTCGATGGCGGCGAAATCCGTGCCGTCCCCCGCATCCTGCTGGCTGCCGGGGGGGCCTATCCAGTAGATGGGCTGGCCACGGGGATCCTCGCTGCGGATCACCGACTCGGCGGGATGGCGGTTGCCAAGGCGGGTCACCCTGATCCCCTTGATCTGCTCGAGGGGCAGGTCAGGCACGTTGACGTTGAGGATCCGATCGGCAGGCAGGGGATGTTTCATCAGCCCCTTCACCAGCAGGGCCGCGTAGTGGGCCGCCGTGGCGAAGTGGATCCTTCCTACCAGGGAGATGGCGATGGAGGGGAAGCCGAGGTGGCGCCCCTCGGTGGCCGCCGCGACAGTGCCCGAGTAGATGACATCATCCCCCAGGTTGGCGCCGTGGTTGATCCCGGCCACCACCATGTCCGGCTCCGGGCGCACCAGCTCGTTGACCGCCAGGTGCACGCAGTCGGTCGGGGTGCCCTTCACCGCATAGCTCTCGCTGCCATTAAAGCCGGTTTCGCCAAGGCGTGTAACCCGCAGCGGCACTTCCAGCGTCAGGGAGTGACTCGCGCCGCTGCGGTTGCGATCCGGCGCCACCACAATGACTTCGCCGCAGGCAGTCAGCGCCTCGCTGAGGGCACGAATGCCCTCGGCATGTACTCCATCGTCATTACTGACCAGAATTCGCATCGGTTGGGTTCCTGAAACCGTGATCGGCCTCTTCGGCCTGCATTAACTCGCGCACCACGCTGGTGGCAAAGGCACCGGCCGGCAGGAAGAAGGAGAGGGTCAGCACCTCGCCATCCTGCTGCCAGCTCATCTGCTCCGGCTTGAGCAGCAGCGGACGCCTGTCCTGATCCAGTCCGGCCTTCTCCAGCCCGTCACACCATTCGGCGTAAGGAGCCAGCACCGCCTGTTCAAACTCGGCGGCGGCACCCTGGCTCGCCAGCCGGCCACGGCCCCACTGGGGGGCGGTGAGCTGCACGTCGCCGGAGGCGAGGCGCGCCTCCAGCTCGGGAGTCAGCACCTCTTCACTGAAGATGGAGTGGCTCCCTTTCAGCATCACGCAGTCGCCGGCCAGCAGCTGGTGTGCCAGCCCCTGCTCGATGCGGGCGCTGACGATGGCGTTGAACAGCATGCTGCGGGCGGCGGAGAGATAGAGGGAGCGTTTGTTGCGATCCTTGATCCGCTTGCCGGCAAACATCGCCTTGGCCGCGTCCAGGTTGTTGCCATCCCGGCCAAAGCGCTGCTCGCCGTAGTAATTGGGCACGCCCTGAGTGGCGATGGCCTGCAGCCGGGCTTCCAGATCGCCAGCCTGTTCCAGACCGGTGAGGCGCAGGGTGAAGTGGTTGCCCTTGAGGTAGCCAACCCGCAGCTTCTTGTTGTGGCGCTTGGCCTGCAGGATCTGGATGCTGTCGCTCTGGATGACAGAGAGATCCGGTTCGCCCTTGCCCGGCAGATGAATGCCGAACCACTGCTCGGTCACCGCATGGCGATCCTTGAGACCCGCCCAGGTCACCGCATTGCGGTTGACGCCGGCCGCATCGGCCAGCAGACCCGCGACCCAGGCGGTGTTCTCGCCGGTTTTGCGCACCCGCACGAAGATGTGCTCCCCCTCCCCGCAGGGTTCGAAGCCGAGATCTTCATTCACCACGAAGTCGGCGGCCTCGGCCTTGAGGATGCCGCGGGCAGTGGGCGCCCCGTGCAGATAGCTCAGCTGTTCCAGCATCATTGTTTCACCAGTAAGACGACGGCTTCGGTGGCGATCCCTTCCTTGCGCCCCGTAAACCCGAGTTGTTCTGTGGTGGTCGCCTTGACATTCACCCGGTTCAAATCACATTGCAGATCGGCTGCCAGCACGGCGCACATGGCCGCGATATGGGGCGCCATCTTGGGGGCCTGGGCGATGATGGTCACATCCAGGTTGCCGATGGCGTAGCCAGCCTGCTGTACCCGGGCAAAGACGTCCCGCATCAGGATGCGGCTGTCGATCCCCTTGAACTCGGCCGCGGTATCGGGAAAGTGGCGGCCGATATCGCCGGCACCTATGGCACCAAGCAGGGCATCGCTCACTGCGTGCAGCACCACGTCGCCATCGGAGTGGGCCAGCAGGCCCTGCTCATAGGGTACCGGGACGCCACCCAGCATGCAGGGGCCAGCCCCGCCAAACTTGTGCACGTCAAAACCATGTCCAATTCGCATCATGCCTGATCCCCCCTCAATACACAGAAATCTGTCTCATCAAAATCATGTCCAATGTGGATCATGCGGGCCCCTTTGCGGGTCAATCGGGTCGCGCCTGCTGGCGCGCACTCTGTTGTTGTAAAAAGAGCTCGGCCAGGGAGAGATCTTCCGGGCGGGTCACCTTGATGTTGTCGGCACGCCCCTCCACCATCTTCACGGTAAAACCGGCGCGCTCCATGGCGGAGGCTTCGTCTGTGATGAGGGCCCCCAGGGCCAGCCCCTCCTCCAGCGCCCGCTTCAGGTTGCCGGTGGGAAACATCTGCGGCGTCAGGGCATGCCAGAGCTGTTCGCGCTCGACGGTCGCCACTATGTTGCCAGCCCCGTCTGTGCGTTTCATGGTGTCACGCACCCGGCTGCCGAGGATGGCGCCATCGCACGCCATGGCACTGGCTATCAGGGCATCGAGATCCCCCTGGGTCAGACAGGGACGGGCGGCGTCATGCACCAATACCCACTTCCCCTCTGCCACATGCAGGGCGTTGAGCACCGAATAGGCGCGCTCGCTTCCCCCTTCCACTCGCAGCACCCGCGGATCGGCGGCCACGGCCAACGTCTCAAACCAGCGGTCGTGGGGTGCCAGCGCCACTATCACCCGGGCTATGGCCGGATGGGACAGTAAACAGCCGAGCGTATGCTCCAGGATGGTCTTCCCTGCCAGTGTCAGGTACTGCTTGGGGCAGTCTGCTCCCATGCGGCTGCCGATACCGGCGGCCGGAACTATGGCGGTCAGCCCGCTGTGGCAATCAGTCATCGTAGGGGACGCCGTCCGGCTCCGTTGCTTGGTCTTTGTCTTTGGGAATGATCCGGTAGAAGGTCTCGCCCTGCTTGATATAGCCAAGATCGTTGCGCGACAGCTCCTCGATGGCCTCAAGGCCCGAGGTCAGATCGTCGATCTCCCGGTAAATCAGGTTGTTGCGGTCCTTGAGAACCAGATTGTCCTGCTGTTGCCGCTCGATGGCATTGGAGAGCTCCCGATAATCGGATAGGCCGTTTTTCCCCAGCCAGAAGTCATATTGCAGCCCTCCCAAGAGGAGGAGCAGGATAAGAGTGAGTAGCCGCATGCACTGAGTCTCCTTCAAGCGGCCTAGTTTCCCATATTCGCAGGCAAGACAAAAGAAAGCCGGTGTGCCAGACGGGGCGGGGGACTAAAAAAGATGACGGGGCCCCGCAGACGAGGGCCAAAAAACCGCGCAGTTCCCAGGACGACGGCCTTGGCGCCAGGTTGGCGGCAACCACAGGAAAACCGCCGCCGATCAGCGGCTGGCCTGACAATGGGGTGGCGACGGATACAAAAAAGCCCCGCCAGAGTGGCGGGGCTTTTCAACAGCTTAAGAATTGCAGGCAGTAATTACTGGCCTTTGACTTCTTTCAGACCGCGGAACGGAGCCTTGGCACCCAGGGCTTCTTCGATACGGATCAGCTGGTTGTACTTGGCAACACGGTCAGAACGGCTCATGGAACCGGTCTTGATCTGGCCAGCAGCGGTACCCACGGCCAGGTCGGCGATGGTCGCGTCTTCGGTCTCACCGGAGCGGTGGGAGATGACAGCGGTGTAGCCAGCGTCCTTGGCCATCTTGATGGCAGCCAGAGTTTCGGTCAGGGAACCGATCTGGTTGAACTTGATCAGGATGGAGTTGGCGATGCCGTTGTCGATGCCGCGCTTCAGGATCTTGGTGTTGGTTACGAACAGGTCGTCACCCACGATCTGGATTTTCTTGCCCAGTTCAGCAGTCTGGTAGGCGAAGCCTTCCCAGTCAGACTCGTCCAGGCCATCTTCGATGGAGACGATCGGGAACTTGGTGGTCAGGTCGGCCAGGTAGTCGGAGAACTCGTTGGAGGTGAAGATACGACCTTCGCCCTTCAGGTTGTACTCTTTCTTCTCTGCGTCGTAGAACTCGGAAGCAGCGCAGTCCATGGCCAGGGTGATGTCGGTGCCCAGCTTGTAACCGGCGGCGGCAACGGCTTCGGCGATCACTTCCAGCGCTTCGGCGTTGGACTTCAGGTTAGGTGCGAAACCGCCTTCGTCGCCCACTGCAGTGGCGTAGCCTTTGGACTTCAGTACCTTGGCCAGGTTGTGGAAGACCTCGGCACCCATGCGGATGGCTTCTTTCAGGGTCTTGGCGCCAACCGGCTGGATCATGAACTCCTGGATGTCGACGTTGTTGTCGGCGTGCTCACCACCGTTGATGATGTTCATCATGGGCAGCGGCATGGAGTAGACACCCGGGGTGCCGTTCAGCTCGGCGATGTGGGCGTACAGCGGCAGGCCCTTGGCAGCAGCAGCGGCTTTGGCGTTAGCCAGGGAAACGGCCAGGATGGCGTTGGCGCCGAACTTGGATTTGTTCTCGGTACCGTCGAGGTCGATCATGATCTGGTCAACAGCGGCCTGGTCCTTGGCATCTTTACCCAGCAGAGCCTGAGCGATCGGGCCGTTGACGGCTTCGATGGCTTTCAGCACGCCTTTACCCAGGAAACGGCTCTTGTCGCCGTCACGCAGTTCCAGCGCTTCGCGGGAACCGGTGGACGCGCCAGACGGAGCGGCTGCCATACCAACAAAACCACCTTCCAGGTGAACTTCGGCCTCAACGGTCGGGTTACCACGGGAGTCGATGATTTCACGACCGATCACTTTAACGATCTTGGACATGTGTATTTCCTCAGGTTTCGTAAAAAAACAACAAAAATATGCCAAAAAAAGCGGCTGCGGCACAGAGCCCCAACCGCATTTATTTTCAATTACTTCAAATTACGCTTCTGATACTCGCCGGCGGCTTTCACAAAACCGGCGAACAGGGCGTGGCCATCACGGGGAGTCGAGGTGAACTCCGGGTGGAACTGCGCCGCCACGAACCAAGGGTGATCCGGAATCTCGATAATTTCCACCAGCTTCTTGTCGGCGGAGAGACCGGTCACCTTCAAGCCGGCCGCTTCGATCTGCGGCAGCAGCTTGTTGTTCACCTCATAACGGTGACGGTGGCGCTCGTAAATGGTCGGGCTGCCGTACATCTGGCGCACCTTGGAGCCTTCCACCAGGTGGCAGAGCTGGGAACCCAGACGCATGGTGCCGCCCAGATCGGATTTCTCGGTACGGGTCTCGACGTTGCCCTCTTCATCCACCCACTCGGTGATGAGGCCGACGACCGGATAGGCGCAATCTTTCTTGAATTCGGAGGAGTGAGCACCGGCCATGCCCGCTACGTTGCGAGCGAATTCGATCATGGCAACCTGCATGCCGAGACAGATACCCAGATAAGGGATCTTGTTCTCGCGGGCATACTGGGCGGCCAGGATCTTGCCTTCCACGCCACGCTCACCGAAGCCACCCGGCACCAGGATGGCGTCCAGACCTTCCAGCAGCTCTGAGCCACGGGTCTCGATGTCCTGGGAGTCGATGTACTTGATGTTGACGGAGAGACGGGTCTTCAGACCACCGTGCTTGAGCGCCTCGTTGACGGACTTGTAGGCATCCGGCAGGGAGACATACTTGCCGACCATGCCGATGGTCACTTCTGCGGTCGGGTTGGCCTCTTCATAGACCACCTGTTCCCACTCGGACAAGTCGGCTTCCTTGCACTCCAAGCCGAAACGGGCGATGAAGTAGTCATCCAGATTCTGGGACTTGAGCAGCGCCGGGATCTTGTAGATGGAGTCGACGTCTTTCATGGAGATGACGGCGCGCTCTGGCACGTTGCAGAACAGGGCGATCTTGGCACGCTCGTTGGCCGGAATGGCGCGATCGGAGCGGCAGATCAGCACGTCTGGCTGGATCCCGATGGAGAGCAGCTCTTTGACGGAGTGCTGGGTCGGCTTGGTCTTCACCTCGCCGGCGGCGGCCAGGTAAGGCACCAGGGTCAGGTGCATGAACATGGCATTGTCGCGGCTCACTTCGGCAGCCAGCTGACGAATGGCTTCGAGGAACGGCAGGGACTCGATGTCGCCCACGGTACCGCCCACTTCGACGATGGCCACCTGATGGCCTTCGGCGCCGGCAATCACCCGCTCCTTGATGGCGTTGGTGATGTGCGGGATGACCTGGATGGTGGCGCCCAGATAGTCACCACGACGCTCTTTGCGCAGCACGTCGGCATAGATGCGGCCGGTAGTGAAGTTGTTGCGACGGGTCATCTTGGTGCGGATGAAACGCTCGTAGTGGCCCAGATCCAGATCGGTCTCGGCCCCGTCCTCGGTTACGAACACTTCACCGTGCTGGGTCGGGCTCATGGTGCCCGGATCCACGTTGATATAGGGGTCCAGTTTCATGATGGTCACATCCAGACCACGGGCTTCCAGAATGGCTGCCAGAGAAGCTGCGGCAATGCCTTTGCCGAGGGATGAAACAACGCCACCAGTTACAAAAATATATTTTGTCGTCATGCTGAACCTGAAAGAAGTTTAGGGAATTTTAAGGGGTGCTTCGGGGATGAAGCAGGACGGGGAAACAGTATACCAAAACCCCCTCTCCCAAACAATGAACAAAAATCTATCAGGCTCCCCGCCGCCCCGTCTTGCGCCAAATCAACTTTGCTCGGTTTCCTTGGCCTTGTTCCAGGCCTCGTCCAGCTTCTCCAGGGAGCAATCGGTCATTTTCAGCCCTTCCGCGGCAATAAACTGCTCAACCTGACGAAAACGGCGTTCGAACTTGGCGTTAGCGCCCCGCAGCACCTGCTCGGGATCTTTGCCCAGATGGCGCACCAGATTGACGGTGGCAAACAGCAGATCGCCGAGCTCGTCGCTCACCCGTGCCTCGTCCACGTCGACCATCAGCGCCTCTTCCATCACCTCCTCGATCTCCTCGTGGATCTTGTCCACCACAGGCCCTAGCGTCTTCCAGTCGAAGCCGACGGTGGCGCAGCGCTTCTGGATCTTGGCGGCCCGGGTCAGGGCTGGCAGCGAGAGGGGGATGTCATCGAGCACGCTCTCCTTGTCCAGCGCCGCACGCTCTTTGGCCTTCTCCGCCTCCCAGTTCACCTTGACCGCCTGCTCGTCACCGAGGTCAGCATCGGAGAACACATGGGGGTGGCGGCGAATGAGTTTCTCGCTCACCGCATCGACTATGTCGGCAAAATCGAACAACCCCTGCTCCTTGCCGAGCTGGGCGTAGAAGACCACCTGGAACAGCAGATCCCCCAGTTCCCCCTTCAATCCTTCCCAATCCTGGGTCTCGATGGCATCGGCCACCTCGTAGGCCTCCTCCAGGGTGTGGGGCACTATGGTCTGGAAGCTCTGCTTGAGATCCCAGGGGCAGCCCCCGTCCGGGGAGCGCAGTTGAGCCATGATGTCGAGCAGTTGAGGGAGGTCGTAACGTTGGGACATGGGATCTTCGCTTTCGATTCGTTCAAGAAGGGTCATAAAGCACAACCGGCCACGGGGGCCGGTCACTATTTATCGGGTGTCAGAGTCGCTTGGCGCTGATCACGTCATTGAGCTGGCTGAGCTTGGCCAAGGCCCGGTTGAAGGCGTTGATGTTGTAGATCTCCAGCTCCATGTCGATCTCGGCGGTCTGCTCGCGCACATTGGAGCGCGAGCGAACCCCCATGACGTTGATCTTCTCGTTGGCCAGCACGGTCGTGATGTCCCGCAGCAGGCCGGATCTGTCGTTGGAGAGGATGCGGATGGTGAGACCATAGCCGCCGGAGTAGTTCTCCCCCCAGACCGCGTCGATCAGTCGCTCCGGGTTGCGGCGCGACAGCTCTTTCAGCTGTTCGCAATCCTCCCGGTGGATGGAGACGCCGCGGCCCATGGTGATGAAACCCTGGATGGAGTCCCCCGGGATGGGCTGGCAGCAGCGGGCAATGTGGGTCATCAGATTGCCGACCCCCTCCACCACGATGTGATCCTTGGCCTTGGGGCGGAAGGGCGCATTGGCCTTCTGCTCCAGCTTCTCCAGCAGGCGGCGGTCTTCTTCCTCCGCCGTCGGCTTGTTGTAACGGGTGTCGAGGTAGTTGAGCAGCTGGTTGATGCGGATGTCGCCGCTGCCGATGCCGGCCAGCAGGTCTTCCAGCTCCTCCGCATGGAAGCGCTCCAGCACTACTTTGTCCACCTTGGAGAGCGTCAGGTTGTGCCTGTCCAGCTCCTTCTCCAGTAGCTCCTTGCCGGCGGCGATGTTCTTGTCCCGATCCAGCTTTCTGAACCAGGTCGCCACCTTGGCCCGCGCCCGGCTGGAGCGCAGGAAGCCCGCATTGGGGTTCATCCAGTCGCGGCTCGGGTTCGGCTCCTTCTGGGTGATCACCTCCACCTGATCGCCGGTCTGCAGCGTGTAGGTGAAGGGCACAATGCGGCCATCCACCTTGGTCCCGATGCAGCGGTGGCCGATCATGCTGTGGACGTGATAGGCGAAATCGAGCGGGGTGGCCCCCGCCGGCAGGTCGATGACGTCCCCCTTGGGGGTGAACACATAGACCCTGTCCTCGAACACCTGACTGCGCAGATCGTCCAGCAGGGAGCCGCTCTCGGAGAGATCCTCCTGCCAGGCAAGGAGCTTGCGCAGCCACTCGATCTTGTCTTCGAAGGTGCTGGTCTTGGCGGCGGCCTGGGCCCCTTCCTTGTAGCGCCAGTGAGCCGCCACGCCGAGTTCGGCATCCTGATGCATCTGCTCGGTGCGGATCTGGATCTCCACCGTCTTCCCCTCCTCCCCCACCACCACTGTGTGGATGGACTGGTAGCCGTTGGGCTTGGGGTTGGCGACATAGTCGTCAAACTCGCGGGGAATGTGGTGGAAATGAGTATGGACTATGCCGAGCGCCGCATAGCAATCCTGCAGCCGCTTGGTGATCACCCGCACCGCACGCACGTCGAACAGCTCGTTGAATTCGAGGTGCTTCTTCTGCATCTTGCGCCAGATGCTGTAGATGTGTTTCGGGCGGCCGTAGACTTCGGCCTCGACCCCGGCCTCCGCCAGCGCATCCCGCAGGGACTGCACGAACTCGCGGATGTAGCGTTCCCGATCGAGTCGTTTTTCGTCGAGTTGCTTGGCGATCTGCTTGTAGGTATCCGGGTGCAGGTAACGGAAGGCGAGATCTTCGAGCTCCCACTTGAGCTGACCTATGCCGAGGCGGTTGGCGAGGGGCGCATAGATGTTGGTGATCTCCTGGGCCATCAGCACCCGGGTCTCCTCATCCGCCAGCTTGGCCTCCCGCAGGCAGGCGATCCGCTCCGCCAGCTTGATGACGACGGCGCGCACATCCTCCACCATGGCAAGCAACATGCGGCGCACGTTGTCCACCTGCTCCGGCGAGGTCTCGCTGCGGTGCAGAGTCTGCAGGGAGCGGATGGCCTCCATCTCCAGCACCCCTTCCACCAGCTTGGCGATCTTGGGACCGAAGTCCTCGTTCACCTTCTCCTGCTTGATGAGGCCGGCTTCGACGAAGGGATAGAGAATGGCCGACTTGAGGGTGGCGAGATCCATGCTGAGCATCAGCAGTATGCCCACCATCTCGACGCCACGCACCAGCAGGCGGTTGGTGAGCGCCTCGTCGCCAAGCGTCAGACAGTACTGGTAGACGGTTCGCAGTTGATTCTTGTCGCTTTCACTCAGGGTAAGGGAACTGACCCACTCCTCCAGAGTGAAATTGTCTTTCAAATGAATTTCGCGCACCGCAACCATGGTATCAATCCTTAAAATTGTGGGGCCGAAAGCCGATGCTTTCTGCCATCCCCTCATCAGCTGATGACTGCCTCAAATGGGGATGCGCGGGAGAGTTTTCAAGGCATGTTGCCGATCCCGGCAACAGGTTTCTCTCGCACATCAGGCCCATTTTTGCAGATCTAGATTACCCTAATCACCCCTGCGCAAACAGCGCTACCGGCATCGGAAGACCGACAAAACGCAGCACCGGCAATCTGAAAACAGCCTGCTCAATCCCGTTCAAACAGCGCCATGGACTCCAGATGACCGGTGTGGGGGAACATGTCCAGCATCCCCAGGCGAGCCAGTCGATAACCCCCCTTCACCAGCACCTGGCTGTCCCTGGCCAGGGTGACAGGGTTACAGGAAACATAGACCACCCGCTTGGGCGAAAGTGCCGCCACGTGGCTCATGACTTCCAGCGCCCCGGGCCGGGCCGGATCCAGCAGCACCAGATCGAAGCCTTCCCGCGCCCAGGACATGCCGACGATGTCGCCGCTCAAATCCGCCTTGTAGAAACGGGCGTTGTCGATGCCGTTGCGACGGGCGTTCTCCTCGGCACGGGCCACCATGGCGAGCTCCCCCTCGACCCCCACCACTTCACGGGCCTGACGGGCCAGCGGCAGGGTGAAGTTGCCGATGCCGCAGAAGAGATCCAGCACCTTGTCGTCCTTGGTCGCCCCCAGCCACGCCAGCGCCTGGGTCACCATGCTCTGGTTGATGGGGCCGTTGACCTGAATGAAGTCGCCTGGGGCGAATGCAAGAGACAGGCCATCGAGGGTGTAGCTCGGCTGAAATTGTTGACGCAGGGGTTCGATGCGCTCATCCGCCGCCTGCAGATAGAGGTCTATCCCCTGGGCCTCGGCAAATGCCAGCAGCAGGGCGCGATCCGCCTCGTTGGGGCGACCCGTGTGACGCAGCAGCATCATGATGCCCTGTTCGGCCTGGATGAGCTCCGCATGTCCCAGCTCGCGCTGGCTCTTCAAGCGATTGAGGCACTCGCGCAGGGGGGTGATGAGGGCAGAGAGGGGATCGGCCAGCACGGGGCAGCCCGCCACCTCCACCAGGTCATTGGATTGACGGCGGCGGAACCCCACCCGGGTGCAGCGACCGTTCTTGTCAAACTTGATGGCGAGACGGCAGACCCGGCGATAGCTGCGGGACTCTCCCTTGAGCACGGGTTCGAGCGCCGGAGCCTTGATGTTGCCAAGGCGCTCGAACAGGCTGACCAGCCCGGCCTCCTTGGCCGCCTGCTGATCCGCTTCGCCGAGGTGCTGGGCACTGCAACCGCCGCACTCGCGATAATGGGGGCAGAAGGGATCGATGCGATTGGCCGCCGGGGTCACTATCTGTTGCAGGGCGGCGTGGGCATAGTGCTTCTTGTCATCGACGATGCGAGCCTTGATCAGCTCACCGGGGAGTGCCCCTTCGACGAAGATGGCCTTGCCTTGATGACGGCCGACACCGACACAGTGGTGGTCCAGACTGTCTATCGTAAATTCAATACGTTGGGGCTGGGTGGATTTCTTTTGGGGCTTGAAAAACTGGGCCATAAAACTTGGTGCCTATAGGTGGCTATGTCATGATTGTGGAATCTGCAGCAGGCCATTGTCCCACAAGAATAATAGTATGACCAAATGCGGCCTGAGGGCCCGAGCTGCGGCCTCTGCCCCATTGCCCAATCTGACCATAAGTGGCCCATTGATATGACAGGATACGGCCTGAGCGCCCGTACGGTGACATCGACTGTATTGCCAGCCCTCCCCCTGCGCCCACACGCCCCCGGGGCTATGGTCTTCATCATGTTTGCCGGCGGTTTATCAGCATGACCAAGTACGGCCTCAGAGCCCGTGTACTGGCATTTACCATATTGCCAACCCTGATCATCGGCGGCCTGATCGCCGGTTACTTCACCTTCCACCGCTACCATCAGCTGGAAAACAACCTGATCGATCAGGGCATCAACATCATAGAGCCCCTGGCCATCGCCAGTGAATACGGCATGACCCAGCACAGTCGCGAATCCCTCAAGCGGCTGATCGGGCTGACCCATCGCAAGAACTCCCCCTTCATCAAGTCCATCGCCGTCTTCACCCAGGAGAACCAGCTGTTCGTGACGTCCAACTATCACAGGGACTTCAGCCAGCTGCGCCTGCCGGACGGCAGCGCCATCCCGGCCCTGACCAGCGTCACCTTCAATGGCGATGACATCATCTTGCGCACCCCCATCCAGGCCGAGACCAGCCTGGACGGCTTCCCCCTGCCGAGCGATCTGGAGCCGCCTGTCATCGGCTACATCTCCATGCAGCTCGCCACCGACAGGGCCATAGTCCTGCAATATCGCGACGCCTTCTTCGCGGTGATCATCGTGCTCATCGGCCTCGCCATCAGCACCCTGTTTGGCTTTCGCCTGGTCAAGAGCGTGACCCAGCCCATCACCGACATGGTGCAGGCGGTGCACCGGATCAGGGAGGGGCGCCTCGATACCCGGGTCAGCGGCCAGCTCACCGGCGAGCTGGACATGCTGAAAAACGGCATCAACGCCATGGCCAAGGCGCTCTCCGAATACCATGAGGAGATGCAGCAGAACATCGATCAGGCGACCTCGGATCTGCGAGAAACGCTCGAACAGATCGAGATCCAGAACGTCGAGCTCGACATGGCGAAGAAGCGGGCGCAGGAGGCGGCCCGGGTCAAATCCGAGTTCCTTGCCAACATGTCCCACGAGCTGCGCACCCCGCTCAACGGCGTCATCGGCTTCACCCGCCAGTTGCTCAAGACCAGCCTGACCCCGAGCCAGACCGACTACATGCAGACCATAGAGAAGTCGGCGCGCAACCTGCTCGGGATCATCAACGACATCCTCGACTTCTCCAAGCTGGAGGCGGGCAAGCTGCAGCTGGAGCACATCCCCTTCAGCCTGCGGGACACCCTCAACGAGACCATGCACCTGCTGGGACCGAGCGCCCACGACAAGCAGCTCGAGCTCTCCTTACAGGTGGATGCCGCCGTGCCGGACTACCTCACCGGCGACCCCATGCGCCTGCAACAGGTGCTGACCAACCTCACCGGCAACGCCATCAAGTTCACCGAGCGGGGCAACGTGGATGTGCGCGTCGAGCAGACCGGGGCCCCCAACGGCAGCAAGGTTCGCCTGCGAGTCCTCATCCGGGATACCGGTATCGGCATCTCGGAGGAGCAGCAGCGCCAGCTGTTCCAGGCCTTCAATCAGGCCGACTCCTCCATCTCCCGCCGCTATGGTGGCACAGGGCTTGGCCTGGTCATCACCCAGAAGCTGGTGCAGCAGATGGGAGGCCAGATCCGATTCGAGTCCGAGCTTGGCAAGGGCTCCGTCTTCTCCTTCAATCTGGAGCTGGATGTCTCGCCCCTGCCCCAGACCGAGCGGCTGCCGCTGGATCGCATCCTGGGCAAACGGGTCTGGCTGCTGGAGCCGGATCCCTTCACCCACGCCTCCCTGCTCGCCCTGCTGGCCGAATGGCAGCTGGACGTGCACTCCCTGACCATGACCGACGACTGGCCCGAGATGGGCAGTCAAGACATGGTGATCATCGGCAGCAGCACACTGCATACCCCCCAGCAGGTGATCACCCGTCTCGATGGCCTCAGCGGGCAACAGAACACCATAGTGCTGCTCAGCAGCCACGAGCCGGCGCTCTATGACGCCATGCTGGCCCATGGCGCCGCCCACTGCCTCTCCAAGCCCATCAACCACCGCAAGCTGCTGCACGCCCTGCTCTCCCCCGAGGCGGCCAGGCGTACGCCGCTGCCAGCGCCAGCCCCCCACCGGGTACAGGCCGTCAAGGTGCTGGCGGTGGATGACAACGCCGCCAACCTCAAGCTCATCGCCGCCATGCTCAAGGAGATGGTGACCGAGGTGGTGGTGTGCAAGAACGGCAAGGAGGCGGTCAACCTGGCCCAGAGCCAGCCGTTCGACATCATCTTCATGGATATACAGATGCCCGTCATGGATGGCATCAGCGCCACCCAGGCGATCCGCCATCACTCCCTCAACACCGAGACCCCCATAGTCGCGGTCACCGCCCACGCCATCCCGGGCGAGCGGGAACGGCTGATCCGCCAGGGCATGGACGACTACCTGGCCAAGCCCATCGACGAGGGCATGCTGGCGCAGCTCATCACCGACTTCGCCCACAGGCGCCACCAGAACCAGGGGGATCAGCAGATAGACTGGACCCTGGCGGTGCGCCAGGCGGCGGGCAAGGAGGATCTCGCCAGGGAGATGCTGACCATGCTGCTGGCCAGCTTCGACGAGGTGGAACCCATGCTGGACGAGGCGCTGGCGGGGGAGGTGGAGGATGCCGAGGTGCTGGCCCAGCTCCATCGCCTCAACGGCGGCTGTGCCTACTCGGGGGTGCCCGGCCTGCAGCGCCTGCTCTCCCAGCTCGAGCAGCAGCTGCGCGACGGCGTGCCCGTGAGCGAGCTCGAACCCGAGCTGCTGGAGCTGCAAGATGCCCTGGAGCAGGTGAGGCAGGAGGCCCCTCGCTACCTCTCCCTGGCCGAGTGAGGCGCTTTTTCTGACTGCGGGGCCCGCAGATGGTAAAATCGCGCCGTTTCCACAGGAGTCAACATGACCAACAACGATATTCTGCGCCGCCTGCGCTACGCCCTCACCATCAGCAACGATCAGATGGTCGAGATGTTTGCCAAGGGCAACCTGACTGTCACCCACGCCCAGCTCCACAGCTGGTTGCTGAAAGAGGCCGCGGAAGGGGAAGAGCAGGAAGCCGGCTATGCCGCCTGCCCGGACTCGGCCCTGAGCCAGTTCCTCGACGGCTTCATCGCCGTGCGTCGCGGTGTGCGGGAAAATGCCCCGCCTCAGGTGATCCCGAACCGGATCAACAACAACCTGATCCTGCGCAAGCTGCGCATCGGCCTCGACTACAAGGAAGAAGACATGCTGGGCACCCTCAAGCTCGCCAACTTCAACCTCTCCAAATCCGAGCTGAGCGCCCTGTTCCGCGCCAAGGATCACAAACACTACCAGGATTGCGGGGATCAGATCCTGCGCAACTTCCTCATCGGCCTCACCGCCAAGTACAGGACAGCGCCATGAGCCCGCGCGCGCGCGTCCCCCTCAGACAGCGCGCCTGAGCCATGGGCCAGCGCACCTGCCCCCCGTCATTCCGCCTGGGCGGCAGGCCGCGCTGGCCAGCGCTTCTTTTCAGTGCCTCCTGGCCAGGCAGATGCCGCACCATACTGCTGTCACTCTGCCTGCTGCTGGGACTCGGCGCCTGCCAACCGGCGCCTTATCAGCTCGCCACCCGTCATGTCAGCGCCAACCAGAATGAGCGCATCGCCTTTCTGATCCTCCACTACACCGACGAGGACGACGCCCGCTCCCTGCGCCTGCTGACCGAACCCGAGCACAAGGTGAGTGCCCACTACCTGATCCCCCGCGACACCGACGAGCGGCCGCTGCCCGTTTACCAGCTGGTGCCCGACAGCCAGCGCGCCTGGCACGCCGGTCGCAGCCGCTGGCATCAGTATGCCGGGCTCAATGCCAGCTCCCTCGGCATCGAGATAGTCAATCTGGGTTATCCCACGGAAGATGAAGCCCTGCCCGCTCACCAGCGGCGCTGGCAACCCTATACCCGGGCCCAGATCGCCGCCCTCGGCGCCCTCACCCGGGATCTGGTCGATCGCTATCGCATTCCCCCCACCCAGGTGCTGGCCCACAGCGACATAGCCCCCGAACGCAAGCAGGATCCCGGCCCCCACTTCCCCTGGCGCGAGCTGGCCCTGCACCATGGCGTCGGCGCCTGGCCAGACGAGGCCAGGGTGGCCGAGCTGCGCCAGGCACAGCTCATCCCCTGGGATGCGCTGCAATGGCAGCAGCGGCTCGCCCACTACGGCTACGGCCTCCCCCAGCACGGCGCCTGGGATGAGCAGAGTCGCGCCGCCCTGCGCGCCTTCCAGCTCCATTTCCGTCCCTCCCTGATCACCGGCGAGCCGGATGCCGAGTGTCAGGCCATCCTGATGGCCCTGCTGGAGCGGTACTTTCCCGAGCCGGGCTGATGTTTTCCTGATGTTTCCGCTGACGCAGCGTGTTCCCAAGCCGCGATGCGCCTCCCTGCCGAACTCCATTTCCACCCCGCATTGATCACCGGCGAGCCGGGTGCCAGGCCATCCTGATGGCACTGCTGGAGCGGTACTTTCCAGAACCGGGTTGCCCCCCCAAAAAACAACAAGGGACGCCGAGGCGTCCCTTGTCTGTGCGATGCAGGCAGACCGGCATCAGATCCCCTGACGGGCTTCCTGCATCAAAAGGCGCATGTCGCTCACCGCCTTGGCCAGACCGTCGAAGGCGGCACGGCCAATGATGGCGTGGCCGATGTTGAGCTCATAGAGCTCGGGAATGGCGGCGATGGCCTTGACGTTGTGGTAGTGCAGGCCATGGCCGGCATTGACCTTCAAGCCCTTGCCGGCGGCATAGGAGGCGCCAGCGGCGATGCGCTTGAACTCGGCGTTGCGCTCCGCATCCGTGGTGGCATCGGCATAGCGGCCGGTGTGGATCTCGATGAAGGGGGCACCACTCTCGGCGGCCGCATCGATCTGGATGGGGTCGGCGTCGATGAAGAGCGACACCTGGGCACCGACGGCGGCGAGGCGGGTCACCGCATCGGTCACCTTGTCCAGCTGACCGGCCACGTCCAGGCCACCCTCAGTGGTCACCTCGGTGCGCTTCTCCGGTACCAGGCAGACGAACTGGGGCTTGATGCGGCAAGCGATGCCGATCATCTCCTCGGTCACCGCCATCTCCAGGTTCATCCTGGTCTGGATGGTCTGGCGCAGTATCTCCACGTCGCGGTCGGTGATGTGGCGGCGATCTTCACGCAGGTGAACCGTAATGCCATCGGCACCGGCCTGCTCGGCCACGAAGGCGGCCTGGACAGGATCCGGATACTGGGTGCCGCGGGCATTGCGCAGGGTGGCGATATGGTCGATGTTCACACCCAGATAGATTTCACTCATTGAGGACTCCTTGAAACTCTTCATCTGTTGACTGCGCGGTCAGCGAATCACTCCGCGCCAATATCCATATGTATGTAATCTGTGTCAGCCTTGCATGCTGGCTTTGCGTTTTAAAAACAGCTCTCGGCTCTTGAGCTGGCGTTTGCCAAGATAGGGCTGCAGCGCCAGCCGGCTGAAGCGCTTGGCCGCCTGCAGCAAGGGAGGGGTATCGAATCGCCCCTCGGCGAAGGCCAGCAGGTGGGCGCCGAGAAACAGGGTACGGGGATCGGGCGCCCGCTCGCAAGCGACAAAGCCGAGCTCCCGCTCGAAGCCGTAGAGCAGATCGGGCTGGATCGGGGTGTCGTCGTCGGCGGCATATTCGAAATCCACCGCATAGCCCAAGGCCTGCAACAGCAGGAACTCGAAGCGGCGCAGGGGCAGCTCCGGCGTCTCGCCATCCGCCAGCGCCATCAGGGCACGGGCATAGGCGTCGAACACCTCGGGGAAGGGGGTATGGGCTTCGAGCAGGTAGTAGACCAGCTCGTTGAGATAGAGGCCGTAGAAGAGGCGATCGCCACCGAGTCGCAGGGAGTGATCCGGGCATTCGACCTGGGCGAGGTTCTTGAGATCTCCCTTGCCACGCCAGCTCATGGTGAGCAGGGTGAAGGGTTGCAGCAGCCCCTTCAGAGGGGAGCGTGGCCCGCGGGAACCGCGAGCCACCAGGGTAAATCGGCCGCTATCCTGGGTGAAGACCTCGACCAGCTGGCTGGTCTCCCGATAGGGCCGACTGTGGATGACGAAAGCCGGGTTCAGCAATCCGTCAGCGCCGCTTAGTCATCGCCGTAACCGAGACTGCGCAGGGCGCGCTCGTCATCGGCCCAGCCGGACTTGACCTTGACCCACAGCTCCAGGTGCACCTTGTTCTGGAACAGCCGTTCCATGTCGAGGCGCGCTTCGGTGCCTATGGTCTTGATCTTCTCGCCCTTGTTGCCGATGACCATCTTCTTCTGGCCATCGCGCTCCACCAGGATCAGACCGTGGATGTGGTAGAGGCCGTTCTCTTCCACCTTGAAGCGCTCGATCTCCACCGTCACCGAGTAGGGCAGCTCCTCGCCGGTGAAGCGCATCAGCTTCTCGCGGATGATCTCGGAGGCCATGAAGCGGGACGAACGGTCGGTCACGTAGTCTTCCGGGAAGAAGTGAACGTTCTCCGGCAGCAACGGCTTGGCCCACTCGCGGATCTTCTCCACGTTGGTGCCCTTCTCGGCACTGATGGGCAGAATGTGGGCAAAGTTCATCTGCTGGCCCAGCCACTCCAGGTGAGGCAGCAGATCTTCTTTCTCTTTGACGTTGTCGATCTTGTTGACCGCCAGCACCACGGGACAGTGCAGGTGGCGCAACTTGCCGAGCACCATCTCGTCGTCCTTGGTCCAGTGGGTGCCGTCGACCATGAAGACCACCATGGCCACGTCCCCCAGGGAGCTGGTGGCGGCGCGGTTCATCAGGCGGTTGATGGCCCGCTTCTCTTCGATGTGCAGACCCGGGGTATCCACATAGATGGTCTGGTAGTTATCCTCGGTGTCGATCCCCAGGATCCGGTGACGGGTGGTCTGGGGCTTCTTCGAGGTGATGCTGACCTTCTGGCCAAGCAGCTTGTTGAGCAGGGTGGACTTGCCCACGTTGGGGCGGCCCACTATGGCGACAAAGCCGCAATAGGTAGTATCTGTCATGACAGTTTTTCCAGTGCTTGCTGCGCCGCGGCCTGTTCGGCCTTGCGGCGGCTGGTGCCGACCCCGACCAGCGGACCATCCAGGCCATCCACGTCACACTGGACGGTGAACTCCTGGTTGTGGGCTTCGCCCTTGACGTTGGTCACTGTGTAGGTCGGCAGGGATTTGCGGCTTCCCTGCAAAATTTCCTGCAGTCGGGTCTTGGGATCCTTCTGCTCGATGCCGGGCTTGATTTCATCCAGGCGGCTGGCGTACCAGCCGAGCAACAGGGTCCGCACCCGCTCCAGATCGGTATCCAGATAGACGGCGCCGATCACCGCCTCGACAGTGTCGGCCAAGATAGACTCGCGACGGAACCCGCCGCTTTTCAGCTCGCCAGGCCCCAGGATCAGGTGATCCCCAAGGTCAAACTCCCGGCCGAGTTCGGCCAGCGTCTTCTCCCGCACCAGGGTGGCGCGCATCCGGCTGAGATCCCCTTCCGCCGCTTGCGGGAAGCGGTGGAAGAGGTCGTCGGCAATCACCAGACTCAGGATGGAGTCCCCCAGAAATTCCAGTCGCTCGTTGTGACGGGAACCGGCGCTGCGATGGGTCAGCGCCCGGGTCAGCAGCTCTTGATCCTGAAAGACATGCCCGAGACGGGACTGCAGTCTGTTCATCTTGATATTCATTTACTTGATTCCGCCAATGCGGTTGAAGCGCACACCGGTCGGCACCCAGCTTGGCAAGCTGGATCCTTCCTCGCGCTCAAATTCGAAACTGATCCAGATGGCAACCGCCTTGCCCACCAGGTTCTGCTCGGGCACGAAGCCCCAGAAACGACTGTCGGTACTGTTGTCGCGGTTGTCGCCCATCACGAAATAGTGGCCTTCCGGCACCACCCACTCATCCGGGTAGGTACCGGGCTGGCGATAGTAGCGATCCACCAGGTCCGGCATCAGGGGGTTGCGCAGGGTCTCGTGAGAAACTGTGCCCAACTGTTCGGTGTAGCGATCCAGCGGGATCCCCATCTGGCTGAACTCACCCCGTTGCTCGAACTTGACGTCGAGCTTCTTGAAGCCCGGGCACGTTTTCCCTTCCTGCTCCTCGCACTTGGGCCGGATCATCAGCTCCTTGTTGCGATAGATCACCCGATCGCCGGGCATGCCGACCACCCGCTTGATGTAGTCCACCCGGGTATCCAGCGGATACTTGAACACCACCACGTCGCCACGCTCGGGAGAACCCGTCTCGAGGAACTTGGTGTTGGTCACGGGATCACGCAGGCCGTAGGCGAACTTCTCCACCAGGATGAAGTCGCCCACCAGCAGGGTGGGCATCATGGAACCAGACGGGATCTGGAACGGCTCGAAGATGAAGGAACGCAGGATCAGCACCAGCGCGATGACCGGGAAGACACCGCCGGTCTGCTCGATCCAGACCGGCATGGGGGCCACCTTGGCCAGGGTCTTCTCATCGATGTTCGAGCCGGCGTTGGCACGGGCGGCCGCAATCTTGGCCGCCCGCTGCTTGGACCAGACCAGCTTGTCGACTGTCCAGATGATGCCGGTCAGCAGAGTGACTATGGCCAGGATCAGGGAAAAGGTGCTTGCCATCTATTAATCCTTTCCGACGTGGAGAATGGCGAGGAAGGCCTCTTGCGGCACGTCGACACGGCCCAGGGACTTCATCCGCTTCTTGCCTTCTTTCTGCTTGTTCAGCAGCTTTTTCTTCCGGCTCACGTCACCGCCGTAGCACTTGGCGGTCACGTCCTTGCGCAGGGCCTTGACCGTGCTGCGGGCGATGATCTGGTTGCCGATGGACGCCTGGATGGCGATGTCGAACATCTGGCGCGGGATCAGCTCGCGCATCTTCTCCACCACCTGGCGACCGCGATACTGGGCGTTCTCCTTGTGGGTGATGATGGCCAGGGCATCGACGCGCTCACCGTTGATCATGATGTCCAGACGGACCATGTCGGAGGTTTCGAAGCGCTTGAAGCCGTAATCCAGGGAGGCGTAGCCGCGACTGGTGGATTTGAGGCGGTCGAAGAAATCGAGCACCACTTCCGCCATCGGGATCTCGTAGGTCAGCGCCACCTGCTTGCCGTGATAGACCATGTTGGTCTGCACGCCACGCTTCTCGATACAGAGGGTGATCACGTTGCCCATGTACTCCTGGGGCAACAGTATGTTGCACTCGGCGATGGGTTCGCGCATCTCTTTGATGTTGTTGACCGCAGGCATGGCAGCCGGGCTGTCGATGTGGATGGTCTCGCCGTTGTTCAGCTCGATTTCATACACTACGGTCGGTGCCGTGGTGATGAGATCCAGATCGTATTCCCGCTCCAGACGCTCCTGGATGATCTCCATGTGCAGCATGCCGAGGAAGCCACAACGGAAGCCGAAGCCCAGTGCGGTGGAGCTTTCCGGCTCGAAGAACAGGGAGGCATCGTTCAGGGAGAGCTTGTCGAGGGCGTCACGGAACGACTCGTAGTCATCGCTGGAGATGGGGAACAGACCCGCATAGACCTGCGGCTTCACCTTCTTGAAACCGGCCAGCGCCTTGTCGGCACCGTTCTTGGCCTGCGTCAGGGTATCACCCACAGGGGCGCCGTGGATGTCCTTGATGCCGCAGACGACCCAACCTACCTCGCCACAGCCCAGGCCCATGGTGTCCACCTGCTTGGGAGTGAAGATACCGATGCGATCCACGCCCCACACCTGACCGGTGCTCATCACCTTGATCTTGTCGTTCTTCTTGAGGGAACCGTTCTTGATGCGCACCAGGGAGACAACCCCCAGGTAGGAGTCGAACCAGGAGTCGATGATCAGCGCCTGCAGCGGGGCATCCGGATCACCTTCCGGCGCCGGGATGCGGGCCACTATCTCTTCCAGCACCAGATCGACACCCAGACCGGTCTTGGCGGAGCAACGCACCGCATCCACCGCGTCTATGCCGACGATGTCCTCGATCTCTTCCGCAACCCGTTCGGGTTCTGCGGCAGGCAGATCGATCTTGTTCAGGATGGGCACCACTTCCAGCTCCATCTCCATGGCGGTGTAGCAGTTGGCCAGAGTCTGTGCCTCAACCCCCTGACCGGCATCCACCACCAGCAGAGCCCCTTCACAGGCAGCCAGGGAGCGAGAAACCTCGTAGGAGAAATCCACGTGGCCCGGGGTGTCGATAAAGTTCAGCTGATAGGTGTTACCGTCTTGTGCCTGGTAGTTCAGGGTCACACTCTGTGCTTTGATGGTAATGCCGCGCTCGCGCTCCAGATCCATGGAGTCAAGCACCTGAGCCTGCATCTCGCGGTCGGACAGGCCGCCACAAGTCTGGATCAGACGGTCCGACAGGGTCGATTTACCGTGGTCGATGTGCGCAATAATCGAAAAGTTACGAATGTGTTTCATCGAGCAAGAATCACTCAAAATTAAGTTAGGGTCGGATATGAGGGCAGGATTTTACTGGATAACCCGGTCGACGGCCAATCTTTAGTCGGCGGGCACCAGAAATAGCGCCTTGTCTGGCGGGCCCTCGGCACCAGAACGGCGGCGACGGAGCCAGAAAAGGGTAGCGCCGCTCAGGAGAGGTGGCGGGTATTGAGTACCACGCCGAGCATGCGGGGACCATATTCCCCTTGCTCGAGCCGGGCAGAAAAGTAACGAACCAGTAAAAATCCGATGGTGCCGCCGAGCAGGCAACTGAGGATGGTGACGCCCTCCCCCGCCGACAGCAGCGGCGCCAGCCAGAGCTGACCAAGCAGGGCACCGAGCAGCAGGCAGAACAGCGGCAGCACATAGACCAGGGCCGCGCCGCGCAGGATGCTCGCCTGGGGAATGCCGAGCCGGATCTGCTGGCCGACCAGGACCTCGCCGGTCAGCGCCACCCGCAGTCGCTGCGACTTCAGGGGAAAGGCCTTGGCGACGGTGCCGGTACCGCAGTTTGACTGCTGATGGCAGCCGCTGCAGGCGGAGCGCCGTTCGCACTCCACCCAGGCAAAAGCCCCCTCGACGGCCACCACGGTTGCCAGCTCTTCGCTCATGTTACTCACAGGATGACTCCAGACGAACGGCTATGGATTTACCCGATCTCAGCACGGTCGTCCCGGTTCGGCAAGTGGCAGCATGCCGCCTCACTGTACCGCCTCGTTGCGGGCCAGCGGCTGCACCGACTCGGCGATGCGCTTGGCCGTCTCGGTGGGGACTTCCCCGACCACGGTGATCTCCACCCCGACCTCGTTGACGAAGCTCACCAGCGAGGTGGCCCCCTGGCGGATCAACTGCTGGCGCACCGCCTGCTTGGGATCGACCCGGGAGACGTAGACGGAGAGATCCACCACGCCGTCCGACAGCATCATGTAGTCGACCGGCAAGCTGGTGCTGACCAGCTGGTGCCTGTCCTGAGAGAGCACCTTGAATCCACCCGGCAGCCAGGTCAGGTGCCAGTTCAGGGTCTGCTGGGGGGCGGGGTAGGCGTCTTCCAATGCCAGCGCATCGGGCAGCTTGCTGCGGGCCAGGGTGACAAGCCAGGGCGCGGGCGCCGGCTGCCTGTCCAGATCCACCCCAAGCACCTGCTCGACCAGGTTGCCCTCCTTGTCCACCATGTCCACCCGCAGCAGCAGGTGGCTCTGCTCATCGACCCAGAGCACAAAGCCGTACTTGTCCGCCTCCTTGGGCACCAGTCTCACGACCTGGGCCACCAGGCCAGCCACCCGGCTGCGACCGGCCAGCACGGGATCATAGCTCTCCAGCACCCGGGGCAGCGGCATCTTCACCAGGCTCGACCAGACGCCCGGGAAACGCGCTCCCTTGAGGGTGTAGGGTTCGTGGGTGTTTTCGAAGAAGGTGTATTCATTCTGGCGTTGCAGATACTCCACCGCCTTGCCGTCGAGATAACTCAGATGAGCGACCTCCTTGCCATCGATCACCCCGTGGCTGAAGCGAATGGGCTCGAGGCGTCCCTGACGGGCCTTGACCATGGACAACTCAAAATTTTGTTGCGAAACGGCACTCTGCATCTGCTGCAACAAGGCCTCGGCCGACAGATCGTCGGCCGAGGCCTTGGCACAAATCAGCAGGAGAGAGGCCAGCAGAATGAGGCTGGACTGGCGCACGGTCTGATCCCTAAAGATGCGTTATTCCTGAATCTGCTTGTCTTGCAGCAGACGCTGTTGCAATTGATGGTCTCGCAGGAAGGCGTTGATACGCTCGCGCTGCTCCTGCATCTGTTGCTCGTTCAAGCCTTGCTGGCGAGGAGTGGCACGGTTGCCCTCCTGGGGATAGTGCACGCTCACTGGCGTCGCACTGCCACCGACCGGTATGGTGTTGAGCACAGGGTTGGCCGGCATGCCGTCGTTGCCCTGATACTGCTGCACCCCGAAGATGACGGCGGCAGCCACGGAGGCCGCAATGGCATACTGCCCCATCTGCTGACCAAAGCGACGGACCAGAGGTATCACCTTGCCTGCAGGCTTCACCTGGGGGGCAACGGGTTGCACCGGTTTGGGCGCCAGTATGACGGGTTCGTCTTCCAGTGCCAGCATGATGCTGTCACTGAGATCCAGTTGCAGATTGACCGGCAGGTCTCCCCGCATGGCATCACCGATCAGATGGTAACGAGCCCAGGTATCTTGCAGAGCGGGATCCGTTCCCAGCTCGTTCAGAACCTCCATGTCGCTGAGGTCACCATCCATCAGGGCTGAAAGTTGCTCTTTATTTGCCATAAGTTTGCCTGTCTTTCCCCAGTTTAATTCTCGATCAGAGGTTGCAGCTTTTTATCGATTGCTTCCCTCGCCCGAAAGATACGGGATCTCACCGTACCCACAGGGCAATCCATGATCTCCGCAATCTCTTCGTAGCTCAGCCCTTCCATTTCACGAAGGGTGATCGCTGTTCTCAAGTCTTCTGGCAAGGCTTCTATGGCGGCAAACACAGTGCGCTTGATCTCGTCGGTCAGCGCCAGGTTTTCCGGGGTGGCCACTTCTTGCAGGGCTTCACCACCACCATAATATTCAGCCTCGTCCGCTTCGACATCACTGCTAGGCGGTCTGCGCCCCTGTGAGGTCAGGTAATTTTTGGCCGTGTTGACGGCGATCCGATACAACCAGGTGTAAAACGCGCTCTCGCCACGGAATGTCGGCAACGCACGGTAAGCCTTGATAAAGGCCTCCTGCGCCACATCCGGCACATCGCCCGGATTGTTGACATACCTGGCCACCAGGTTGACCACCTTATGCTGGTATTTTCTTACCAACAGGTTGAATGCATTTTTATCGCCACGCTGGACCCGTTCAACCAGCTGTTCGTCCAGTAGATTCTGGTCGCTCATCAGAGCCGTAAAACCCCCATCAGGTTATCGTTCTTCTTTTCCGGCCCCTTCTAAGCGCACAAGTTCAGACAGGAGGAATCAGAGAAAGTTCGCTTGCATTGAAAAAAATGTGATGCGGGCTGCATCACAACCCCCCTTGGGCTACCATGGGGCCAGTTCTTAATCCAGGCCAATGATACTTATGAAAGCAAGTGTTGAATACCTTTGCGACGTACTGATCATTGGCAGCGGTGCCGCCGGTCTGTCCCTCGCGTTGCGATTGGCAGACCAGGCCAAAGTCCTGGTTCTGAGCAAGGGGCCCATCAGTGAGGGGGCCACTCTCTATGCGCAAGGAGGCATCGCTGCCGTGTTCGACGAGACCGACAGCATCGAATCCCATGTGAGCGACACGCTCAACGCCGGCGCCGGGTTGTGTGACCCGGCCGTGGTGGAGTTCACCGCCCGCAACGCCCGCGACTCCATCCAGTGGCTGATCCAGCAGGGCGTGCCCTTCGATCAGGAAGAGGATGCCGAGGGGGAATCCCACTATCACCTGACCCGGGAAGGGGGCCACAGCCATCGCCGCATCTTCCACGCGGCGGACGCCACCGGCAAGGCAGTGCAGCTCACCCTGATCGATCAGGTCCGCGCCCACCCCAACATCCGCCTGATGGAGCGCTTCAACGCGGTCGATCTCATCACCACCCGCAAGCTGGACCTGCCGGGCAACAGGGTGCTCGGCGCCTATGTCTGGAACCGCAACGTCGAGCAGGTCGAGGTGATCCGCGCCCGTTTCGTGGCGCTGGCCACCGGCGGCGCCTCCAAGGTGTATCAATACACCTCCAACCCGGACGTGAGCTCGGGGGACGGCATCGCCATGGCGTGGCGCGCCGGCTGCCGGGTGGCGAACCTGGAGTTCAACCAGTTCCACCCCACCAGCCTGTTCCACCCCGATGACCCCAACTTCCTGCTGACCGAAGCCCTGCGCGGGGAAGGGGCCTATCTGCGCCGTCCCGACGGCAGCCGCTTTATGCCGGACTTCGACGAGCGGGCCGAACTGGCGCCGCGGGACATAGTCGCCCGCGCCATCGACCACGAGATGAAGCGGCTCGGCGCCGACTGCATGTATCTGGACATCAGCCACAAGCCGGCGGAGTTCATCATCAAGCACTTCCCGACAATCCACGAGCGCTGCCTCGCGGTCGGCATCGACATCACCAAGGAGGCCATGCCCATCGTCCCGGCGGCGCACTACACCTGTGGCGGCGTGATGATCGACAACAACGGCCAGACCGATATCCCGGGTCTCTACGCCATCGGCGAGGTGACCTACACCGGGCTGCACGGTGCCAACCGCATGGCGTCCAACTCCCTGCTCGAATGCGTGGTCTACGCCCATCAGGCGGGGGCCGACATCCTGGCCAAGCTGCCCACCAGCGTGGAGCCGCCGAGCCTGCCCGCTTGGGACGAGAGCCAGGTGGATGACTCGGACGAGCAGGTGGTGATCCAGCACAACTGGCACGAGCTGCGGCTGATGATGTGGGATTACGTGGGGATAGTGCGCACCAACAAGCGTCTGGCCCGCGCCAAGCGCCGCATCGACCTGCTCAAGCAGGAGGTGCAGGAGTACTATGCGAACTTCCGGGTCTCCAACAACCTGCTGGAGCTGCGCAACCTGTTGCAGGTGGCCGAGCTCATCGTCAACTGTGCCCTGGAGCGCAAGGAGTCCCGCGGACTGCACTATAACCTCGACTACCCGGACATGCAGCCGAATCCCAAGCCAACGGTACTGACGCCGGAACGGGAGTAAACAACCCACCGCAGTCCATCAGATGACCCCGCTTCGGCGGGGTCATCTATTGGGGGCAGGATGGGGTCAGCGGGGAACGGCGAGGTGAATGGCCCGGGCCAGGGTGCGGTAGTGCTCGGGTGCCAGGGCGTCGGAGAAGAGCCAGAGGTGGCGCTCGGCGCCCTCGTCTGCCACCAGCCTCAGCCAGAGCACCCCGGGCAGGATGCGGCTGCGGTCATCCAGTCGATGGCGCCGGCCCTGCCACTCCAGCCACTCCCCATCCCAGAGCAGCGCCTGTCGCCCTGACGTGACGGGGCGCCAGGCCAGCCAGAGCCCCAGCAACCAGCAGGGGATAAACAGCCCCCATTGCCAGCCCTGGATCAGGCTGGCGGTGGGCCAGAGCAACAGCCCAAACAGGACAAGCAGCAGCAGGCGCTGCCGCCGGGAGGGAATGACGGGCATCAGGACCCGCATCGGGGATCAGCTCAGGCGATCATGACGGGCCTGATTGCGCTCCAGGATCAGGGGGATCATGGCGGCGAAATCGGGGTCGCTCGGCACACCGTGGCCCATGCTCCAGCGGAACAGCTCGGGATCCTCGCACTCCAGCAGACGGATGAAGGTCTGCTGCTCGGCCTCGCTCAGGGAGTCGAACTCGTGCTCGAAAAAGGGCATAAAGATCACATCCAGCTCGAGCATGCCGCGACGGCAGGCCCACTTCAGGCGGGACTTTTCAATTGGGCTCAACATGGAACTCTCCTTACAAAGACCCGAGGATGGTAGCAGCTGGATTTTCCGGCTGACAAACATTCCTTACGTCTTTACCATGCAGGTCACATACTTTCTGTCTCTGGAATACCATCGTGAGCCTGCCGACCCCTGTTCTTCCTGCCGAGCCAACCCTGTTTTCCCTGACCGATCTGGCCATCACCCGCCTCACCGGCACTGATCGCGTGAAATATCTGCAAGGCCAGGTCACCTGTGACGTCAGCGCCCTGCAACCGGGCCAGAGCACCCTCGGCGGCCATTGCGATCCCAAGGGCAAGCTGTGGAGCGATTTTCGCCTGCTCTGCCTTGATGAGAGCCTGCTGCTGCTGACCAAGCCGTCGGTGCTGGCGCGCCAGCTGCCCGAACTCAAGAAGTTTGCGGTGTTCGCCAAGGTGGAGATCGGCGAGTTCCAGGGCCAGGCGGTCGGCCTGGCCGGTCAGGGCACGGATGCCTGGGTAGCACAGCACTTCGAGCTGACCGGGACCGGCCTTGTCGAGGGCGGCATGGCGGTCAGGGTGGAAGCCGATCGCTGGCTGCTGGCAAGCGAGCAGCCGCTGGCGCTGAGCCTGCCTGCCGGCAACGAAGCGCTCTGGTGGGGTCTGGACATCAAGGCGGGCATCCCGCACCTGGAGGCGGTCCATCAGGGGGAGTACATTCCCCAGATGCTGAACCTGCAGGCCCTGGACGGTATCAGCTTCACCAAGGGCTGCTACATGGGGCAGGAGATAGTGGCCCGCGCCAAATACCGCGGCGCCAACAACCGCGCCCTCTTCGTGCTGGCCGGGCAGGCCAGTGGCCCCGTGGCCAGCGGCGATACCCTGGAGATCCAGTTCGGTGACAACTGGCGGCGCAGCGGCATGGTGCTGAACGCCTGGCAGCAGGATGGTCAGGTGTGGCTCACCGCCGTGCTGCCCAAGGACACCGAGGCCGATGCCAGCTTCCGCCTCAAGCAGGAGGAAGGCTCCCGCCTCGCCCTGCAACCCCTGCCCTACTCCCTGACCGACTAAGGTCCGCTAACGAGGCACCCGCGCCAGCAGGGCCTCCTTCAGCCAGCGCCCCGCCTGCCCGAGCGGGCGGGCGCGATACCACTGCAACTCCAGCTCCAGCTCGGCCAGGGGAAGGAAATCCGGCTTGAGTACCACCAGCTCACCCCGCGCCAGCGGCCGGTGCAGCAGAAACTCGGGGACCGCAGACCACCCCAGCCCCAGCTTGACCAGCTCCAGGATCCCGAGATCCCCCTCGACCCACCACACCTGGGACGAGAGGCGGAAGCGATGGCGCTCCGTGCCCTCCCGCCGTCCCGTCACCATCAGCTGGCGGGCCCCTTGCAGGTCACTCTCGTGCAGCGGCGTCTTGTGGGCCAGGGGGTGATCCGGGGAGACCACCAGGGGCATGGCGACGCTCCCCAGGGAGCGGGAGACCAGCTCCCGCTCCGGGTGCGCCTTCTGGTAGCTGATGCCGAGCTGGGCCCGCCCGCTCTTGAGCAGCTCGGTCACATCCTCCATCAGCGGGAACAGCAGCTCCAGCTCCACCGTCGGATAGCGACCGGCGAACTCCTCCAGCAGGGCACCCAGCCAGGGCAGGTGGGAGTCATCGTCGATGGCCAGGGTGAGGCGCGACTCTATGCCGCTGGCCAGCTCCCCGGCAATGGCCTGCAGCCGCTCGCTCTGGGCCAGCAGCACCCCCGCCTCCTGGCTGATGCGGGCCCCCGCCTCGGTCAGCACGGGGTAGCGGCCGCTGCGATCAAACAGCTCGAGACCGAGATCTATCTCCAGATTGGCGATGGCGGTGCTCACCACCGACTGCGCCTTGCCCAGGCTGCGCGCCGCCGCCGAGAAAGATCCCGTCTCGGCCGCCGCCAGCAACGCCTTGAATTGTTCCAGTGAAGGGGTCATTCGCCTGCTCCTGCCCTGATATTGCACCCAGATCCATCTATTTTAGCGATAGATACCAACGTGAACCTATCGAAAAATAGCGATAAATTGGCCGCCATACCCACCCGGAAAGAGAAACAGAGAGACAGACCATGCGTAATACCCGTGATCGCCTGCGCCACGCCATCGGCTTCGAATTGATTGGCCTGCTGATCGCCGCCCCCCTGGCAAGCTGGGTCACCGGCGTCGGTCTCAACCACATGGGCCCGCTGGCCCTGTTCTTCTCGGTGGTCGCCACCGTCTGGAACTATGTCTACAACATCGGGGTGGACAGGCTGCTGCTGCGCCTGCAGGGCCATACCCACAAGAGCCTGTGGCAACGGGTGCTGCATACCTTGGGTTTCGAGGGGGGCTTGCTGATCGTCGCCCTGCCGGTGATGTCCTGGTGGCTCGACATCGGCCTGCTGGAGGCGCTGGTGCTGGATCTGGGCTTCGTGCTGTTCTACCTGGTCTATGCCTTCGTCTACAACTGGAGCTATGACAAGGTGTTCCCCATCCCGGGCCAGGGGGTGCGGCCGGTCACGGGGTGACAAGAGAAGGGAAAAATCGAGGCACCATCATGCGACTGGCATGATGGTGCTGATCTGGATCCTCGAGGGGCAGGTATTCAGGCTTGCGCCTTCACCTCGTCGGCAGGGGCCTCGGTCTGGGCCGCTTCCTGGTTCAGCATGGCCTCGAGGTCGCTCTGATACTGGTTCAGCATGCGCTGGGCCGCGACCATGTCCCCCTTGTGCAGACGCTCGAACAGATGGTGTTGCACCACGCCATTGAGGTACTCCACCGTGATGGGTTGCTCCAGGGCAGACAGCAACTCCTCTTTTTCCAGCTCCGCATTGATTTCATCGACACTGGTACGCAGCAGACCGGCCAGTTGCACCAACATGCGGCGCTCGCCTTCACGCAACAGGCTCAACATGCGGTTTCTCTGCTGCTCATTCTGTTGGGTCATACATTTCCTTACGTAGAGTGGGAACAAGCCCGCTCATTCTGCCCTGTCCTTTTCACAGCGTCTATCTCGGGCGCATCACTAATTGAGCGTCCCGCCAGCGGGGCGCGGGCCGGGTGCTATTTGCCCCTTTGCCCGGTATAGTAACCGTTGTTCCAGAGGGCCTTTGCGCCCCCGCTGACGAGACCGCCGACCCCATGACCGACGCCATTCTGGTGCTCTGCACCTGCCCTGATGAAGCCAGTGCCGACCTCATCTGCGAGCAACTGCTCGACCAGCGCCTCGCCGCCTGCATCAATCAGCTGCCAGGGCTCACCTCCGTCTATCGCTGGCAGGGGAAGACTGAACGGGCACGGGAGATCCAGCTCATCATCAAATCCCGCCAGCCGCTCTTTGCCGAGCTCGAGCGGTGCATCCTGGCGCATCACCCCTACCAGGTGCCGGAGATCCTGGCGATCCCCGCCAGCCAGGGTCATCAAGCCTACCTCGACTGGTTGACACAGGAGACCTCATGACTCTGCGACCCCTGCTTTTCCCCCTGCTGCTCCTGCTGAGCCTGCTCGCGGCCCCCGCCCAGGCCAGCAGTCAGGATCTGCTCGGCAGCCTCGGCATCCAGGCCAGCGCCCAGCCCAAGTTTCTGAAAGTCGACGAGGCCTTCGTCCTCGAGAGCGAGCAGCAGGGCAACAAGCTGCTGCTGACCCTGCGCCTCGCCGACGGTTACTATCTCTATCGCCACAGCATCAGCGTCAAGGGGGACAACCTCGCCTTCGAGCCTCCAGTGCTGCCCGCAGGCACCGAGCATGAGGATGACTTCTTCGGCAAGACCCGGGTCTTCTATCAGGAGCTGCAGATCCCCGTCACCCTGACCCAGGTGGGGGACGCCGCCAGCCTCAGGATAAGCTATCAGGGTTGCACCGACGGCCTCTGCTATCCCCCCACCGACAAGCGGATCCCGGTGCAGCCCCTCGCGGCTACCGGCGACGCCGGGCAGACAGGCTCCGCTGACGCCATCGAGGCGCCGGCCAGCAGCCAGCAGGACAGACTGGCGGCGGCCCTCGGCAGCCAGGGCTTCTGGCTCAGCATCGCCGCCTTCTTTGCGCTGGGGCTGGGGCTTGCCTTCACCCCCTGCGTCTTCCCCATGTACCCCATTTTGACCGGCATCATCGCCGGTGCCGGTCAGCACCTCTCCACCCGCCGCGCCTTCCTGCTCTCCTTCGTCTATGTGCAGGGGATGGCGGTCACCTACACCCTGCTCGGGCTGGTGGTCGCCTCGGCGGGGCTGAAGTTCCAGGCGGCGCTGCAGCACCCCTATGTGCTGATCGGCCTCTCGGTGATGTTCGTGCTGCTGGCGCTCTCCATGTTCGGGCTCTACAGCCTGCAACTGCCGAGCAGCCTGCAAACCCGGCTCTCAGGCCTCTCCAACCGCCAGCAGGGCGGCTCAGTGGTCGGGGTCACCATCATGGGGATGATCTCCGGCCTGGTCTGCTCCCCCTGCACCACGGCGCCGCTCTCCGGCGCGCTTATCTATGTTGCCCAGAGCGGCGATCTCTGGCTCGGTGGTGCGGCCCTCTATGCCCTGTCCCTGGGCATGGGGCTGCCGCTGCTGCTGCTCGGCACCTCGGGGGGCAAGCTGCTGCCCAAGGCGGGCGCCTGGATGGATGTGATCAAGCAACTCTTTGGCTTTGCTCTGCTGGCGGTGCCCATCCTCTTGCTGTCACGGCTCTTGAGCGACCAGGTCGCCACCCTGCTCTGGCTCGGCTGGGGGCTGGTGCTGTGCGGCTATCTCTATCACCACAACCAGCATCGCCCCCACTCGGTGGGCAAGAGTCTCGGCGGCTTCGTGCTGCTGCTGGCGATGATGGGCCTGGTGGTGATGGGCAAGGATCTGCTGCTGCCCGAGCCTGGCGTCAAGGCCAGCACCGGGACCCAGGCGCCCCGGTTTGTCCGCATCAAGACCCTGGATGACCTCAAGACCCGACTCGAGGCCGCCCGCGGCAAGCCGGTGCTGCTGGACCTCTACGCCGACTGGTGCGTGGCCTGCAAGGAGTTCGAGCACAAGACCTTCAGCGATCCCGAGGTGCGGGCGCGCTTCGCCGACATGGTGCTGCTGCAGGCTGACGTCACCGCCAACGACGATGCCGATGTGGATCTGCTCAACGGCCTGAACGTGCTGGGGCTGCCGACCCTGATCTTCTTCGATCGCGATGGCAACGAGGTGAGCGGCCAGCGGGTGACCGGCTTTATGGGGCCCGCCGAGTTCCTCGGCCAGCTGGACAAGCTGCGCTGAACCATGGCGGCCCACCTTGCCGCGCGGGCCGCCCTCTCCTCTGCGCGCTGATTTTTCTGGCCATCCCTTGTATATGACAGGCGCCATGGCAGAATTTGCCCTTTCCGTCTCGCATCGTCCGGAGTTTTGATGAAAAAGTGGTTCATCCCCCTGCTGGCCTGCTGGCTATATGGCTGCAACTCAGGTCCAGGTGAAGAGGCGATCCAGAGCCAGGTCACCGCCAGGCTGCAGGCCGAAACCGACGCCAACCTGTTCGAGATCAGCGACTTCGCCGTGCTCGGCAAGGAGGAGCGGATGGAGGGGGTCTACTTGGTCAGGGTGAGCTACCGGCTCCACTTCAAGCAGGGGCTGGATCAGCTGCAGGTGCTGCACGACGAGGATCTGGTCTATGACAGGGTCGGCCCCTTCCAGCAGGAGATGGCCCTGATGGAGCTGGAGCGCAAATACGGCGAGTTCGAGGCAGGCCAGGCGCTGGCGCAGGAGAGCCAGGTCTGGATGATGAAGACGGAGCAGGGCTGGCAGCTGGCAGAACCGGCGCAGCAGGGATAAGCACCCTCCTCCCTGCCGCCAGCCCTCCCCTAGAGCAGATCCTTCATTCTGTGCCACAGCATCCCGAGCGCCAGCAAGGGGGAGCGCAGGGCAGGCCCGCCGGGGAAGGTCATGTGGGGCACGCGACTGAAGAGATCGAAGCCCCGGCTCTCCCCCCTGATCGCCTCGGCCACCAGCTTGGCAGCCATGTGCGTGGCATTGAGGCCGTGTCCCGAGTAAGCCTGGGCATAGAACACATTGGGGTGCTCCTTGAGGCGCCCGATCTGCGGCAGCCGGTTGGCGCCTATGCCTATCATGCCCCCCCACTGAAACTCGATGGCGGTGCCAGCCAGCTCCGGGAAGACCCGCAGCAGCTTGGGCAGCATAAACGCCTTGATGTCCCTGGGATCGCGCCCCGAGTAGTTGCAGGCCCCACCAAACAGCAGGCGACCGTCCGCCGACAGCCGGTAGTAGTCGAGCGCCACATTCTGATCGCACACCGCCATGTTTTGCGGCAGCAGCCGCTGGCGCAGCCGTTTCTCCAGCACCTGGGTGGCGAGGATATAGGAGCCCGCCGGCAGCACCTTGCCCCCGAGTTCGGGATTGAGCTCGTTGAGGTAGGCGTTGCAGCCGATCACCAGATAGCTGGCGCGGCAACGGCCATGGGCCGTGGTCACCTCGACCCGATCGCCGTAGTCGATATGGGTCACCCTGGAGTGCTCGAACAGGGCGACGCCCAGGCTGGCCGCCGCGCGCGCCTCGCCGAGGGCCAGGTTGAGGGGATGCAGGTGGCCTGAGCCCATGTCGATCATGCCGCCGATATAGCGATCCGACCCCACCACCGACTTGATCTCGCTTTTGGGCACCAGCCTGACTTCGTGCCGGTAGCCCAGGCTCGCCAAGTGCTCGGCATCCTCCTCAAATCCCTTGAGGTGGCGCGCCTTGGTGGCGAGATCGCAGTAGCCCCAGGTCAGGTCGCAGTCGATGTTGAAACGCGCGACCCGCTCGCGCACCAGCTGCACCGCCTCCAGCCCCATCAGGTCCAGCTCGCGCACCCCTTGTTCGCCTATCCAGCGGGCAAACTGGCTGGTGTCGTGGCCGATACCGCGAATGAGCTGACCGCCGTTGCGGCCGGAGGCGCCCCAACCGATGCGGTTGGCCTCAAGCAAGACCACCTTGTAGCCCGCCTCGGCCAGGTTGATGACGGTGTTGAGGCCGGTGAAGCCGCCGCCTATGATGCAGACGTCGGCATCCAGCTCACCGCTGAGCTCGGGCCACTGACGATGGTCGTTGCGGGTGGCCGCGTAATAGGAGGCCACGTGCTCCTGGTGTCCGTTGTGTCTTCCTGTCTGCATGCTCAGCATCCTGCCTTGGTTGCACTTGTTTACTAAATTAAACGCAGTGTCATCGATAATACCCAGCCCAGGGTCGCCAATCCAGCCTGTCAGGATCACAGAAATGCAAAAGGTGTCCCGAAGGACACCTTTTGAGAGGCCAGCCGAGGGCCCAAAATGAAAGAGGCGCCCCGCGGGGCGCCTCTTCAGCAATCAAGATACGGTAACGAATTACAGTACGTTGATGGCGTTCAGGTCGGAGAAGGCTTTCTCCAGACGGGCGATCATGGAAGTCTGACCGGCACGCAGCCATACGCGCGGATCGTAGAACTTCTTGTTCGGCTTGTCGGCGCCTTCCGGGTTGCCCAGCTGGCCTTGCAGGTAGGCTTCGTTGGTCTTGTAGAAGTTCAACAGACCTTCCCAGGTAGCCCACTGGGTGTCGGTGTCGATGTTCATCTTCACGACGCCGTAGGAGATGGATTCGCGGATCTCTTCCAGGGTGGAACCTGAGCCACCGTGGAACACGAAGTCCAGGGACTTGGCAGGCAGACCGAACTTCTCGGAAACGTATTTCTGGGAAGCGTCCAGGATGGACGGGGTCAGCTTGACGTTACCCGGCTTGTAAACACCGTGCACGTTGCCGAAGGAGGCAGCGATGGTGAAACGCGGGCTGATCTTGGACAGACGCTCGTAGGCGTAAGCCACGTCTTCCGGCTGGGTGTACAGGGCGGACTGATCCATGTGGCTGTTGTCCACACCGTCTTCTTCGCCACCGGTGCAACCCAGTTCCAGCTCCAGAGTCATGTTCATCTTGGCCATGCGGGTCAGGTACTCGCAGCAGATGTCGATGTTCTCTTCCAGAGACTCTTCGGACAGATCCAGCATGTGGGAGGAGAACAGCGGCTTGCCGGTCTCGGCGAAGTGCTTCTCGCCCGCTTCCAGCAGACCGTCGATCCACGGCAGCAGCTTCTTGGCGGCGTGGTCGGTGTGCAGGATGACAGGTACACCGTAAGCTTCGGCAACGGCGTGCACGTGCTTGGCACCGGAGATGGCACCGATGATGGCAGCCTGCTGGCCTTCCAGCTTCAGACCCTTGCCGGCGGTGAACACGGCACCACCGTTGGAGAACTGAACGATGACCGGGGCTTTGACCTTGGCGGCAGCTTCCAGCACGGCGTTGACGGAGTCGGTACCCACGCAGTTCACGGCAGGCAGAGCGAAGCCGTTCTCTTTAGCGATGGCGAACACTTTCTGAACGTCATCACCAGTGATCACGCCGGGTTTTACGAAGTCGAAAATTTTCTTAGACATGTTTAATCGTCCTGTTCTCGTATGCCGTTAATAAAAAATGGGGGGTTCATCATGAACCGGCACAGCGGCCACATGATAAACGAAACGGGAGGCTTTTGCCCCCCGTCCCGGGTCAATTAGGCTTTGGCGCGTTCTTCAAGAATCGCGACAGCCGGCAGTACCTTGCCTTCTACGAACTCCAGGAAGGCGCCGCCGCCGGTGGAGATGTAGGAGACCTTGTCGGCGATGCCGAACTTGTCGATGGCGGCCAGGGTGTCACCACCGCCAGCGATGGAGAAGGCCGGGGAAGCGGCGATGGCTTCGGCGATCACCTTGGTGCCTTCGGCGAACTGGTCGAACTCGAACACGCCGACCGGGCCGTTCCACAGTATGGTCTTGGCGTTCATGATGATGTCGGCCAGGGCCTTGGCAGAGTCAGGGCCGATGTCGAAGATCATGTCGCCGTCGGTCACATCGCTAACGGACTTGATGGTGGCCGGAGTGGACTCGGAGAACTCGGCACCCACAACCACGTCGGTGGTCACCGGGATGTTGGTCTCGGCAGCCAGTTTCTTGGCGGTATCGATCAGGTCGTGCTCGCACAGGGACTTGCCGACGTTGTGACCGGCAGCGGCGATGAAGGTGTTGGCGATGCCACCACCGACCACCAGCTGGTCAGCGATCTTGGAGAGGGATTCCAGCACGGTCAGCTTGGTGGAGACCTTGGAGCCGCCAACGATGGCAACCATGGGGCGCTCGGGCTTCAGCATGGCCTTGCCCAGGGCGTCCAGTTCACCGGCCAGCAGGGGGCCAGCACAGGCAACTGGGGCGAACTGGGCCACACCGTAGGTGGACCCTTCGGCGCGGTGAGCAGTACCGAATGCATCCATTACAAAGACGTCACACAGGGCGGCGTATTTTTTGGCCAGCTCTTCGGTGTTCTTCTTCTCGCCTTTGTTGAAACGGCAGTTTTCCAGCACAACCAGCTCACCGGCGGCGACGTCTACGCCATCCAGGTAATCCTTGGCCAGGCGGACCGGGCAGGACAGAGCGTCTTTCAGATAGTTGACTACCGGGGCCAGGGAGAATTCTTCGTTGTATTCACCCTCGGTCGGACGACCCAGGTGGGAGGTGATCATCAGCTTGGCGCCCTTTTCCAGAGCCAGCTTGATGGTCGGCAGAGTCGCCACGATACGTGCATCGGAAGTGACCTTGCCGTCTTTTACCGGCACGTTCAGGTCAGCACGGATCAGAACGCGTTTACCCGCCAGATCCAGGTCGGTCATCTTGATAACAGACATATTCAGTCCTCTATATATTTTCAGGTAATGTTAAAAAAACAGTAACCTTGCGCCCGGTGCAGGCTCTCAGCCTGCGGCCATCATGGCCCGGGTGGTATCCAGCATGCGGTTGGCGAAGCCCCATTCGTTATCGCACCACATCAACATCTTGACGAGGTTGGCATCGCTCACCCGAGTCTGGGTACCATCAATGATGCAGGAGTGTGCATCATGATTAAAGTCTACGGAGACCAGCGGCTCTTCCGTGTAGTCCAGGATACCCTGTAATGTACCTCTGGATGCCCGTTGCAGGGCTTGATTTACGTCACTAACTGTCACTTTTTTACGAACAGTAATGCTCAGATCCATGGCGGTGACGTTGATGGTCGGCACCCGCACCGCGATCGCCTCGAACTTGCCGGCGAAGTGAGGGAGGATTCGCTCCAACCCCTTTGCCAGCTTGGTATCCACCGGGATGATGGACTGGCTGGCGGCCCGGGTTCGACGCAAGTCGCTGTGATAGGCATCGATGACTTGCTGATCGTGCATGGCCGAATGAATTGTCGTAATAGTACCACAATTTATCTCGAATTCTCGATGCAATGTTTCGATGACGGGCACCACGCAGTTGGTGGTACAGGAGGCGTTGGAGACGATCCGCTCCCGTCCCGTCAGCACCTGATGGTTGACCCCGTAGACTATGGTGGCATCCACGTCCGCATCCGCCGGATGGGAGAAGAGCACCTTGCCCGCCCCCGCGCCCAGATGCAGTTCGGCATCGGCCCGTGAGCCGAATACCCCGGTGCAGTCCAGCACCACATCCACCCCCAGCGCTCGCCAGGGCAGCCTGGCCGGATCCCGCTCGGCAAACAGGGCGATGAGATCCTCCCCCACCAGCATGCTGTTGCCCGCGAGCTGCACCGGGTAGCCGAAGCGGCCGTGGCTGGTGTCGAAGCGGGTGAGGTGCACCATGGCCTCGGGAGCCGCCAGTTCGTTGATGGCGACTATCTTAAGCTGGTTATCGCGGCCGCTCTCGTAGAGGGCCCGCAACACGTTGCGACCGATGCGCCCGTATCCGTTGATGGCAATCTTGATCATGAAAAATCTGTGTCCTTACCTGCGACAAAGTGACGGATCCCTGACTGGTTCACGACAGCAGGGCCTCCTGGAAGACGCCCCTGGCCAGCAGCGCGGCCCCGAACACACCGGCACTGTCGCCCAGGGCCGGGGCAATGAGGGGGGTGGCGAAGCGGGGATTGAACAGAAATGGCAGCACAGTCTGCCGACCGACGCTGTAGAGGCTCTGCACGTTGCCCACACCGCCGCCGATGACGATGACATCCGGATCCAGGATGTTGACCACGTTGGCCAGGGCCTGGCCGAACAGCAGATGCAGCCGGTCCATGGTGAGCTTGGCGACGTGGTCGTGGGCACTGGCCGCCGCTATCTGGGCCAGTGACAGGTGGCGCCTGGCCTTGCCCTCATACCAGGCCTCCAGCGCCGGGCCGCTGATGAAGGTCTCGACGCAGCCGCGCTTGCCGCAGTAGCACTCCGGGCCGTCGGGAGAGAGCACGTTGTGGCCCCACTCCCCGGCGATGCCGTGATGGCCGTTGAGGATCTGGCCGTTGATGACGATGCCGGAGCCCACCCCTGTGCCCATGATGATGCCGAACACTACCTTGGCATCGGGATGGTGCTGGCGCACCGCCCCCAGATGGGTTTCCGCCAGGGCGAAGCAGTTGGCGTCGTTGGCGATCAGCACAGGAATGCCGAGCCTGCGCTCCAGATCTTCCTTGAACGGCTTGCCGTTGAGCTCTGTGGTGTTGCAGTTCTTCATCAGCCCGGTCTGGGGGTCCCGCGCCCCCGGGGTGCCCATGCCGAGGATGGCGGGACGCTGGCCGAGCCGCTCGGCGCACTCGTCCACCAGTTTGGCGATCTGGCCTATCATGTGCTCGTAACCGCCACGGCGCTCGGTGGGGATGCGATGGCGCAGCAGCACCTCGTCACCCTCGAGCACCACGCACTCGCACTTGGTTCCGCCAAGATCGATTCCCCAGTCCCATGCACTCTTGCCCATCCTGCCTCCTGCCATGTTCGACGACGCCCTCACACGGTCGTCAGGAGGTGCACTCGCCCATCCTGTCCGCGACCCTGTTCAGTGGTGGTGCAGTGTAACCCGAGCGGTGACCAGGATGCAGCCCCCGCGAGGCCGGGCAGCAAAACGGGGCCCGCAGGCCCCGTTCTCATCGTGCTGTCTGCCGCGCTCAGCGGCCGTGGTACTGAGCCGACAGCTCGTGCACCGCGTTCACAAACACCCCGGCGTGCTCCGGGTCCACATCCTGATGGATGCCGTGACCGAGGTTGAAGACGTGGCCGTTGCCGCTGCCAAAGCCCGCCAGTATGGTGGCGACCTCTTCGCGGATGCGCCCAGGCGCGGCGTAGAGCATGGAGGGATCCATGTTGCCCTGCAGCGCCACCTTGTCGCCGACCCGGCGCTTGGCGTCGGCTATATCCGTGGTCCAGTCCAGCCCCAGGGCGTCGCAGCCGGTGGCGGCGATCTGCTCCAGCCACTGGCCGCCGTTCTTGGTGAACAGGGTCACCGGCACGCGGCGCCCCTCATTCTCACGGATCAGGCCATCGACGATCTTGTGCATGTACTGCAAGGAGAAGTCGCGGTAATCGCGGGGGGTCAGCACGCCGCCCCAGGTGTCGAATACCATGACGGACTGGGCACCTGCCCTGATCTGGGCGTTGAGATAGGCGATCACGCTGTCCGCCAGCTTGTCGAGCAGCAGGTGCAGGGTCTGCGGCTCTGCATACATCATCTGCTTGATCTTGGTGAACGCCTTGGAGCTGCCCCCCTCCACCATGTAGGTGGCCAGGGTCCAGGGGCTGCCGGAGAAGCCGATGAGCGGCACGTCGCCCTTGAGCTCGCGGCGAATGGTGCGCACCGCGTTCATCACGTAGCCGAGCTCATCTTCCGGATCCGGGATGGGCAGCGCCTGCACGTCCGCCATGGAGGTGATTGGGCGCTCGAAGCGCGGGCCTTCCCCGTGCTCGAAGTAGAGGCCAAGCCCCATGGCGTCGGGCACGGTCAGGATGTCGGAGAAGAGGATGGCGGCATCGAGGGGATAGCGGCGCAGGGGCTGCAGGGTGACTTCACAGGCCAGCTCGGCGTTGCGGCACAGGGACATGAAGTCCCCCGCGACGGCGCGGGTCGCCTTGTATTCCGGCAGGTAGCGGCCAGCCTGACGCATCATCCACACCGGGGTCATGTCCACATCCTGGCGCAGCAGGGCACGCAGGTATCGATCGTTCTTCAGCTCTTTCATCCCAGTTCCTGAGTTCATATCCAGCATAAAATGGCGGATATGATACCACTTTGTGCAAGGCTAAGGGCGGCACAAACGCGCCGCCGGGTCGCCGGAGTGCAAAGATGTGAGGGGGCGCAAACCAGGGCCCCGCTTTTCAGGGCCTCTCTGCCGCGAGGCTCTGCTCGATCAGCCGCCGCGCTATGGTGCCGTGGGGGGGCAGCCGTGGCAGCCGGTCCGCCTCGAAGAAACCGGCGGCCACCAACTCCTCGTCCTGCACCTTGATCTCGCCGCTCTGGTAGTCGGCGGTGAAGCCCATCATCAGGCTGTGGGGGAAGGGCCAGGGCTGGCTCGCCACATAGCGCACATTGCGCACCCGGATTCCGCTCTCCTCGAACACCTCTCGCGCCACGCACTGCTCCAGGTTCTCCCCCGCCTCCACGAAGCCCGCCAGCACGGTATACATGGGATCCTCCGCCTGATAGTGACGGCGATGGGCCGCCAGCAGGATCGCCGGGCCCTTGCGCACCGCCACTATGATGCAGGGGGAGATGCGCGGGTAGACGACGTGACCATGCCGGCACACCTGTGCCCACTCCCCCGCCTTGGGGGTCATGGGGGCGCCGCATTCGCCGCAGAAGCGATGGGTGCGGCGGAAGGTGGCGAGCTGCCAGGCGCGTCCGGCGAGGCGAAAACCCTCTTCGTCCCCCGCCACCATCAGCTGGCGCAGCCCCGCCAGAGAGGCGATCTCGGCATCCGGTCCCAGATCCAGCAGCAGGCAGGGCAGTCCGTCCCACTCGTCGAAAGGCTCGAAATGGGCGGCGTGCAGATGGGCGGGCAGGCTGGCCTTGGGGCCCCGGGGGATCTGCCCCCGTTCATCCAGCAGGACGAGGTGATCGCCCCCCAGCACGAACCAGCGGGCCTGTTCGGTTGATGACATATGTTGAAGGCTCTTGTTGAGAAGGGTGCGCAGGGCACGGGATAGTTCGGCTCATCTTACGGCCGCAAAGGCCCCCTGGCGACCCCCGACCGGGTCAAGAATCGGCCCCGGTGCGCGCCCATGAAAAAAGGTCGCCATGGCGACCTTTCTCGTTGCGATCGCCCGGGCGATCAGTTCATCCAGCGCTCGCTGCTCTTGCGGCGACGGGGCAGCATGGGGAGCAGTATGCCGAGCAGTATGCCCCCCAGCACCATGGCACCACCGCGGATGAACCAGTCCATCTGCATGTCGTGCTCCTGGTTGTCATAGCTCTGGGTCAGGGCGTCGTTCTGCTCCTTGAGGCTGCTCATCTCTGTGCTCTGGCTGGCGAGCTGGGCCTTCAGGCTGGCGATCTCCTTGCTCTGCTCGGTGATCTGGCCATCCTTCTCGGCGAAACGACGCTCGTTGTCGCCATTGAGGTTCAGCAGACGGGCCTTGGCCTCATCCAGCTCTTTCTGAACCTGGGGCAGACGCTCGCGCAGGCTGATCTCCCCCTGCAGTTCGCTGTTCTTGATCCAGCCTTCACGACCACGGCCGTCCACCACCTGGGTGAAACCGGCGTCGTTGTTCACCGCCTTGACCTCCAGCGGTTCACCGGCCTTGACGCTGCCGAGGATCCGGTACTGGGTGCCAGGACCGTTGTGGATATAGGTAAAGATGTTGTCTGAGACATAACGGGTATCGGCCAGTACCTGTTGGGCACACAAGCAGATCAAGATCCCGAGAAGGGCGCGCATGGTCGATCGATTCTCTTCGTTGAATTAGGTTGCAGGCCGAATGTTAAGCCGCCAGCGGGTCAAAGGACAAGCAAAGAAAAGCGGCGCCCCCCTGACTGAGAGGCGCCTCACGGCTTCCCCCGTTTGCCATGCGACCATTCCAGACGCCGCAGGCTACTTCTGTTGCAATGCCTTCACCTCGGCGCGCAGGGCCTTCAGCTCCTGCAACAGTTGCGCCTGCTGCTCGCTCTGCTGGCGTCGCCACAGGGTGGTGTCGTCGTTGGTCTTGCCGGGATGCACGAACAGGCTGGCCATGAAACCGCTGAGGGCGCCAAACAGACCCACACCGAACAGGATGAGCAGGCTGGCGACGAAGCGCCCCTCCTCCGTCCTGGGCACCAGATCCCCGTAGCCCACGGTAGAGAGTGTGACGAGCGTCCACCAGAAGGCATCGTAGGGGGTCTGGATCAGGCTCCCTGGCTGGCCCGTCTCCAGCCAGTACATGACGCCGGAGCCCACCCCCAGCAGCAGGAAGAAGAGGAACAGAATGCCGGAGAGGGTGGTCTCGTTGCGCTCCCGGCGAAACATGCCCAGCAGGTCCGGCCTGTCTCGCAGCAGCTGATAGACCCGCCACAGCTGGATGAGCCGCGCCCAGCGCAGTTGCTCCACCATGGGCAGGCTGCCCGGCAGATAGAACCAGTTGGCCTTGAAGAAGGCCATGCGATCCGGGGCCCTCACCCAGCCGTAGGCGAAGTGGGCGAGGAAGAAATAGCAGATCAGGCTGTCGACGTCATAGAAGAGTTGCAGGGTCTGCGGGCTCCACTCGCGGTGCCCCCACCAGCGGGCACAGACCAGGCAAACGGAAATCACCGACAGAAACGCCATCAGCAGATCCATGGCGCGCAGGTGAGTTAAGTGATGTCGCATACAATTTCCTACTTTAGGCACGGTGCGAATTAATAAAAAGGAAGATAATGCCGATAGTCCTGAGGACAAAGGAAAACCGGCCATTAAGAAGGAGAAAGATTATGCAGTTAAACTCGCTGGAGAGGCGAATGAGCAACATCCGACTGGTGCCCAAAGTGGTGCTGCTCATGGTGTTCAGCACGCTGCTGCTGCTGGCCAAGCTCTGGTTCGATGCCAGCAACCTGGAAGCCACCCTGCTCGGCGAGGGCATAGATGCCACCAAGGCCAATGCCATTGCCGATCGCCTGCTCTGGACCGGTCTGATGGAGACGGCGCTGATGGGGGTCGTCTTCGTGGTGCTGCTGCTAACCGGCTCCCGTCTCATGGTCAAGCAGGTGCACTATCTGGTGGGCCTGCTGGAGCGCTTCGCCCGCAAGGATCTCAGCCACAGCGTGCTGCTCAAGTCCCGGGACGAGTTCGGCGACATCGCCAAGGCGGTCGCCCACTCTCAGGAGAACCTCAAGGAGGTGTTCGGCACCCAGCGCGCCGCCTGCAAGGAGCTCAACGACATCGCCTCCCAGGTGACGCTTTGCATGGATGAGGCCAACGAGGCGATCAACGAGGAGTTCACCCAGATAGAGCAGCTCGCCAGCGCCATGAGCCAGATGGTGGGGGCCATTCGCGAGGTGGCCAACCATGCGGAGCAGGCCTCCCACGCCACTGCCGACGCCAGCGCCCTGGCCGAGGAGGGGAGCCGCTGCGTGGCCGCCACCGTCAGCACCATAGACACCCTCTCCGGCAACATCCAGCGCTCCTCCGCCGTGGTCAACGAGGTGGAACACGGGGTCGATCGCATCGGCTCAGTGGTGGACACCATCCGCAGCATCTCGGAGCAGACCAACCTGCTGGCCCTGAACGCCGCCATCGAGGCCGCCCGCGCCGGCGAGGCGGGCCGCGGCTTCGCCGTGGTCGCCTCCGAGGTGCGCGAACTCGCGAACCGGGCCCAGGCCGCCACCGTCGAGATCCAGAAGATGATCGAGCAGTTGCAGGGCAATGCCCGCCAGGCCGTCGGCCTGATGGCCGAGAGCGTGCAGCAGGCGGACAAGGGGGTGGAGCAGGTGACCCAGGCCGGCGATCAGCTCGCCACCATAGTGCAGCGGGTACAGGGGGTGGCCGACATGAACCGCCAGATCGCCGCCGCCTCCGAGCAGCAGAGCTCGGTGGCCGAAGAGATGAACGCCAACCTGGAGCAGGTCAAGCAGGTGGTGGAAGGCTCCGTGGTGGTGCTGCGGGAGCTGAAAGATGCCTCCGAACTGGTGGAGCACCACAGCCAGACGCTGGATACCCACATTCAGGCCTTCAAGCTGGCCTGATGGCATCAACCTGGTACGCACAAGGGCCCCGTCAGGGGCCTTTCTTATTGCTATCACAGCAAGGTGTCGGAAAGAGAGACGGACCACAGCCAGACGCTGGACAATCATATCCAGGCCTTCAAGCTGGCCTGAGGTCGTGATTTGAGTAAACTGGAAGGCCCCGCGAGGGGCCTTTTTTCATCTCATGACACGGCAAGGAGCCAGGATGCAGCACACCCCATCCCCACTGGAGATCAGCGACGACAAGGGACGCCTCGATGTCCCGCTCATTCACCGTTTCCTGTCCGAGGAGGCCTACTGGAGCCTCGGCATTCCCCTCTCCACCGTGCAGCGGGCCATCAATCATTCCCTCTGCTTCGGCGGCTATGTCGACGGTCAGCAGGTGGCCTTCGCCCGGGTCATCACAGACCGGGCCACCTTCGGCTATCTCTCCGACGTCTTCGTGCTGCCCGAGCATCGCGGTCGCGGCCATAGCAAGGCGTTGATGGCGGCCATTGTCGACCATCCCGCCTTGCAGGGGCTGCGCCGCCTCATGCTGGCCACCTCGGATGCCCAGGGCCTCTATGCCGGTTTTGGCTTCGCGCCGCCCCGCACCCCCGGCAGCCTGATGGAAAAGTACGACCCCGAGATCTATCAACGCCCCTGAGCCCGCGCCGGCGGCCCATTTTCCCCGCCGGCTCATGCTTCTCTCTCCCGGGCTGTGACGCGGGCACGGACAATGCTAGATTGGCTGCCGGTGTTTTCATTCCCTCTGCAGACCCGTTAATCACAAGGACGGCAACCGTGGCCCAGCATTCCTCTTCTCTTCCCCCATCGCCTGCATCCCTCTCCACTCTGCCCCCCCTGCTGCAGGATCAGGCCGGGCGCCAGTGGCAGCGGCTGCTGGCGCTGGCCCCCGACTATGGCAATTTGCCAGCGATGGAGCAGCAGACCCTGCTGACCCTGTTTGGTCTCTCCGATTTCGTCGCCGACTCCCTCATAAAGCAGCCCGAGCTGCTGGCGCAGACCCTGGCCGCCGGGGATCTGGCGCTGTCCGAGCGCTGGCCCGCCTACGAGGGCGATCTCGCGGCCCTGCTCGCCGAAGTCCATGACGAGGAGGCGCTCAAGCGCGTGCTGCGCCAGTTCCGCCGCAGCCGCATGCTGGTGATCGCCTGGCGCGAGCTGCTCGGGGAGTCAGAGGTCGAAGAGAGCTTTGTCCATCTCACCAGGCTCGCGGACGCGCTGATCTGCGGCGCCCGGGACTGGCTCTACGCCAGGCAGTGTGCCGAGCTCGGCACCCCCATGGACGGCAACGGCGACCCCCAGCCCCTGCTCATCCTCGGCATGGGCAAGCTGGGTGGCGGCGAGCTGAATTTCTCCTCGGACATAGACCTCATCTTCACCTTCCCCGACAACGGCTACACGGTCGGCGGGCGGCGCGAACTCGCGAACCAGCAGTTCTTCATCAAGCTGGGGCAGCGCCTGATCAACGCCCTGCACCAGCCCACCCAGGATGGTCAGGTGTTTCGGGTCGACATGCGGCTGCGTCCCTTCGGCGAAGCGGGGCCGCTCGCGATCTCGTTTGCCGCCATGGAGGATTACTACCAGCACCATGGCCGCAACTGGGAGCGCTACGCCATGGTCAAGGCGCGGGTGCTGGGGCCCCAGTGCGAACACGCCCAGGCCCTCACCGAGCTGCTGCGCCCCTTCGTGTTCCGCCGCTACATCGACTTCGGCGTCATCGACGGCCTGCGTCAGATGAAGGCGATGATAGCCGCCGAGGTGCGCCGCAAGGGGCTGGAGGGCAACATCAAGCTGGGGGCCGGCGGCATCCGCGAGGTGGAGTTCATTGCCCAGGCGCTGCAGCTCATTCGTGGCGGCCGCGAGCCCGCCCTGCGGGTGCGCCACCTGCCCGAGGCGCTGGCGGCCATAGCCCAGAGCGGCGCCCTCGACGGGGAGCGCTGCGCGCGCCTGCTCCAGGCTTACCGCTTCCTGCGCCGGGTCGAGAACATCTTGCAGGAGATCGGGGATCAGCAGACCCAGACCCTGCCCACCGAGGAGCGGGATCGCCAGCGACTGATCGCCGCCACCGGGTTCACAGACTGGGAGCGCTTCATGACGCACCTCGACGAGGAGATGGCCATAGTCCATCAGGAGTTCGTCGCCGTGGTGGGGGAAGAGAAGGAGGCCCCCGCCCACCTGGAGCAGCTCTGGCTCGATCTCTGGCGCACCGAGCTCGATGCCGCCGAGCTGGAGAAGCTGCTCACCACCCAGGGGGTGGGCGATCCGGTTCCGCTCTGCGCCGCCCTGCTGCGCTTCAAGGAGGAGTACAAGCGCCGCCAGGTCGGCCCCCAGGGGCGCATCGCCCTGGACTGGCTGATGCCCGAGCTGCTGCGACTGGTGGTGGCGAGCCGTGAGCCCGCCCGCCTGTTCGAGCGGGTCTGCACCCTGCTGACCCGCATCTTCACCCGCAGCGCCTATCTGCAGCTGCTGGCGGAGAACCCCGCCGCCCTGCGCCAGCTGGTGCGTCTGTGCGACGAGAGCAACCTGGTGAGCGAGCAGCTCGCCCGCTACCCCATACTGCTGGACGAGCTGCTGGATCCCCAGCACCTCTACCACCCCACCCCGCTGGATCAGTACAAGCCCCAGCTGCGCCAGTTCCTGCTGCGCATCCCCGAAGAGGACGTGGAGCAGCAGATGGAGGCGCTGCGCCAGTTCAAGCAGGTGCAGCTGCTGCGCATCGTCGCCGCCGACATCGCCGGCGCCCTGCCGCTGATGAAGGTGAGCGACCACCTCACTTGGCTGGCGGAGGCCATCACCGAAGAGGTGGTCAATCAGGCCTGGACCCAGATGAGCGAGCGCTACGGGGTGCCCCCCGAGGTGGCGCTGAGCGGCCAGCGCGGCTTCGCCGTGGTGGCCTACGGCAAGCTCGGCGGCATCGAGCTCGGCTACGGCTCGGATCTCGATCTGGTGTTCCTGCACGGCGGCGATCCCAACAGCTATACCGACGGCCGCAAGCCCATCGACAGCCGCCAGTTCTACCTGCGCCTGGCCCAGCGGATCCTGCACCTGTTCAGCACCCGCACCCCCTCCGGCATACTCTACGAGATCGATATGCGGCTACGCCCCTCCGGCGACGCCGGCCTGCTGGTCTCCTCCCTCGCCGCCTATGAGCAGTACCAGCAGCAGGAAGCCTGGACCTGGGAACATCAGGCGCTGGTGCGGGCGCGCCCCATCTATGGCGATGATGCCGTGGTCGCCGAATTTGCCCGCATCCGCCGCGACGTGCTGGCCAAGGATCGCGACCTGCCAACCCTGGCCCGCGAGGTGCGGGAGATGCGCCACAAGATGCGGGATCACCTGCTCAAGGCCGGCGAGGGGGAGTTCGATCTCAAGCAGTCCCCCGGCGGCATGGTGGACATCGAGTTCATCGCCCAGTACCTGGTGCTGGCCCACGCCTGCGGCGAGCCCGAGGCCCTGACCCGCTGGTCGGACAACGTGCGCATCTTCGACGAGTGCGTGATGGCGGGGGTATTGACCCTGGAGCAGGCGGAGGGGCTCAAACACGCCTATCTGGAGATCCGCAACCTTGGCCATCGTCTCAACCTCTCCGAGGTTTCCCGCAAGGTGGGGGACGATCAGCTGCTGACCGAGCGGGGCCATGTGCTGGCGGTCTGGCAACAGCTGCTGGGGGAGTAAGAAGGCTCCCGCCGCATCCACAACAAGGGGCGCCATGGCGCCCCTTGTTGCATTAAGACCTGTTCGAACAAGATCTCTCGATTTATTTCATATACCGCTCAATAGCGGTGAGCTGGATCCTGTTTCAGGTATTCATATCTTGGCATCGTATGGCGCTTTGCTGAATATGGGCAGAGACATGGGTATCTGGGTCACAGGCATACCGTTAATCCAGAGGAGCATCTAACCCCAACTGAACAGTACCAACACAACGCGTCGATGCAGAGAGGAAATAATGGATTTTTCAGAACAGCTACAGAGC
>NZ_CBCPLW010000029.1:0-42627 GCF_965119515.1 Aeromonas sp. Marseille-Q7275
CACCAGACATTGAAAATCAAAAATTGTCTTTGATGTTCGATGCTGTGAGTGCCCACACAGATTGCTTGATTCAAATTGTTAAAGAGCGACGCAACAGTGTGTTGCTGCGGGAGTTGAATTCTACTCAACCGCCTTCTCGAGTCAAGCCTTATTTTCAAAGGCTTTTCGAGGTTATCGACTCAGGCTTTCTGCGTTGCCGCTTGCCCTGTCGATGGAGGCGCATTATAGGGAGCTGAAACTTTCTGGCAAGCCCATTTTTGCAAAAAGTGGCAATAAATCTTCAAAAACAGGCCTTTCTCTAGTTATTCATAGCCAACCACAGCTTTTGTACAAACTTATCCACAGAAACGGGCTCGGGATTGCTAGAATGGCCAGAAAATTGAGGAGGCCAAGATGGACTTGCGACTGAGATCCTATAAAGGAAAACGCCCGCAACTGGGCAAGCGGGTATATGTGGACCCCTGCGCCACCCTGGTGGGAGACATAGTGCTCGGCGACGATGCCAGCATCTGGCCCCTAGTGGCGGCACGGGGGGATGTGAACCATATCCGTATCGGCGCCCGCAGCAATGTACAGGACGGCACCGTTCTGCACCTCAGCCGCAGGAGCGCCGCGAATCCCGATGGTTATCCCCTGCTGATCGGGGAAGACGTCACCGTGGGCCACAAGGCCATGCTGCACGGTTGCACCATAGGCAGCCGGGTACTGGTCGGCATGGGGGCCATACTGCTGGATGGGGTGATCGTCGAGGATGATGTGATGATAGGCGCCGGCTCTCTGGTGCCACCGGGCAAGCGGCTCGCATCCGGCTTCCTCTATATGGGGAACCCGGTCAAGCAGGCACGGCCGCTCAAGCCGGCAGAGATTGCCTTTCTGAAGACCTCGGCCGACAACTATGTCCTGCTCAAGGATGAGTATCTGCAAGAGGCTTGAGGCAGACAGAGAACGAAAACAAGAAGCCCGGCATGCGCCGGGCTTCTCTGCTTATATAGCTAGCCAATCACTGTGGTCGGGATCAGTGGGCCTGATCCCAGTTGTCGCCGGTTCCGGCTTCCACCACCAGCGGCACGTGCAGCTCGGCCGCCGCGGACATCTTCTCCTTGATGAGGGCGATGTACTCCTCCAGCTTCTCCTCGCGGATCTCGAACACCAGTTCATCGTGAACCTGCATCAGCATGTGGATGGAGCCATCGGTAATGCCCCGGATCCAGCCATCGACGGCGATCATGGCGCGCTTGATGATGTCGGCTGCCGTGCCCTGCATGGGGGCGTTGATCGCCGCCCGCTCCGCCGCCTTGCGCAGACCGGCGTTGCGGGACTTGATGTCCGGCAGGTAGAGGCGACGACCGAACAGGGTCTCGACATAGCCCTGGGCTTCCGCCTGCTGGCGGGTGCGCTCCATGTACTCCAGCACGCCCGGATAGCGCTCGAAGTAGAGATCCATGTACTTCTGCGCCTCGGCACGGCCGATCCCCAGCTGCTTGGCCAGACCGAAGGCACTCATGCCATAGATGAGGCCGAAGTTGATCGCCTTGGCGCTGCGGCGCATGTCGGTGGTCACCGCCTCGAGTGCCACACCGAACACCTCGGCGGCGGTCGCCTTGTGGATGTCCTTGCCCTCGGCAAAGGCGGTCAGCAAGCCCTGGTCACCGGAGAGGTGCGCCATGATGCGCAGCTCGATCTGGGAGTAATCCGCCGCCACCAGCTTGTAGCCGGCGCTCGGGATGAAGGCCTGCCGAATACGGCGTCCCTGTTCGTTGCGCACCGGGATGTTCTGTAGGTTGGGATCGGTGGACGAGAGCCGGCCGGTCGCCGCCACCGCCTGATGGTAGGAGGTGTGCACCCGCCCGGTCTGGGGCTTGATCATCAGCGGCAGCTTGTCGGTATAGGTGGACTTGAGCTTGGCCAGGCCACGGTGCTCCATCAGCAGGCGCGGCAGATCATAGGTCTCCGCCAATTCCGCCAGCACCTCTTCGGCGGTGGACGGGGCCCCCTTGGGGGTCTTCTTGAGGATGGGCAGCCCCAGCTTGACGAACAGTATCTCGCCGAGCTGCTTGGGCGAGGAGAGGTTGAACTCCTGCCCGGCCAGCTCGTGCGCTTCCCGCTCCAGCTCCGCCAGACGTACTTCGATCTCTTGGCTCTGCTGGTGCAGCAATTTGGGGTCTATGGTGGTCCCGAGCAGTTCCATCCGTGCCAGCACCGGCAGCAGGGGTAGTTCGATCTCGGTGAACACCTTGGCAAGCGTAGGCTGTTTGCTCAGTTCCCCCCACAGGGTCTGGTGCAGACGCAGGGTGATGTCGGCATCTTCCGCCGCATAGGGCGCGGCCTGCTCCAGTTCGATCTGGTTGAAGGTGAGCTGCTTGGCCCCCTTGCCGGCGATATCCTCGAAGGAGATGGTCTCGACCCCGAGGTACTTGCTGGCCAGGGAGTCCATGTCGTGGCGGCTGGCGGTGGAGTTGAGCACATAGGATTCGAGCATGGTGTCGAAGGCGATGCCCTGCAGATCGATGCCGTGGTTCTGCAGCACGTTGCGATCGTACTTGAGGTTCTGCCCCACCTTGAGGCGGGCCGGATCTTCCAGCAGCGGCTTGAGCTTGCCCAGCACCTGCTGTTCGGTCAGCTGGGTTGGTGCCCCCAGATAGTCGTGGCCGAAGGGAACATAGGCCGCCTTGCCCGGCTCGATGGCGAACGACACGCCGACCACTCTCGCCTCCATGTAGTCGAGACTGGTGGTCTCGGTGTCGAAGGCAAACAGTGGTGCCGCCTGCAACTGTGCCAGCCAGCCGTCGAACTCGGCCTCCTCCAGAATGCAGCTGTAGTCGGTCTCGATGGCGGTAGCGGGAGCAGCAGCGTCATCAGCGGCCTCTTCCTGCCCGGCGCTCTCTTCGCCACCGGACTCCAGCTCCTTGATCAGGTTGCGCAGCTCGTACTCCCGGTAGACCGCCAGCAGGGACTCCTTGTCGATCGGGCCCAGCAGCAGCTCTTCGAGGCTCTGCTCCAGCTCGACGTCGGTCTTGATGGTCGCCAGCTGGTAGGAGAGGCGAACCTGATCCTCCTGCTCGCGGAATTTGTCGGCAAACGTCTTGGAGCCACGGAAGCCGAGGGCGGCGACCTTGTCGAGGTTGGCGGCGATCTGATCGATGCTGCCTATCCCCTGTAACAGCGCCTGGGCCGTCTTCTCGCCCACCCCTGCCATGCCAGGAATGTTGTCCACCTTGTCCCCCATCAGGGCCAGGTAGTCGATGATGAGTTCGGGGGGCACGCCGAACTTCTCGATCACCCCTTCCCGATCGGTCTTCACATCCTTCATGGTATCGATCAGGGTGACATGGTCGGAGACCAGCTGCGCCATGTCCTTGTCACCTGTGCTGATGAGCACGGGCAGTTGCTTCTCGGTCGCCTGGCGGGCGAGCGTGCCGATCACGTCGTCGGCCTCGACCCCTTCGACCATCAGGAAGGGGAAGCCCATCGCCTTGATCATCTGGTGAATGGGGGCAACCTGGCTGCGCAGATCGTCCGGCATGCTGGCGCGGGTCGCCTTGTACTCGGGGTAGATGTCGTCACGGAAGGTCTTGCCCTTGGCGTCGAACACCACGGCCACATGGCAGTCGGGGTATTGCTTGCGCAGGCTGCGCATCATGTTGGCCATCACCCGGACGGCGCCGCTTGGCAAACCGGTCGATGTGCGCAGATCGGCCTGCTGGGAGGCGAAGAAGGCGCGGTAAAGATATGAAGAGCCGTCGACCAAGATAAGGGGATTGCTAGGGGCCATGAAATCGTCCTGCCAGGAATAAACAGTCGCTAGGATGCCACAGGGCCCGCGGCACACCAAGGGGCTGACCCCCTCCCATTCGTGCCACGAACCGCCCCATGGCCTGTGGATAACTCTGTGCTCAAAAATGGACGCATGGCTCTACCATGGTGGCAAAGTTGTGGATTAAAAACAAAAAACACATATAAAACAGTGTATTGAGATCGTAAAAACAAACCATGATGCCTTCATCATGATCTCGATCAATGTGGAAAAAAATTCAAGGGGGTCAACGAGACAGGATCCAAAACGAAACAATCCTAGCACAGCAAGATGACTTGACCAGCGGAGGCCGAACGATAACCATACAAAAGTACAACAATCTACCCTGGCTCACATTTTCAACAACGAGGAGTCTGCCATGAAAAAAGTGGCCGTGATCTTGAGTGGCTGTGGCGTGTTTGATGGCGCCGAGATCCATGAAGCCGTCATCAGCCTGCTGGCATTGGCCCGTCAGGGCGCCACCGTCCAGTGCTTCGCGCCCGACGTGCCTCAATTGCACGTCATCAACCACCTGACCGGCGAGGTGAGCGAGGGGGAGAGCCGCAACGTCCTGGTCGAGGCTGCCCGCATCTGCCGCGGCCATATCAGGAATGTGGCCGAGCTGGATGCGGCCGATTTCGATGCCTTGCTGGTGCCCGGCGGCTTTGGCGCCGCCAAGAATCTGTGCGACTTCGCCGTTCAGGGCGCCAACTGCCAGATCCAGCCCGATGTGCTGAAAGCCTGCCAGAGCTTTGCCGAAGCCCGTAAACCGGCGGCCTATATCTGCATAGCACCGGCCATGATACCCCTCATCTATGGCGCCGGCACCCTGGCCACCATAGGCCATGACGAGGGCGCCGCCAATGCCATAGAGGCCATGGGGGGCAGCCATCTCAACTGCCCGGTCAGCGAGTTCGTGGTGGATCAGGAACGCAAGGTGATCTCGACCCCGGCCTACATGCTGGCGCAGAACATCGTCGAGGCCGCCGACGGCATAGAGAAGACGGTCAGGCAGTTGCTGGCCCTGTGATCCCCTCCCCTGCCAAAACAAGCGGGCCGCTCAAGGAGCGGCCCGCTTTCATTCCAGTCAGTCAAGACGGGATCAGATGGCATCGCCCATCTGGTCCATCTTGCCCAGCAGGGCGCGCAGACGTTCCTGCCAGGCAACGTGCTCGTTGCGCAGCTGATGGTTCTCGTCTTGCAGCTTGTTGTTCTGCTCTTTCAGCTCGTCCAGCTCCATTTTCAGCAGGGAGATGTTGTCGACGGCGGATTGTACTTTGGATTCGAGTTGCTCAAGGACTTCTAGTGACATATGCATACCTGTATGTTCAATTGCGATGCCCCACAGGGGGCGATTCAAGCGCGTGAAGCCAGCATACCCTGATGCGCTCGGCACAAACAAGCCAGCGCGTTGCAAAATGCGCCCTCCGTGCCGGTATTGCTTAAATATGCGTCGGTTTTTCTCGCAGGCGGCAGGAACCGCGATCCGGGACGCTCGCCGCGGCGTCACGGCCCCCTGCGAACCGGCTCCTCTCCCGCCGCCGGCATCAGCCGTGCAGGGCGATGAAGCCCCCCATCAACAGACAGGCCACCCCGTACATCAGCAGCCCGTAGAGCAGGTTCCAGCGCAGCAGCAGCCCGGCGCTCAGGTTGTAGCGGGAGGCCAGCGCCAGGTTGGAGCCGGAGAGCGGGCTGGTACCGGTGGCGAGCCCCCACCCCAGCAGGAAGCACATGCCGAGCAGGCTGGGATCCGGTGACAGCGGCCACAGCAAGGGGGCCACCCCCGAGATGCTGATGAGGGGATGCACACCTATGATGGCGACCAGGAAGATGAGCAGCAGGGTGAGGGATGCCTCAAGCCAGCCGAAGTGGTTGAACAGCGGCAGGCCGTGACCCGCACCGAAGTCGATGACAGAGAGGGCGCTGTTGATGCCGGCAGCCAGCAGGCCAGCCCCGAGAAACAGCACCAGCTGGCCGCCGATGGCGGGGAAACGCTCCACCACCTGCCGCTTGAGGGCCGCCCCGCGCCCCTGATTTGGCATGAAGAGCAGCGCCAGCAAGGGGGCCACCAGCGCGATCACCGCCAGGATGCTGAGCCCGGGCCAGATCCGGTGGATCAGCAGCACCAGCAGCGCCAGGGTCACCGGCAACCCCAGGGTCTGCAGCCTCAGGGGATAACCTGCAAAATCCGCCACCCCGAGCCGCTCCACCTGCCAGGCCGTCAGACCCATGGCCAGCAGGGCGGCAAGGATGCCAAACGGCAAAATCTGGGAGAGCTGCAGGCCGGGGGCGTAAGTGAGCGCCACCGCCATGGCGACGAAGAAGGGGGACCAGAAGGCTGCGGCGCAGAAGATCCGGCTCAGCACCATGACCTGGCGCCGCTCAAGGGTACCGTTGCGCTCCAGCCGATCGCCGATGATGAAGAGCACCGAGAGGTTGATGACGGCGCCGAGCAGATTGAGGCTGGCCATGGTGCTCCACAACCCCTTGCGCCCGGACCAGGAGGCGGTGCCTGTCAGCAGCCCCGAGGTGGCGAGGTTGAGGGTGCTGACGGCGGCAAACATGGTGAGCATGTTGATGTTGGGCAGCAGCCAGTCTCCGGGGCTGAGGCTGGCGCCGCGCCACCAGGAGAAGATCAGCAGCAGCAACGCCGCCCCGTAGAGCGCCAGCGCCTGACGACGGGCGGCACCCACCAGCCAGGGCCAGGTGAGCAGGGAGGCGGCCCAGGCCGCGACGGCGGCGGGCCAGGGGGAGAATCCCAGATAGAGGTGCAGCAGGTTGAGCAGCCACATCCCCAGGATCAGATAGCCTGACCAGCGCTTGACCATACAGCGGCCTCGGTCAGGGGATCAGAGACACTGATCCATGTCCAGGGAGGGTTTGTCGCACTCGGGTCGGCCCACTATCTTGGCGGGCACGCCGGCGACAGTGGTGTGGGGTGGCACCGGATTGATCACCACGCTACCGGCCCCTATCTTGGCGCCGACCCCCACTTCGATGTTGCCGAGTACCTTGGCGCCCGCCCCTATCATCACCCCTTCCCGGATCTTGGGATGACGGTCGCCACTCTCCTTGCCGGTGCCCCCCAGGGTCACGCTCTGCAGGATGGAGACGTCGTTCTCAATCACCGCGGTCTCACCGACCACTATGCCGGTGGCGTGGTCAAACATGATGCCCTTGCCGATCCGCGCGGCCGGGTGCACGTCGACCCCGAACACCACGGAGATCTGGTTTTGCAGGTAGAGCGCCAGCGAGCGACGCCCCTGACGCCACAGCCAGTTGGCAACCCGGTAGCCCTGGAGAGCATGGAACCCCTTGAGGTAGAGCAGCGGCGTCGAGAAGAGGTCGACGGCGGGATCCCTGTCCTGTACCGCGCAGATGTCGGCGGCCACTGCGGCCAGCAACTCGGGTTCGCTGCGCAGGGCCAGCTCGATCACCTCGCGCAGGGCAATGGCCGGCATGGTGGTGCTGTCGAGCTTGTTGGCGAGCTGGAAGCTCAGCGCCGAGCGCAGATCGCTGTGGTTGAGAATGGTGGAGTGAAAGAAGCTGGCCAGCATGGGCTCCTGGGCCGCCATGCTCTGCGCTTCCTGCTGAATTTTTTGCCACGTTTGGGCAACCAGATCATCCATGTTGCAGCCTACTGTTGTTCAGGGTGAGTGCCTTGTTGTTCTTTTGTCAGCACCGAGATGGGGTCCATGTGGATGATCACATCCATCCGCTCAAAGGACTGGCGGACCGCCAGTTCAGCCTCGTCGGCTATCTGATGGGCCTTGACCAGGGGGAGCTGATCGTCAAGCTCCAGATGCAACTGCACGAAGCGGGTCGGCCCGGATTGACGGGTGCGCAGATCATGTACGCCGTGCACCCCCTCTACGGCACAGCAGAGCGCCATTATTCTCGCTTGTTCTTCCTCTGGCAACTGACGATCGAGCAGGGCCTGTACCGATTCGTAGCCGATCTGGACGGCTCCCCACACCAGGAACAGACCGATCAGGATGGCGAACAGGCCATCGGCCCAGTACCACCCCTGCCCCGCCAGCACCAGCGCCAGCAAGACACCGGCATTGAGCAGCAAGTCCGAGCGGTAGTGCAGCATGTCGGCCTTGATGGCCACGCTGTTGGTCTTGCGAATGACCAGGCTCTGGAAGCTGACCAGCAGCAGGGTCAGCAGGATGGAGCCGACACTGACCCAGATCCCGGCCTCGAGCCGCACCACGGGGACCTGGTTCAGCATCGACGAGATGCCGTGCATCATCAGCAGCAGGGCAGAACCCGAAATGAAGGCCGACTGGATCAGACCCGCCAGGGACTCCGCCTTGCCGTGGCCGAAGCGGTGCTCCTCATCGGCCGGCGCCAGCGCGTAGCGAATGGCCAGCAGGTTGATGATGGAGGCGCTCACATCCATGAAGGAGTCGGTGAGGGATGCCAGCAGGCTGGAAGAGTCCGTCATCAACCAGGCGATCAGCTTGCCCAGGATCAGCAGGGTGGCGGTGACGACCGCCGCCGTGCTGGCGAGGGTGACCCAGCGGGAATAGTGTTGGTGGCTCAAAACCGGCTTTCCTCTGACGCGTAAAAACTTATTATACCCTGACCCGAACGTCAGTTTGGCGCGCAACATCAACGGAGTGACCCCGAATGAACAAAATACTCCTGGTCGACGACGATCTCGAACTGACCCAGCTGCTCACCGAAATCCTGACCCTGGAAGGGTTTGACGTCACCGTCGCCGAGGATGGGGAGGAGGGGCTGCTGCGGCTGGCAGAGCAGGCATTCGATCTGGTGCTGCTGGACGTCATGATGCCCAGACTCAACGGGTTCGCCATGCTGACCAGGCTGCGCAAGACCCACGACACTCCAGTGCTGATGCTGACCGCCCGGGGCGACAGCCAGGATCGGGTCAACGGGCTCGAAGCGGGGGCCGATGACTATCTGGCCAAGCCCTTCGACGACAGAGAACTGCTGGCGCGGGTGCGCGCCATCTTGCGCCGCACCCAGCATCCCTCCCCCCAACGCGGCGCATCCGACGAGCTGCGCTTCATGGATCTGGTGCTGCAACCCGGCCTGCAGCAGGCCCGCTGCGACGATCAGCTGCTGGAGCTCACCGCCACAGAGTTCGGCCTGCTGGAGTGCCTGCTGCGCAGCCCGGGCCAGATCGTCAGCAAGAACCTGTTGTCAGAGCAGGTGCTTGGCAAGAAGCTCGAGCCCTTCGATCGGGCCATCGACATGCACCTGAGCAACCTGCGCAAGAAGCTGCCTGAGCGCAGCGATGGGCAACCCCGCTTCAAGACGGTGCGTGGCCGAGGCTACCTCTGGCTGGAGCAGGCATGAAAACGGCCCGCACCTTCAATGGCCTCTCCACCCAGATATTTCTCTGGTTCTGGTTCATGCTGCTGCTCGTGCTGGCCGCCGTGGTGACACTGCCCACCCTGGATCCCCGCAACACCATACCCCTGCCCGAGCACGAGATGGCCAGGATGAACAACAACCTGCGGGCGCTGCAGGCTGGTGCCGACCCGCACCAGGATTTCGATCTGCAGCAGGCCATCACGACGGCCGGGCTGTTGCCGGTGGACAACGTCTACCTGCGCGACGCCAAGGGCCAGATGCAATCCACCACCCGGCTGAGCAAGTTCGTCATCCGCTTCATGCTGGATGCCGACGACCCGGCCAGGCCCATGCTGGGCAGCGAACACCAGCGGGCCATCGCCGGCCCCTTCCTGATGCAGCATCACGGCCAGAGCTATCACGTCTACTTCGGGCTCAACGTCGAGAACTCCTATCTGTTCCTGTTCATCCAGATCCTGGATCACCCCATCCAGATCCTGGGCATCGCCATGCTGGTCAGCACCCCCCTCTGCCTGCTGCTGGCCTGGCGGCTGACCCGCCCCATACTGCAGTTGCAGCAGTCGGTCTCCCAGCTGGCGCAGGGCAAGCTGGAGACGCGGATCCCCAACCTGGGGCGGCGGGACGAGATAGGTCAGCTGGCGGATCATGTCAGCCACATGGTGGACACCCTCAAGCGCATGATCCAGAAGCAGAAACAGTTGCTGTCCGACATCTCCCACGAGCTGCGCAGCCCCCTCACCCGCATTCAGCTGGCGCAGGCCTTGATCCGCCGCAAGCAGGGGGACAGCTCGGAGCTGGCGCGGATCGAGAGCGAAATCGCCAGGCTCGACAAGCTGATAGGGGATCTGCTGGACCTGTCCCGGGTCCAGCAGCACGTGGAGGCCCCGGTGACCCTGCCGCTGGCGGATCTGCTGGAGCCCATACTGGACGACGCCATGTTCGAGGCCAACCAGAACGGCAAACAGCTCAGGCTGCCGCCGCTGCCGACCGAATCGCTGCGGATGTGGCCCGAGCTGCTGGCGAGGGCCCTGGAGAACCCGCTGCGCAATGCGCTCAAATATGCCCGCGAGTTCATCAAGGTGGATTGGTATCAGGAGGGACGGGAGTGGGTGATGACCATCAGGGATGACGGCCCCGGCGTGCCGGTGGAGCAGCAGCCCATGCTGTTCCTGCCCTTCTTCCGGGTGGACGATGCCCGCAACGCCAAGACAGGGGGTACCGGTCTCGGTCTCGCCATCGCCGCCGAGGCGATCCAGCGTCATGGCGGCACCATCAAGGCCAGCAACAATCATCCGACCGGGCTCGTCATCACCATCCGCCTGCCCATGGTGTGAGCCACCCCTTTTCATCGGCACGGGCGCTGGGTATGCTGGCGCCCGTTTCGCACCAGCCCAGCCCCGCATCAGGATCCCGTCATGCTCGACATAGTGCTCTATCAACCGGAAATCCCGCCCAACACCGGCAACATCATCCGCCTCTGTGCCAACACCGGCTACCGGCTGCACCTGATAGAGCCCCTGGGTTTTGCCTGGGATGACAAGCGGGTGAAGCGGGCCGGGCTCGACTATCACGAGTTTGCCGAGGTGAAGCGCTGGCCGAGCTATGAGGCCTTTCTCGCGGCCGTGGCCCCCAAGCGGGTATTCGCCTGCACCACCAAGGGGCGCACCGCTCATTCGGCGGCGCAGTTCGCCCCGGGGGATGCCCTGCTGTTCGGGCCTGAGAGCCGCGGATTGCCGGCGGAGATCATCGAGAGCCTGCCGTTCGAGCAGCGGCTGCGCATTCCCATGCTGCCCCAGAGCCGCAGCATGAATCTGGCCAACGCGGTCGCTGTCTTCGTCTACGAGAGCTGGCGCCAGTTCGGCTATGAGGGATCTCTCTAGCCTCCGTCGGCGCGGCGCCCTCAGAGCCTCAGAGGCGGTGCCGACCATGAGACCCCGTCAGGCGGGTTCCCGGCCTTGACCCAGCAGGCGGCCGTCACGTTCCAGTTGCCAGCATAGCCAGCCCAGCGTCAGGCCACGCCCTGTCATCAGCGCAGCCATGGCGGCCCACAAGGCCGCCACGCCCCATCCCTGGCACAGCCACCAGATCGGGAAGAAGCCGGCAAACACCGCCACCAGCATGCTGTTGCGCATCTCGCGAGCCCGGGTGGCCCCGATGAAGACCCCATCCAGCAGGAAGCACCAGACCGCCAGCAAGGGCATGGCGATGAGCCAGGGCAGTTGGCGGTTCGCCTCGGCGATCACCGCAGGGATGTCGGTGATATGGGCGATGAGCTGCCGCCCCCCCAGGGCAAACCCCAGGGTGAAGGCGAACGCGATCAGCAAGGCCCAACCCAGGTTGAGGACTATGGCCTCCCGCAGCCCCTGCCTGTCCCGCCGTCCTATGGCGCGCCCCACCATGGCTTCCACCGCGTAGGCAAAACCGTCCAGCCCGTAGGAGATCAGCATCAGGAAGTTGAGCAGCACCGCATTGGCGGCCACCGCCACGTCCCCCAGCCTGGCCCCCTGCAGGGTCATGAAGGCGAAACAGAGCTGCAGGCAGAGGGAGCGGATGAAGATGTCCCGATTCAGGCCGAGCAGCCGCCGCACCGCGGGCCATTGCCACCAACGCGACCAGGCGCCCTGCCACACCTCGGCCGGGAGATGGCGCAGGCGGCGGCTCACCAGCCAGAGCCCCACCCCGAGCGAGCAGTAGTCCGCCAGCAGGGAGGCGGCAGCCACCCCCCTGACCTGCCAGCCCAGCCCCAGCACGAACCAGGCATCCAGCACCATGTTGACCAGGTTGCTCAGGATCAGCAGCAGCATGGGGCTGCGCGCATCCTGCATGCCCAGCAGCCAGCCCATGATGACCAGGTTGCACAGGGCCGCCGGGGCGCTCCAGATCCGCACCGAGACATAGTCTCCGGCATAGACCTGCACCTCGGGGGATCCCCCGCTGAGCCCTATGATGGCCGGCAAGAAAGGCAGCACCAGCAACAGCAGGGCCAGCCCCAGCCCGACGGCGAGGCCGAGCGCCCGCGCCAGGGTGTCCAGCTGCCCCTCGGCGCTGGCGGCGCCCTGGGCCTGGGCGGTCAGGCCAGTGGTGGACATGCGCAGGAAACCGAGCAGCCAGAACAGGAGGTTGATGAGGGTTGCCCCGACCGAGACGCCCCCGAGGAACCAGGCCTGACCGAGATGACCGATCACCCAGGTGTCCACCAGGCCGAGCAAGGGGGTGGTGACGTTGGAGAACACCATGGGCAGGGCCAGGGCAAACACGGCCCTGTGGCGGCGAGGATCCCTCAGCCAGGACGGCATCAAGCTAGGCACGATCGGCGCCGGCGGCTCACTCGTCGGCCAGCCGCACTATGCGTGCGAAGTCGGAGACCATGGTCTGCATGTCCACATGAGGCACCTCACCCGGGGCCACCTTGGGACGGAACATGGCCACCAGCTTGCCCTCGGGGCTGATCAGCACGATCGAGGCCGAGTGGTCTATGAGGTAATCCTTGCGTTCGCTCTCCACGATGGAATAGACGAGGCCAAGGTTGCGCACCAGGGGGAAGAGGGCGCGGTGGGGGCCGGTCGCCGCCTTGAACTCCGGATGGAAGAAGGCGGTGTAGCTCTTGAGACGGGCGCTGTCGTCCCGCTGGGGATCCGCCGAGACGAAGACCACCTGGCTGCTGGGCGAGATCTTCTTCAGATCCGGGTAGATGGAGCGCAGATCCGCCAGGGCGGTCGGGCAGACGTCGGGACAATAGGTGTAGCCGATGAACAGGAAGGTCCAGTGCCCCGCCAGATTGGCGGCGGTGAAGGGCTTCCCATCCCCATCCGTGAGGGTGAAGGGATTGATGTCGCGCCCTACCGGATAATAATCCGCCTGCGCAGGCAGGGAGGGTTGGCTCCAGTAATAAGCCGCCATTATGCTGCCGACGAAGAGCAACAACAGCAGGGAGAAACGTGGTTTAACCATATAAAACAGAACCTTGCTAGTTCAACCAGCCAGATGGCGGGGCCAATGAAGGGCTATTGTAACCCGCCAGGCCCCGTTTCTGCCTAGTCCCGAGTCCGGATCCCGGTCAGGAAAGGTCCCCATAGGGAGGAGACAACCACTATCTCCCGGCCATGGCGGGGATAAAGAAGAGCCCCACACCGGGTGGGGCTCACACACTGTTCGGGGGACTGGCTCAGGGTCGCAGTCTTCGCTGCCCCTGGGGGCGCCGTATAGTGGCGCGCAGCGGAATGACCGGGGCCGTCCAGGGGGCATCTGGCAAACCTATGTCGTGGTGGCGGCGGAACAGACGAACCAGGCGGACAATCTTGTCCTTGGGGCACCCCAGCCAGATGGTCCAGCCATCGCCCTTGTGATAGACCCAGAGCGCATAAAACCACGTCATCCGACTGCCCTTGATGAATCGGGTGATGGAGGATGCGGGGGTTGCGGTTGCGGCCGGACCCGGATCCCACGGCGAGCTTGAAGCCATACCTGTCCTCCTTGCTCAACAGGCCACGCCGACCAGTGTGACTGCCATCGGGAGGCAGACCAGGCACCGTCGCGTACTGACTGTATTGAGTCGTCCTGCTGCCTGACGACTCTCCTGTCCCGCACCGCCCCAGCTGTGATGCATCCCTGCTACCCATGCTGACCTGGCGGCACACTCAAGGTCATGGCGGTTATCCGGCCATGACACTGCGGGCCTTCTCAAAGGATATATCCGAAATGCACGATGCGTGGCGGTACTGTTTGCGGTGGATCTGGGTGGCGGCAATGGCGGGGATCGGGGAGGAAAGGAGATCGGGGAAAACGCACAAACGAAGGGGCCTCCCGCAGGAGGCCCCTTGGCATGTTCGATGGCTACATCCAGTCGGCGTTGCGAATGACCCCGACCGCCAGCCCTTCGATGGTCAGGTGCTGGCTGGAGAGATCCACCTCGATGGGGGAGAGATCCTCGTTCTCCGGCAGCAGCCACACCTGGCTGCCCTTGCGCTGGAAGCGCTTGACGGTGACGTCTTCATCGAGACGCGCCACCACCACCTGGCCGTTGCGCACCTCCTGGGTCTTGTGCACCGCCAGCAGATCCCCATCCATGATGCCGATGTTCTTCATGCTCATGCCCTGCACCCGCAACAGGAAGTCTGCCCGCGGGTGGAACAGGGCGGGATCCACCTGATAGTGGCTCTCGATGTGCTCCTGGGCCAGGATGGGCTCGCCGGCCGCGACCTTGCCGATGAGCGGCAGGCCGTTCTCTTCTGGCGCAGCCTCCTCTTCCTCGAGCAGCAGACGGATGCCGCGGGAGGTGCCGGGCATGATCTCGATGACCCCTTTCTTGGCCAGGGCCTTCAGATGTTCCTCGGCCGCATTGGCCGACTTGAAGCCAAGCTTCTGGGCGATCTCGGCGCGAGTCGGCGGCATGCCGGTCTCGCTCATGTTCGCCTTGATAAGCTCCAGCACTTCAGCCTGGCGGGGGGTAAGGGGTTTCATAGCATTGGCACCTGTCTTTTTATACAGCACACTGGCAGTATATACAGTGCTGTGGCCAAGGCAAGGCGTTGCTGATATTTGTCCCCACCTTGTCGCAAAATTCCCGCACCTTCTATCCTGAAAAGGCACTCATCCTACCTCTCGGCGACAAGCCGTCGGTGATTTGCTATGCTCACGCCGCATTTTTTTGGAGAGCAGACGCACATGTCCCTTGGACAGAACATTTCCAGAGCCATCCTGCAATGGCCGGTCAGTGGCTTGGTCAATCACAAGAGCCTGCCGGAAAATCCCATCACGGAGCTCAAGCTGGATCCGGCAAGACCCATCGTCTACGCCCTGAAAACCAGCTCGATCACCGACCTGATGACCCTGCAACAGTGCTGCGAGGATCTCGGCCTGCCCGGCCCCTTCACGCCGCTGGAACTGGGTGGCCAGCTGCTGCCGCGCTACGTCTGTCTGGATCGTCCGCCTCCCCTGTTTGGCACGCGCAACAAGCCGCTGCCCTTCCTGCAGGAGTTCCACCAGCTGCTGGACTTGCACAAGCAGGATCCCGAGCTGGATATCCAGGTGGTGCCCGTCACCCTGTTCTGGGGGCGCGCCCCCGGCCGGGAAGGCGAGGAGGCCTCCGGCTGGAACATCATCAGCAGCCTGGCCCCGAACCGGCTCAAGAAGGCGCTGATCGTGATCCTGAAAGGGCGCGAAAACCTGGTGCGCTTCTCACCGCCGCTCTCATTGCGCTACATGGCGGACAAGCACGGCACCGACGAGGCCATAGCCCACAAGCTGGCGCGGGTGGCCCGCACCCACTTCAGTCGCCAGCAGCTGGCGGCCACCGGCCCCAAGCTGCCGAACCGCAACCTGCTGTTCAAGCAGTTGCTGGAGTCGAGCGTGATCCAGCAGGCCATCGAGGAAGAGGCCAGACGGGAGGGGATCAGCCTCGAAAAAGCCCAGAAGCGCGCCCATGGCTACATGGACGAGATCGCCTCCAACTTCTCCTACCGGCTGATCCGGCTCGGGGAGAGCTTCCTCGGCTGGCTGTGGAACAAGCTCTACCGCGGCCTCTCGGTCAACGGTGCCGAGCAGGTGCGCCAGCTGGCGCAGGAAGGGCACGAGATAGTCTACGTCCCCTGCCATCGCAGCCACATGGACTACCTGCTGCTCTCCTACGTCATCTATCACCAGGGCATGGTGCCGCCCCATATCGCGGCGGGCATCAACCTCAACTTCTGGCCGGCGGGCCCCATCTTCCGCCACGGCGGCGCCTTCTTCATCCGCCGCACCTTCAAGGGCAACCCGCTCTACAGCACGGTCTTTCGTGAATACCTGAACCTGCTGTTTGCCAAGGGCTACTCGGTGGAGTTCTTCACCGAAGGGGGTCGCTCGCGCACCGGCCGCCTGCTGCCCCCCAAGACCGGCATGCTGGCCATGACCCTGCAGGCCATGATGCGCGGGCTGGACAGGCCGGTCACCCTGGTGCCCGTCTATCTGGGCTACGAGCACGTGATGGAGGTGAACACCTACCACAACGAGCTCAAGGGGAGCCGCAAGGAGAAGGAGAGCTTCCTGCAGGTGCTCGGCATACTCCGCAAGCTGCGCAACTATGGACGGGGCTTCGTGAACTTCGGCGAACCGCTGACCCTCAACAGCTACCTCGGCGAGCACGTGCCGCACTGGAAGGAGAGCATAGGCCGGGAGGAGCGCCCCGAATGGATGGCCCCCACCGTCAACCAGCTGGCCGAGCTGCTGATGACCCGGATCAACGATGCCGCCGCCGTCAACGGCCTGACCCTGAGTGCCCTGGCGCTGCTGGCCGCCGAACGCCATGCCCTGACCCGGGACGAGCTGCAGGCCCAGATCAACACCTATCTGGACCTGCTCAAGCAGGTGCCCTACAGCCCCCAGAGCACCATGCCGGACGAGGATGCCAGGACACTGCTGGATCAGGCCATGGAGCTCAACAAGTTCGAGGTGAGCGAGGACAAGCTGGGGCAGATCATCAGCCTCGATCGCTATCAGGCGATCCTGCTGACCTACTACCGCAACAACATACTCCACCTGTTCGCCCTGCCCTCCCTGGTGGCGGCCCTGATCGAGCGCTGCGAGGGGATCTCCCGCGGCGAGATCGTCGCCCGCTGCATCGACATCTACCCGCTGCTCAAGACAGAGCTGTTCCTGCGCTACGAAGAGGACGAGCTGCCGGAGCTGGTCGATGCCCTGCTGGCCGAGCTGCAACGCCAGCAGCTGATCGAGGCGCGCGACGGCGGCTACTGGGTCAATCCGGGCAACCAGATGCGCCTGCTGCTGCTGGCCGAAAGCATTCAGGAGACGCTGCAACGCTACGCCATAGTGCTGACCCGGGTGCTGGCCCAGCCCCACATAGAGGCGGAGCAGCTGGAGGCGGACGGCCTGATGATGGCGGAGCGCCTCGGCACCCTGCACGGCATCAACGCCCCCGAGTTCTTCGACCAGAAGCTGTTCAGCACCCTGATCCACACCCTGCGCAGCGAAGGCTATCTGGATCCGGGCTGCAAGCCGGATCTCGGCCGCTTCCAGGCCCTGGCCGACAACATAGTGCCGCTGCTGAGCAACAAGATCCGCCGCACCATACAGGCGGGCAACCGGCTCTGACCTCAAGAAGAGCCAGCCACGAGCAACAAAAAGGCCGCATCATGCGGCCTTTTTTATCGACAGGGGCTGCTCACAGGTAGTGGGCGATCACCCCGAGCAGCACCAGGGCTCCCACATAGTTGTTGTTGAGGAAGGCCTGGAAGCAGGCCTCCCGCTGACGCTCCCGGATCAGCCGCTGCTGATAGACGAACAGCGCCGCCGCCCCCAGCAGACCCCAGTAATAGCCGGACCCCAGCGCCATCAGCTGACCCACCAGCAGCAGGATGAGCAGGGTTGCCAGCTGCAGCACGCCGATGATCCGCTTGTCGTGACGGCCAAACAGGATGGCGCTCGACTTGAGCCCGAGCTTGAGGTCATCGTCCCTGTCCACCATGGCGTACTGGGTGTCGTAGGCGATGGTCCACAGCAGGTTGGCGAGAAACAGCAGCCAGGCGACGGGCGGCAGGGCATTGGCCTGGGCCGCATAGGCCATGGGAATGGACCAGGAGAACGCCATCCCGAGCACCAGCTGCGGGATGGGAATGAAGCGCTTCATGAAGGGGTAGCAGACCGCCAGCAGCAGGCCGGCGAACGACAGGCCTATGGTGAGCGGGTTCAGGGTCAGCACCAGGGCGAACGAGATGAGCGCCAGCACGGCGAACAGGATCAGCACCTCCCGTTCGTCGACCCGGCCCATGGGCAGCGGTCGCCCGGCGGTGCGTTTCACGTGGCCGTCGAAGTTGCGATCCGCATAGTCATTGATGACGCAGCCGGCCGAGCGCATCAGGAAGACCCCCACCACGAACACGGTCAGGATCCAGGGATCCGGCAGGCCGCCCGCCGCGAGACAGAGCGCCCACAGGGTCGGCCACAGCAGCAAGAGGGTGCCGATGGGCTTGTCGATGCGGGCCAACTGCACATAGGCCAGTCCCCGTTCCTTGGTTAACAGCTTCACTCCAGCTCCTTATGCGATGGCAGCGAATGAGACGATAGCGAGGGCAGGAAGAGTTCGTGGACCAGCAAGGGCCACTGCCCCAGATAGAGACGGGAGCGGCGCCCCCAGACGGTGGCGGCCTGGCACCAGGGATTGCTCGCGATCTCGAAGCAGGCCAGTTGCAGGTGATCGCGCCGTGCCGGTGCATCACCGAAGATACGCTCCCCCAATGGCTGCTCCCCCAGATCCTGCAGGCCGCTCCCTTGCAGCGCCGCCTCGGCAAACAGGGTCCAGCCCAGAATGGCCGGCCCGGCGTCACCGTGCAGGATCACCTCGCGGCAGATCCCCATGGGATCCGCAACGGCCACCAGCGTCTGCTCGTCCGCCCCCAGCGACACGCTGCGATTGCCGAGCAGTTGCACCGAGAGGTGACTATTGTAACGCCGCAGGCGCCGGGTCATGGAGTCGGCCTCCAGCAACCAGGGGCGCAGTGCCTCGGGGGGGTCACACTCTGCGGGTGCCCGCCAGGGGACGAGCTGGATGAGGGGAACAGTCAACTCGGACTTCACAGCTTCACCATCCGGAGATTTCCGTTGTCAGGTTAAAATCCCGTTTATTATCCGTAAATCAATGGCGAATTGTAAGAACATCCGTGCTTGACGGCCCCGATGGCAGCATCAAAAATGGGGCATCCGTCGCTGCCGAGCCATCTAGATGAAGATCTTCAGAATTCTGCTGGTGTTATCCCTGGGTTGTACCCTGTTGAATACCCACGCCTTCGCCAACGAGGAGGCGGCCGCCGATCCTGCCTCCGCCGCCGTCCAGCCGGGATTCGCCTATCACGCGCTGGATCCGGACATCATCACCAACTACCTCGGCGATGGCAAAACCCTGGGCTATGTGCGGGTGACGGTGGAGCTGATGGCCGAAAACGCCGCCGATCTCAAGTTGCTGGAGCAGCACGACCCCCTGATCCGCGACGCCATCATCCGCCTGATTGGCAGCAAGACGGGTGCCCAGATCAAGTCCCTGGTGAGCCGGGAAGAGCTGCGCAAGGAGTGCGAGGCCAAGGTCAACGAACTGCTGGTCAGAGAGACCGGCAAGAAGGCGGTACGCGAGCTCATCTTCACCAAGTATCTTTATCAGTAATGAACAGCGAGCAGGGTGCCGACCGGCAGTCTGCTCTCCCTACCGCTCCCATTCACTGTCGAGGAAGTCATCGTCATGGGCCACAAGACGCTGTGTGAATGGCGCCGTCACGAGATCCCCGCCGATCTCAAGACACTGCGCAAGATATTGCGCAAACCCAAGTTCGTGTGCGGCAAGTGCGCCCGCAGCGCCAATGACAAAGAGTACCTGTGCCAGCCGCTACGGCTGAAGGAGAAAGGGGAGTAAGTCCCCCGCAGCTCGCCGCTCAAGCGTCTGAAGAAGGGGGGCGCCCTATTGATCGGTCCAGCCCTGACGACCCTGCGCAAACAGTCTGCGGGCCTGGACATCATTGGGGCAGACACCGCGGTACTCCTCCCCCGAGCGCCCGGCCAGATAGAGGTGCTCCGGGCGGCAATACCAGGCCAATCCCTTCTGGCGGCCCTGCTGCCACATGGCAACGTCCACCTTGTCGCCGCACTGGGTCTGGTGGAATGCCACCCTGTCATCGGCAAACCCCAGCTTGCCATCGGCTTCCCCGACGTCGCTCCACACCTTTTCGCAGGGATCGTCCGAGTTGGAGACACAGCCCCCGAGCAGGGTGGCACAGAGCATGATGACGAGTGAGCGCATAATCATCCTTGGGCGTTGTTTGAGTGGTTTATGGCGTCTCTGGCCTGACGGGCATCCCTCTTCCCACAGCGCCATTTGAGCAGTTCATTCTAACCAGAGCCTCGCCCGGCCACCAAGGGGCATGCTGCCTAACGCACAAAAAATCGGGCGGGCCACCAGGCCCGCCCGCACGCGTTACAGGGAGTCATTGATCGTCGAGGGGGTCATAGTCCTGCCAGCCCTCGTCGTCCAGCTCCTCCAGCTCGTCTTCCCAGGATTCCGGCTCCCACTCATCGTCGAGCTCGAAATCCGGCGTCTGCGTACCCATGCTCATTCTCCTTGGATAGTGCACCGGCCTTCAAAGTCTATCCAGAAAAATGGGGCTCGCCAGTGGTGCCGGTCAGAGCCTGATCAGGGTGCGCCCCGCTACCCGACCCTGGGTGATGGCCTCGGCGGCCTCCACCACCTGCGCCAGCCCGATCTCGGTGACCGCCTGGGCGAAGAAGCTGGCGGGCAGATCCCGCGCCAGTCGCTGCCAGGCCAGTTGACGGCGCGCCAGCGGGCACATCACCGAATCCACCCCCTGCAAGCGCACGTTACGCAGGATGAAGGGCATGACGCAGGTGGGCAGATCGAAGCCGCCCGCCAGGCCGCAGGCGGCCACGGCGCCGCCATAGTTCATCTGGGCCAGCAGCTTGGCCAGCACCTGACTGCCGACGGTGTCGACGGCACCGGCCCACAGCTGTTTCTCCAGCGGCTTGGCAGGCTCCAGCAGTTCGCTGCGCGGCACTATGCGGCTGGCACCCAACGCCGTCAGCATGGCGCCCTGCTCCTCGGGACGGCCGGTCAGGGCCGCAACGCGATAGCCCAGCGCAGACAGCAGGGCGACGGCTGTGGTGCCCACTCCACCGGCGGCACCTGTCACCAGCACCTCACCACTGTCGGGGGTTATGCCCGCCTCTTCCAGCGCCAGCACGCAGAGCATGGCGGTGAGGCCGGCGGTGCCGATGCACATGGCTTGGCGCTCATCCAGCCCGGCCGGCAGCGGCACCAGCCAGTCGGCCTTGACCCGCGCCTGTTCGGCCATGCCGCCCCAGTGTCCTTCCCCCACGCCCCAACCGGTCAGTACCACCTTGTCGCCGCTCTGGTAGCGGCTGTCGGCCGACTCCAGCACAGTGCCGACGAAGTCGATGCCCGGCACCAGCGGCCACTGGCGCACTATCTTGCCCTTGCCGGTGATGGCCAGCCCGTCCTTGTAGTTGAGGGAGCTGTAGCTCACCGCCACCCGCACCTCCCCCGCCGGCAGCTGGCTCTCGGCCAGTTGGGTCAGAGTTGCCTTGGTCTTGCCATCTTGGTTGTCCAGTAACAGAGCCTTGAACATGCTTGCCTCTCGATGTTGTGGCGTCACCCATCAGGTGCTTTGACGCCTTTGCAGTTGAAAATCCAGGGTCAGGGCCAGGCCGGCCACCGTTTCGCCTGCCAGCTGACGCAGGATGAGATCGGCCGCTTCCCGGCCCATCTGGTGATAGGGGATCCTGACCGAGGTGAGCGCCGGATAGCAGGCCCGTGCCACGTCCAGGTCGTCGAAACCGGCGATGGCGAGCTTGCCGGGCACGCTCAGGTGGCGGCGCTGGCACTCGAACAGCACGCCCGCCGCCAGCTCGTCGTTGACGCACACCAGCGCATCCAGCTCGGGCCAGCGCAGCAGAAACTCCCCCAGCATGGCCGCCCCCGTGCTGAAGCTCGGCAGTTCCGAGGTGTTGATGATGGCGTCGGGGGAGAGGTAGTTGTCCAGCAGCGCCTTCTGCCAGCCCTGCATGCGCTGTTGCAGCATCCACTGCTCCTGGCGGGCGCAGAGAAAGCCGATGTTGCGGTAGCCGCGCTCGATGAGGTGACGGGTCAGCTGATAGCCGGCGTCGAAGTTGGAGACCCCCACGTTCATGTCGATGGGTTGGCGCGCCATGGCGCCCACCTCCACCACCGGCAGGCGGGCGGCCTTCAACCGGGTGCGTATGGTTTCGCCGGGATCGCCGCCAAACAGCACCACGGCGGCCGGGTTGTGCTGTAGGAAGTTGCTGAGCAGGCTCTCTTCCTGCCGCTTCAGGTGCTGGGCGTCCCCCAGCATGATCTGGTAGCCCTCGGCGAGCAGGGTCTGCTGCAGACCGGCTATCATGTCGCCGCAGGCGCGCTCCGCCAGGCTGGGGACTATGACCACTATGGTCTGGGAGGTGGCGGAAGCCAGCGCCCCCGCCGCCCGGTTGGGGATATAGCCGAGTTCATCCACCGCCGCCTCGATGCGCTCGCGCATCTTGTCGGACACCAGCTCCGGGGTGCGCAGGGCGCGCGACACCGTCATGGCCCCCACCCCGGCCAGCTGGGCCACTTCGTTGAGGGTCACCCGACCCGTGCTACGGCGTTTCTTCGCTTCTGACATCCTTTCCCTTCCTCGGCATGCGGGTACTCACTTTAAGGCAAAAGTGCGGCACTGACTATTTGCTCAAGCCGGATTTTACCTCCTTTGGTCGAGTGACGGGGCAAGATGAATCCCTTTCATGGCATAAATGATAGCGCTATCACAGATCGATGTTAGCGCTATCTGGTAGCGCTAACTTTCGAGATCCAGCTCACGGTTATCCACTGGCGAGATCGCTAGATTGGCGCAATCTCATCCAGCCGGACACTGCCATGCTGACTCAATTGCTGACCGAGGAGGTCATTTCCATCGAAGCGGGGGCCCGCGACTGGCGCCATGCCATCGAGCTCGCCACCGCCCCCCTGCTGGCCAACGGCACCATAGCGCCCTCCTATGTGACGGCGCTGTTTCGCTCCCACGAGGAGCTCGGCCCCTACTACGTGCTGGGCCCGGGCCTGGCCATGCCCCACGCCCGCCCGGAAGACGGCGTCAACCGGCTGGGGCTAGCGCTGACCGTGCTGAAGGAGGGGGTCAACTTCGGCTCCGAGGGCAACGACCCGGTCCGGCTGCTGGTCACCCTTGCCGCCAGCGACAGCGACTCCCACGTGGAGACCATAGCCCGGCTGGCCGAGCTGTTCATGAATGAAGAAGACGTGGCGGCCATCATGGCGGCCACCAGCAAAGACGACATCCTGCGCATACTGGCGCGTTACTGAGCGGCGCCCTGCGCCCGACTGAGGAAAATGACAATGAACATTCTGGTTGTATGCGGACACGGCCTGGGCACCAGCCTGATGATGGAGATGAGCATCAAGAGCATCCTCAAAGAGCTGAGCGTCACCGCCGAGGTGGATCACCGGGATCTCGCCTCCGCCGGCAGCGAGACCGCCGACATCTTTATCGCCACTCGGGACATCGCCGAGCAGTTGCAATCCATGGGGGTCAACGGCCGGTTGGTCTCCCTGGACAACATGGTCGACAAGGCCGCCATGAAAGAAAGGCTCGCCACCGCCCTGCGCGAGCTGGGCGCACTCTAATCCTTTTGCAACTCTCTGGGCGGCCTGCGGGCCGCCCCTTTCCTCTGATTGGAGCTGACCATGGAATTTTTCAATTTTCTGATGTTTGACGTGCTGTCGGAGCCGGCCGTGCTGGTCGGCCTGATCGCCCTTATCGGCCTGATTGCCCAGAAGAAACCCGTGACCGAGTGCATCAAGGGCACGGTCAAGACCATCATGGGCTTCGTCATCCTGGGGGCCGGTGCCACCCTGGTGGTGAACTCGCTGGGCGACTTCGCCGCCATCTTCCAGCACGCCTTCGGCATCAAGGGGGTGGTCCCCAACAACGAGGCCATCGTCTCCATCGCCCAGCAGTCGTTCGGCAAGGAGATGGCGATGATCATGTTCTTCGCCATGCTGGTGAACATCCTGATCGCCCGCCTCACCCCCTGGAAATTCATCTTCCTGACCGGTCACCACACCCTCTTCATGTCGATGATGGTGGCGGCCATCCTCTCCGCCGGCGGCATGAGCGGCATTCTGCTCATCGCGGTGGGCAGCCTGGTGGTCGGCGTGACCATGGTGCTGTTCCCGGCTCTTGCCCACCCCTACATGAAGCAGATCACCGGCTCGGACGACGTGGCACTCGGCCACTTCTCCACCTGCTCCTACGTGCTGGCCGGCTGGATCGGCGCCAAGTTCGGCAACAAGGCCCACAGCAGCGAAGAGGTACAGGTGCCCAAGAGCCTGCTGTTCCTGCGCGATACCCCGGTGGCCATCTCCTTCACCATGGGCATCATCTTCCTCATCACCTCCGCCTTCGCCGGGCCCGAGTTCGTTTCCAGCGTCGCCAAGGGCAAGCACTGGTTCATGTTCTCCCTGATGCAGTCCATCACCTTCGCCGCCGGGGTCTACGTCATCCTGCAGGGGGTGCGCATGGTCATCGCCGAAATCGTGCCCGCCTTCAAGGGGATCTCCGACAAGCTGGTGCCGAACGCCAAGCCGGCGCTCGACTGCCCCATCGTCTTCCCCTACGCCCCCAATGCGGTGCTGATCGGCTTCCTGTCGAGCTTCGCCGCCGGCCTGGTGGGCATGGTGCTGCTCTATCTGCTGGGGCTCACCGTCATCATTCCTGGGGTGGTGCCGCACTTCTTCGTCGGCGCGGCGGCCGGTGTGTTCGGCAACGCCACTGGCGGCCGTCGCGGCGCCCTGCTTGGCGCCTTCGCCAACGGCCTGCTGATCACCTTCCTGCCGGTGTTCCTGCTGCCGGTGCTGGGGGATCTCGGCTTTGCCAACACCACCTTCAGCGATGCCGACTTCGGCGTGGTGGGCATACTGCTGGGCCTGATAGTGCGCTGATGCCGCTTCATCCAGGCAGTCAGCAGGCGCGGTCTATGGGCCGCGCCTGTTGTTTGCGGCAGCCTCACCCCATCGACGCCGAAAATATGTGCAAACACAGTGCGTTGGATCGGATTTTCAGCCCACAGCGGCAGCATCTGACAGGGGAGTGCGATATGCTGATGCGCTGACGTTCCACCCGACCTCACCCGAGGCCTCTTCCATGAAATACCTGGTAGTACAAACCAAACAGATAGGAGATGTGCTGATCTCCACCGCACTGTGCAACAACCTCAAGCAGCACGACCCCGCCGGGGAGGTTCACTATCTGGTCATGGATTACTGCGCGGGGATGGCGGAGGGGAATCCCAACATAGATCGCTTGATCGTCATCGAGAAGGCGCGCCGCAACGAGTGGCGCTACATGAAAGAGCTGCTGCTGGACATTCGCCGCGAGCGCTACGACGTGGTGATCAACAGCCAGGGCCAGATGATAGGCCTGCTCACCTGCCTCATCTCGGGGGCAACACTGCGGATCGGCTTCGACTCCTTCCCCTGGCGACTCGGCCACAACCGCGTAGTGCGCTTTCGCCACGACACCGAACATCAGGGCAACAGCACCCTGGTGGATGACAGGTTCTCGCTGCTAAAGCCCCTGGGGCTCGCCAAGGAGGATCGCAACTACTATCTCTGGCTGAGTGAAGAGGAGAAGCAACGGGGACGGGAGACACTGCAGGCCGCCGGCATAGATACGGGCAGGCCGCTGATCGCCATGGGGGTCAACTCCCTTGGGCACTACAAGCGCTGGCCCATCGACTGTTTCGCCGAGGTCGCGCGCTGGCTCATCGAGCAGCACCACGCCCAGATCCTGATCTACTGCGGCCCTGGGGAGGAAGAGTACAACCGCAGCCTGAAGCCCTTGCTGCCAGAGACGCTGCAGACCAGCGTGTTTGACCGCATACAGACCCGCTCGGTGCGGGAATTGGCAGGGCTTATCGCCCACTGCCAGCTGTTCGTCGGCAACGACACAGGTCCGCGGCATATCGCGCAGGCGCTGGACATACCGCTGCTGACCATCGTCTCTCCCCTGGGGCACTCCGCCATTGCCAATCCCGTCTCTCATCCCCGCTATCGATTCATCGATACCAACCATCAGGATCCGCAGCAGGAAGTCCAGGCCGTTCAACACCAGCTGAGCATGCTCTGGGACGAAGTGACGCAGCCCCATGGCAAACCGGAAGAGCCGACCCCCGACCTTATGCCAGTCGGGTAGTCGACAGCGTCGGAGCGTCACTTTCTCAGACGGAAGAACTCCTTCTGCCACTCATAGAGGTATCCGGACCACCCCTTGGACTTGGCCCGCAGGAAGATGAGGCCGGATGAGCGTTTCCAGCTGTGCTGGAACCAGTGCGTCATGTAACGCTCCGCGGCGGGCTCAAAGTGAATCGCTTCCCCCTGATAGTTGTAAAAGTAATGAACCGGGGCGATCAGGGTGGCATCGCCGGACTGTGCCAGCTTGTCTGCCACCAGTCTGGTCATGATCTCGGGCCCCATGTACATGGGGGAAGACATGATCTCCTCTTCATAGAAGCGGACCAGCTCGGACAACATCACCGACTCTTTCCTGGCATAGATGACAGCGGTGCCGACCAGCCGATCGGACTCGTAACCTGCGCCAAACGCCACTGACTCGAAGAGCGGGAAAGGATCCTGGTTGATGGTGACATCGGTATCCAGATAGAGACCCCCTTCCTGGGCGAGGATCTTGAGGCGCAGGTAATCGGTCACGAAGGCCAGCAAGCCCCGTCGGTAGCACTCCCGTGCAAAGGTGCACTCCTGGATCCAGCGCTTTATCTGCGGGTCCGTATCCAGCCACAGCTTGTAGTCATAACCCTGCTTTCGCCAGTCGTCGATGCACACATGCGCCAGAGGAGGCAGCCGGCTGCCGAGCCAGATGGCGTGAATGGTTTTATTGGTCGCGCTCATGACTTGCCCCCGCACTGCTTCATGTTCCACAGGGTCATTTTGATGAACCGGTAGAAGCGGTACAGCTCACGGGTCAATTTGAACCCTAGCGGCACCTTCTTCAGTTCAACCTGATTCTGGATGTCGCTGCCCATGTCCCGCGGGCTATAGATGGCATAGGGGATAAGGCCGGTGCAGATGAGGCCGGTACGATAGGACTCGCCAATGAAGTTGTCGACCGAGCAGAGCCATCGCTTGCTGTGTGCCAGCAGACGGCGGGCCCCCTGGGGCGAGATGCTGTAACCCGTGGTCCAGCAGGAGTTGTTGTGCCAGAACATCAGCTGCATGTTGTCTATGGTGGTCAGTGCGGTGGCCGACCCGACCTGGGGTTCCACCTTCACATACTCATACTGCTCGTGGACCTTGGGCAGGGTCCCCAGTACCTCTTCAAAATACTGGGTAGGCAGGAAGTCATCTTCCAGAATGAGGATGGGCTCATTGAGTTCGACGCACCTTTCCCACAACAGGAAGTGGCTGGCATAACAGCCCTTCTCCCCCGGGGTCAACGGTCGGCTCCTGAAACGGATCCTGTGCTGGTCATCCGGCAAGGCCTGCAACCGCTCAGGGAGACCTTCAAAGCCATTCACCGCATTGAAAAACTCGAAATCGATGCCTCTGGCCTCCAGGACGGACTCGACGCGACTGCGCCGCTCGACGGCCCGTTCCAGACTAATGACGTAAATTTTCATGACCTTCCCTTGCAAACTGCTTCAGTTCTCCATGCAGTGCAACCGAGTAGATGGCGCCCATGAAGACGCTGAATACCCACTGCCCGGAGCGCATGTAGAAAAAGGATTCGAAGTTGTTGATGATGAGCCAATAGATGATGAAAGAGATGGTCAGCATCTTGATGAAACGTGAAGAACTCGAACAGGACAACACCTGACGGGCCACGGTGAAGAGTGTGCCATAGAGCACCAGGAATCCGGCGATACCCCAGCACACCAGGGTCTCCATGTTGGAGTTGTGCAGATGACGGAACTCCTGGGTGATGTAGTCCGGCAGAGTCTTGGATAGGGTAATGACCAGTGATTGACTGCCATAGCCGGTGCCGAAGAGCGGGTGTGCCAGGAACCACTGGATGGCCTCCAGCCAGGTCTTCAATCTCACCCCTATGCTGACGTCCTGCACCTCTGCCCAGTTGCCTGTCAATATGGCATGCAGATCCCCTTGATGCACAAAGCCAGACAGCAGCCTCTCCCTGATGAATGAGACCTGATAGAGGGCCAGCATGGTCGCCAGCAAGATGGCGTAGGTCATGACCACCTTGCGTGTTGGCCAATGGTCCCCACCCCCCAGCAAGGGCAGAATGGCCAGGGAGACCGAGATGGCCAGCCAGGACTGGCGGGATTGTAGAATGATGGAGAAGACGCCGAACAGCACTATGCCGAGCAGGATCCCGGCATTGGCCAATGACAGCTTCTTGAATTTTGAGGTGAGCAGCAACAGGACAAAAAACAGGAAACAGGCCCCCGCGATCAGGGAGCCATGCTGGGCATTGCGGTAATTGAAATCCACCCTGGCACCGTCGAGCCCCGTCTCGAAGATGGAGAAAAAGGCCGAGTGGTAGGCAAAAGTGAAGACCACCCCGACGCAGAAGGTCAGCAAGGTGATGACGATGCGGCGAGTGTCCCCCTTCAGCCAGTAGGCGAGGCCGATGAAGAAGAAGAGGTAGGCCATCGACTTCACCGAAGGGTACTTGAGGGCATAGTCATGGACATAATATCGCGATGACATCCAGCTCAGACACTGCACCACCACGGCCAGACAGAGCAGTTGAAATACTCTGTTTTTTATGAAAAAAGCCCTGTCCACATAGAATGCCAGCAGGGTCGCGAAGACGATGATGGTCTGGCAGACATCGGCGATCAGCTGTATCGAATCCTTGAACAGGGTGTAACCCAGAATATTCAGGAAGATTAAGTTGCCGAACGCCTTGCCGTGAAAAAAGCCGAGAAAATCGTGATTCGTCGACAAGGCCTGATCTTTCATCCCGAGCAATGTGTATTTTCCCATCAAGATTTTCTGAAGACATAGTTGCCACGGATCTTGCGCCACAGCCCGAACATGTCGGTGCGGGGGAAGATGGCGATCCGGCGGATCTGGAGCGGATCCCGATGCATGGCCCTGGGGCCGCTGTTGGTGGCCACAGCATAGCGGTAGCCGGCGGCACAGGCCTCGGCTTTCGCGCTCTCGTTCAGATCCCCGTAAGGGTAGGCAAACGACAGCAGCGGCTGGCCAAGCAGCCGTTCCAGCCTCTCCTTGTTGGCCCGGATCTCCTGTGCCTGCTGTTCGGGAGCCAGCGTGCTCAGGCGCGGGTGCGTCAGGGTATGACCACCGATCTCCACGTGACCGGAGGCCACCAGCGCCTTGATCTCGTCGCCATTCATCAGGGCCACAGGCGTATCGGGGTGGGTCGGATGCTCCACATCCCAGCGATTGTGATCCTCGCCGGTCACTATGTACACCACCGCCTTGTAACCATATTTTTCCAGCAGGGGCAGCATGCGGGTGAGATTGTCCCGATAACCGTCGTCGACGGTGATCATCAGGTACTTCTTGCCGTATTGCAGCCGGTGGATGAAGCCCTTGTCCGCCAGATCCGCGAATGTCAGGGTCTCGTAACCCAGCCACTTCATCAGCTTGAGGTGTTTCTCGAACATGGCGATGGGCAGCCAGGTGCCGTGCACCCCCTTCTCGCTCTCCTGCTCGATGAAGCGGTGATACATGATGACCGGCATCTCCCGGCGCAGGGTCTCGACCACGGCATCCTGATAGATGGACTCGAGCCCGCTCACCACCTCCTGCAAGTCATACTCCTGCCGGATGCGCTGGCGCAGGCTGTCCGGCACGCTCTTGCTCGCCAGCGCAGTGGCTATCTGCCCCTTCAGCGCGGCAAAATCGATGGACAGATCTCTGGGCCCTATGTCGCCGAAGTTGCTGGCCAGCGCCTCGTCCAGATTCTGTTCGGTCACCAGCCCGATGGCCTTGGCCTCGCCGATGGCAAACGCCGGACGGCCGCACAGCAGGGCTTCCATCGCCACCCGGCCGGCGCCGATCACCAGATCGCACTGTGCCAGCAGGGCGGGTACATCATCCACATAGCCGACGAAATCGACCTTGTCCTGGAAGCGGGCAAAGCGCTCCGGCACTCGGGTGCCGCTGACGACACGGACTTGGCAGGCGTCCAGATCCAGCACCTCGTCCAGCAGGCGATAGCAGAGCTCCCCCTTGGGGCCGCTCAGTCGACCTATGATGGCGATCACCGGCTTGGGATTATCCGGCGCAGGCACAGGCTGGAATTTGTCGGTTTCTATGCCGTTGCGCAGCACCTGCACCATGGCGGGATCCACCCCCAGGTTGTCGATGATCTGGCGGGCGATATCTTCACAAACGGCAACCGCCCGATAGCCGAGGGCATGGAAGGCCTTGCGGGAGGCATGTACCGGCTGACGACCATGAACTGTGGTGATCATGGGGGTGCCGGTCAGCTTGCAGGCCACGTAGCTGCTCCAGCCGGAGGCGCGGGAGTGGGCATGGACCAGCTGGATGTGGTGCTTCCTGATGAGATAGATGAGGTAAAACACATGCCAGAAGCGGCGCAGTATGCTGCGTTTGTTGAACCTCAGCTTGAATACGGGCCCTTGCGTGGGCTTGGTCAGGGTATCTGACACGTAAAAGACGTTGTGACCACGCCGGGTCAGCTCGTTGCCGACCGTGGTGGCATAGACCTCAGCTCCCGTGACTTCGAGCTGGGAGAGTGCCATCAATATGTTCATGCAAGCGCATCCGATCGACGGGCGGCCAGGGCCGCCCGTCAGAGGGGGATCAAGCCCGGTTCAACCAGGCCATGTAATCGGCCACGCCTTCGGCGACAGTCTTGAACTCGCCGTCATAACCGACGCCGCGCAAGCGGGTGAGATCGGCCTGGGTGAAGCTCTGATAGCGACCCTTGAGGTGATCCGGGAAGGGGATGTACTCGATGGCGCCTTGCTGGTGATGCTTGATCACGGCCTCGGCCACGTTCTGGAACGGCTCGGCACGGCCGGTGCCGCAGTTGAAGATGCCGGAGTGCTGCGGGTTCTGCCAGAACCAGAGGTTCACCTTGCAGACGTCGTCCACATAGATGAAGTCGCGCATCTGGCCGCCATCCGGGAAGCCGTCGCAGCCCTCGAACAGCTTGGGATTGTCCCCCTGCTTCACCTGGTTGTTGAGGTGGAAGGCGACGGAGGCCATGGAGCCCTTGTGCTGTTCGCGCGGACCGTAGACGTTGAAGTACTTCAGGCCCACCACCTGGGAGTCGATCTCCGGCAGCCAGCGGCGCACGTATTGGTCGAACAGCTGCTTGGAGTAGCCATAGACGTTCAGCGGCTGCTCGAACTTGGGATCTTCGATGAAGTTGTCGTTGCGGCCGCCATAGGTCGCGGCGGAGGAGGCATAGATGAAGGGGATTTCCCGCTCGATGCAGTAGTGGAACAGATCCTTGGAGTACTCGTAGTTGACCTCCATGATGAACTTGCCGTTCCACTCGGTAGTCGCAGAGCAGGCACCTTCGTGGAAGATCACCTCGATGCCGCCATCCCACTCTTCAAACTCGTCACCGGAGACGATCCGCGCCTGGAACTCGTCCTTGTCCATGTAGTCGGCGATGGTGAGATCGACCAGGTTGACGAACTTGGTGCCGTCGGTCAGGTCGTCGATGACCACGATATCGGTCCGTCCTTGAGCGTTCAGCTGCTTGACCAGATTGCTGCCGATAAAGCCAGCACCGCCAGTTACTACGATCATGGAGTTTGCCTCGCGTACGTTGATGGCCCCGTGTGACTGCCTGTTAAAGCTGTGTATAGTGGGCCAATTTGAAATTGCCGAAAAGTTTATCACGGGCCGCCAGGGGATTCGACCTCGGCGCACAGGGCCCGGCAGAGGGATCAGTGATGAAGACCAGAGACAGGATCATCCATAGCGCCACCGAGCTGTTCAACGATCAGGGTGAACGCAACATCACCACCAACCACATTGCCGCCCATCTCGGCATCAGCCCGGGCAACCTTTACTACCACTTCCGCAATAAAGAAGACATCATCCACTCCATCTTCGATCAGTACGCCCGCCACCTGAGCGAGAGCTTCACTCCGGCCCGCAGCCACGAGATCAAGCTGGAAGATCTGATGGGTTATCTGGATGCCATCTTCTATCTGATGTGGCAGTTCCGCTTCTTCTACGCGAATCTTCCGGACATCCTGAGTCGCGACGAACCCTTGCAGCACAAGTACCTCAAGGCCCAGGAGCAGCTGCGCGCCGCAGTGGAGGCGCTGCTCAGAAGCCTGCGCGAGGGTGGCATCATAGACGTCAGCGACGAAGACCTGCCGGATCTCGGCCAGACCATCAAGATGGTGGTCACCTGCTGGATCCCCTTCCAGATTGCCCAGGCGCCCCATACCCGCATCACCAAGCCCTTGCTTTATCAGGGGGTCTTGCGGGTGCTCTTCCTGCTGCGCCCCTATGTCCAGCCCAAGGTGATCGCCCAGATCCGCCAACTGGAGCAGCACTACCACCAACTGGCCCAACCAGCAGGGTGAGATCTGTTTCACAATTGTTGAATATCAGCATAATAATTTGAATTGGTGCGCAACGATTGCAGTAAAATGTTGCCCATTCCAGGGTCTGTCGACGTTTCGTCACGACCGCGACGACGTCAGTCCGTGCACCTCGCACGGCCCAAGATCCTGATAACACAGTCGACACAGTCAATGAGGACCGAGGATGTCTAACGGATTCTATCGTCACCTGGCCGAACAGCTCGAACAGGTCAAGGCGGAAGGGCTATACAAGCAGGAACGCATCATCACCTCGGCTCAGCAGGCCCAGATTGCGGTGGGCGGCGAGCAGGTTCTGAACTTCTGTGCCAACAACTACCTGGGGCTGGCCAACCACCCGGATCTTATCGCCGCCGCCCATCAGGGGCTCGACAGCCACGGCTTCGGCATGGCCTCGGTGCGCTTCATCTGCGGCACCCAGGATCAGCACAAGGCGCTGGAGCAGAAACTGTCCGCCTTCCTCGGCACCGAGGACAGCATCCTCTACTCCTCCTGCTTCGATGCCAACGGCGGTCTGTTCGAGACACTGTTCGGCGCCGAAGACGCCATCATCTCAGATGCGCTCAACCACGCCTCCATCATCGACGGCGTGCGGCTGTGCAAGGCCAAGCGCTATCGCTACGCCAACAACGACATGGCCGAGCTGGAAGCCCAGCTCAAGCAGGCCAATGCCGACGGCGCCCGCTTCAAGCTGATCGCCACCGACGGCGTCTTCTCCATGGACGGTGTCATCGCCGACCTCAAATCCATCTGCGATCTGGCCGACAAATACGACGCCCTGGTGATGGTGGATGACTCCCACGCGGTGGGCTTCATCGGCGAGAACGGCCGTGGCACCCACGAATACTGCAACGTGCTGGACAGGGTCGACATCATCACAGGCACCCTGGGCAAGGCGCTCGGCGGCGCCTCCGGCGGCTACACCTCCGGCAAGAAAGAGGTCATCGACTGGCTGCGTCAGCGCTCCCGTCCCTACCTCTTCTCCAACTCCCTGGCCCCCTCCATCGTCTCGGCCACCATCAAGGTGATCGACATGCTGGCCGAGGGCCACGCGCTGCGCGCTCGCCTGAAAGAGAACAGCGAGTATTTCCGCACCCGGATGAGCGCCGCCGGCTTCACCCTGGCCGGTGCCGATCACGCCATCATTCCGGTCATGCTGGGGGATGCCAAGCTGGCCGCCGAGATGGCGAGCCGCATGCTGGCCGCCGGCATCTACGTGGTGGGCTTCTCCTTCCCCGTGGTGCCCAAGGGCCAGGCCCGCATCCGTACCCAGATGTCTGCCGCCCATACCCGCGAGCAGCTGGACAAGGCCATCGATGCCTTCATCCGCATCGGCCGCGAGCTCGGTGTGATTTGATCACATGGCTAGCTGATTAAAACGGGGGCCAAGGTTGGGCCCCATTTTATTACCCTCTGTACCCGGCACTGCGCCGTGAGGAATCTGTCATGAAAGCACTCTCCAAACTCAAATCCGAAGCCGGCATCTGGATGACGGACGTCCCGGCTCCCGAGCTCGGCCACAACGATCTGCTGATCAAGATCCGCAAGACCGCCATCTGCGGCACCGACATGCACATCTACAACTGGGATGAGTGGGCCCAGAAGACCATACCCGTGCCCATGGTGGTCGGTCATGAGTACGTGGGAGAGGTGGTCGCCGTCGGCCAGGAAGTGCGCGGCTTCGCCATCGGCGATCGCGTCTCCGGCGAAGGCCACATCACCTGCGGCCACTGCCGCAACTGCCGCGCCGGTCGCACCCACCTGTGCCGCAACACCATAGGGGTCGGCGTCAACCGCCCGGGCTCCTTCGCCGAATACCTGGTGATCCCGGCCTTCAACGCCTTCAAGCTACCGGACAACATTCCCGACGAGCTGGCCGCCATCTTCGACCCGTTCGGCAACGCCGTGCACACCGCCCTCTCCTTCGATCTGGTGGGTGAAGACGTGCTCATCACCGGCGCCGGTCCCATCGGCATCATGGCTGCCGCCGTCTGCCGCCATGTGGGTGCCCGTCACGTGGTGATCACCGACGTCAACGAATACCGGCTGGAGCTGGCCCGCAAGATGGGCGCCACCCGCGCCGTCAACGTGGCCAAGGAGAAGCTCTCCGACGTGATGGCCGAGCTCGGCATGACCGAAGGCTTCGACGTGGGGCTGGAGATGTCCGGCGTACCCAGCGCCTTCCAGGACATGATCGACAAGATGAACCACGGCGGCAAAATCGCCATGCTCGGCATTCCCCCCTCCACCATGGCCATCGACTGGAACAAGGTGATCTTCAAGGGACTGTTTATCAAAGGGATCTATGGTCGCGAGATGTTCGAAACCTGGTACAAGATGGCCAGCCTCATCCAGTCAGGCCTGGATCTCAGCCCCATCATCACCCATCACTTCCACATCGATGACTTCCAGCAGGGCTTCGAAGCCATGGGGTCAGGCAAGTCCGGCAAGGTGATCCTGAACTGGGATTGAGTAGCCTGGACAACGGCTTGTGGATGTCAGGTGCGAAGGCCAGGTCCACCGGGATCCTGAGTAGAGACAAGTCAGCCTTTTTCACGGCTGAATGCAAAAACCCGGCGAAAGCCGGGTTTCTTTTTGCTCTTGCCTTGCCTGCTGCCCCTGCCGCCGCAGAAACTTTGTTCGCAGATTGCTTAACACTTCACACACAAGCGTTTAAATGCCTGTAACTATTCGGTTATAATCCCGTCGTTTTCTAGGGATAATAAGAGCCTGCTGGGAGTACATGAGCGTGTTGAAAAAACTGAGCTATTTGCTGGCTGCCGGGATGGCAGCCGCCACCCTGTCCGGCGCCGTCCTTGCCGCCGATGAGATGTCGACGGAAGCCATCGCCGAGCGCATAGCCCCGGTCGGTCAGGTCTACACCGCCAAGGATCTGGAAGGCATCGCGACCGCAGCGGCCGCCCCTGCTGCAGCCTCGTCCGGTCCTCGGGATGGCGAGACAGTGTTCAAGGGCGCCTGCTTTGCCTGCCATGATACCGGCGCGGCCGGTGCGCCCAAGCGCGGGGACAAGGCCGCCTGGGAACCACGCATCGCCCAGGGGTTCGACACCCTGCGCAAGCATGCCATCGAAGGCTTCACCGGCAAGGCCGGCATGATGCCGGCACGGGGTACTTGCGCGGCCTGTAGTGACGAAGAGATCGAAAACGCCATTCACTACATGATCGACAAGCTCTAAGTGGTTGAAAGGGCTTCTATAGCAGCCCTTTCAATCCAATCACTTCCGACTACGCTTGTAGATGAGTTAATTCGGGAGTGTTGCATGTCAGTCCAGCCCCTCACACCGCCAGATCCCCCCCCCTTGCTGGCGGTCGTTTCTTCCATCATGGATTTCCCCGCGCCCGGCATCGCCTCTCCTGAGGACTACGCCAGACTGGTAGAGCAGCTGGGCAGACTCTGTCCCCTGCAGCACTTTGCCATGCTGGGGCTGGCCGATGGCGGCCTGCACTGGTTGTATGAACATCGGCTGCCCGAGGCGTTCAAGCAGCAACTGGGGCGTGAAGGGCCCCGTCTCACCGAACAGCTCACCCAGCTCGATGAACATCAGGGATGGTGCGTGCAGGCGGTGGAGCACTATGAGGTGCAATGGCTGCTGGCCCGCGGCGCTCCCGAACAGACCCCGACCCTGAGACTGCTGCTGGAGTGTCTCGCCAAGCGCCTGCACGAAACCCAGACCGGCACCCAGCTGGCTGGGCAGGCGTCCCCCCTCATGCAGCGGGATCCCCAATGGCAGCAGAAGATTGAAAAAATCAGCCGTATCATGCGGTTGGCCCACAACCTGCCGCAGCATGCCCTGTTTTCCCAGTTGGAGGCCGTGCTGCGCCAGATGCTGGCCGTCAATGACATGCTGCTGGTCCGCCTCGATAACCAGCGGCTGGAGAAACTCTATCCGATGCGGCTTGCCTATGCTGACGACGTCATCAGGGCCCTGTGCCACAGCACCAACAGCATAGAGCGCAGCGAGGCCGGATTGTTCTGGTACAGCCTGCCACTGCGCCAGCAGCAGCAGTATTTCGCCCACCTCATCATCAATACTGCCCAGCCCCTGGAAGCCGATGACAGGCTGTTCCTCGACTTCCTGCGCCACCAGTTGACCCTGCTGCTTGAGCTCACGAGAGTCAGGCAGCAGCTGGATGAACTCAACTCGGAAGAGTCCATCAACCAGCGACTCCAGCAGTTGCGCCAGACCAACCTGCGGTTGCAGAAACGACTCAGGCATCATCAGGAGCTGGAGCGGCGACTCCAGTTCAATGCGCTGCACGACCCGTTGACCCAGCTGCCGAACCGGGCCCTGCTGATGAACCACCTCCATCACGCCATGACCCGTTACCGCCGTTACCAGACGGCCGGCTTCACCCTGATCTTCGCCGACGTGGATCATTTCAAGCAGGTCAATGACGCCCTGGGCCACAGTGCCGGCGACCAGCTGCTGCAGGAGCTGGCCAAGCGCCTGCAGAGCTGTATCCGGCAAAATGACATGGTGGCCAGGCTGGGGGGCGACGAGTTCGTCATCTATCTGGACAACAGCCAGCAGGAGGAGGACGTCAGCCCCGTACTCAACCGCATTGTAGGCCGCATCGCCCACCCGTTCCGGCTTCAGGGCAATGAGCTGACCGTGACCGTCAGCCTGGGGGTGGCCAGCGTGTCGGAGCAGACCACGGACATCAGCGAGCTGCTGCACCAGGCCGATCTCGCCATGTATCAGGCCAAGCGCAATGGCCGCAGTCGCATCGTCATGTACTCAGATGCCTGCATGGAGCACTCGGGCTCGCCGGAGGAGCTGCTGTTCAGGGCCTTGCGGGAAGGGCGGATTGTCCCCTACTTCCAGCCCGTGATCAGGCTGTGTGACAGCCGCCTGGTCGGTCTGGAGGTGATGGCGCGCTGGATAACGGAGGAGGGGGAGCTCAAGGATGCATTCGACTTCATTCCACTGGCCGAGCAGTGCGGCCTCATTCAGGATCTGGATCGCCAGATCCTCAGACGCACCTGCCAGCAGTTGAAGAGCTGGTTGCAGCTCTCGGGGGGCGGCCGCTTCAAGATATCGCTCAACCTGTCCGGCAAGCACCTGGCCAGCCGCGAGCAGATCATGGCACTGGTCCACATCATGGAGGAGGAGGGGGTGATACCCGGCTACTTCATCTTCGAATTCAACGAGCGGGAGCTCTCCAGGCAGAGTGCCGACTCCCTCACCTCGCTCCATGAGCTCAGGGCCAAGGGAATCCAGATCAGCCTCGACGACTTCGGGACCGGCTTCTCCTCCCTCAATGCCCTGTTCCACTTCCCGGTGGACTACATCAAGGTGGATGACAGCTTCACCCATCGCATGCTGAACTCCCCCAAGGATCTGGCGCTGATCCGCGCCATGCGGGACATCTGTCAGGATCTTGACTTCACTCTGGTGGTCGAGGGCATAGAGAACCAGCAGCAACTGCAGAAGCTGATCGAGCTGGGCTGCGCCCTGGGGCAGGGGCGCCACATCTCCCCGCCTCTGCCAGGATCCGACATCATACCGCTGCTCGCAGAGCCCCCGGCCTAGCCTTCTCTCAATCCTTCTTGAACAGGGCCCTCAGGTTGGCAACGCCGACCTGCCCCTTCTGCTGGCGCTCCTCGGCCGTCACCTTCTTCTGGTTCTCCCACTCCAGATCGTCCTGGGGCAGCTCCAGCAGGAAGCGGCTCGGCTCGGGGCGCACCGACTCGCCATACTGACGCCGCTCCTTGCAGAGGGTGAAGGTCAGTTCGGTCTGGGCCCGGGTGATACCCACGTAGGCGAGACGGCGCTCCTCCTCCACGTTGTCCTCGTCGATGCTGGTCTGGTGGGGCAGCAAGCCCTCTTCCATTCCCACCATGTAGACATAGGGGAACTCCAGCCCCTTGGAGGCGTGCAGTGTCATCAGCTGCACCTGATCCGCATCGTCCTCCCCCTCGTTGCGCTCCATCATGTCCCGCAGGGTGAGGCGAGTGACCACCTGGGCGAGCGTCATGGCCTCCTCCAGCTCGTCCCCCTCCAGCATCTCGGTGATCCAGCGATAGAGGGTAGAGACGTTCTGCATCCGCATCTCGGCCGCCTTCGGGCTGGGGGAGGTCTCGTAGAGCCACTCCTCGTAGTGGATCTCCTTGATCATGTCCCGTACAGCCTCCACCGGGTTGCCTCGCAGCGCCTGATCGCCGAGCCGCACCAGCCAGTTGGTGAAGGCCTGCAGGGCCACGAGGCCACGGCCGGAGAGGTGCTGCTCCAGCCCCAGCTCGAAGCTGGCGGCAAACAGGCTCTTGCCGCGCTGGTTGGCGTACTGCCCCAGCTTCTCAAGGGTGGTGGGACCGATTTCCCGGCGCGGCAGGTTGACCACCCGCAGGAAGGCGGTGTCTTCGTCCGGATTCACCAGCAGCTTGAGGTAAGCCATGATGTCCTTGATCTCGGTGCGGGAGAAAAACGAGGTACCGCCGGAGATGCGATAGGGAATGCGGTTGGTCATCAGCGCCTTCTCGAAGATGCGCGACTGATGATTGCCCCGATAGAGGATGGCGTAATCCTTGAACCGGGTGCGGTTCATGAACTTGTGGCCCATCATCTCGGCGGCGATCCGCTCCGCCTCGTGCTCCTCATTCTTGGCGAACAGCACCTTGACCGGCACCCCGTAGTCGAGCTCGGAGAAGAGCGCCTTGTCGAACACATGGGGGTTGTTGGCGATCAATATGTTGGCGCACTTGAGGATGCGCCCCTTGGAGCGGTAGTTCTGCTCCAGCTTGATGAGCTTGAGGCTGGGGAAATCCTCGTTCAGCAACACCAGGTTCTGCGGCTTGGCACCGCGCCAGGAGTAGATGGACTGATCGTCATCCCCCACCACGGTGAAGCGGGCCCGCTCGCCGACGATCTGTTTCACCAGCTCGTACTGGCTGGTGTTGGTATCCTGATACTCATCGACCAGCAGGTAGCGGATCTTGTTCTGCCAGCGGGTCCGCACCTCCTCATTGTTCTTCAGCAGCAGGGTCGGCATCACGATGAGGTCATCAAAATCCAGCGCGTTGTAGGCCACCATCTGGCGGTGATAGCGCTCGTAGAGCTGGGCCATCAGCACCTCTTCCGGCCCCCGGGCGATGCGCATGGCCCGCGCCGGCAGGATGAGGTCGTTCTTCCAGTTGGAGATCTGGGTGATGAGGGCCGAGAGCTTGTCCTTGTCGTTGTCCAGCTCCGCCTCGGTCAATTCTTTCAGCAGCGCCAGCTGGTCGGTATCGTCGAACAGGGAGAAGTTTGCCTTGAGATTCAGGCTCTTGTGCTCGCGACGTATGATCTCGAGCCCCAGGGTATGGAAGGTGGAGACCATGAGCCCCCGCGCCTCCTTGCGGCCCAGGGTCTGGCCGACCCGCTCCTTCATCTCCCTCGCCGCCTTGTTGGTAAAGGTCACAGCGGCGATGTTGCGGGCGTTGTAGCCGCACTGCTGCACCAGATAGGCGATCTTGTTGGTGATGACGCGGGTCTTGCCCGATCCGGCACCCGCCAGCACCAGGCAAGGGCCGGAGACAAACTTGACCGCTTCGTTCTGATTGGGGTTGAGCTTCATGGGCCGGATCTCTTGGCTTATGATGAGGGGCGGCATTGTAACAGAGATCCCGCGGGCAGCCGAAACCGGACACAGGATCCCGCCACTTCGCCTTGTGTTTGCCCGTCATTTTCCGGATCATGGCCGACTTTTCCAGAGGAGGTGAGGGGAGCATGAATCAGCAACAGCACGCCCAATTGCGTAGCCAGTTTCCGGCCCTGGCACAGGAGGTGAACGGCCACCCTCTGATCTATCTGGACAACGCCGCCACCACCCAGAAGCCGCAGGCGGTGCTGGACGCCATCGCTCACTACTATCGGGCCGACAACGCCAACGTGCACCGCGCCGCCCATGCCCTGAGCGGCCGCGCCACCCGCGCCTTCGAGGCGGCCCGCGAGACGGTCGCCCGCTTTATCAATGCGCCCCGCAGCCACGAGGTGATCTGGACCCGCGGCACCACCGAGGCGATCAATCTGGTGGCCCAGAGCTGGGGCATGAGCGAACTCAAGGCAGGGGACGAGATCGTCCTCAGCACCCTGGAGCACCACGCCAACATAGTCCCCTGGCAGTTGATTGCCGAACGCACCGGCGCCATCATTCGGGTCATTCCGCTGGATAAGCGCGGGGATCTGGATATGGAGGCTTACCTGGCCATGCTGGGGCCGCGCACCCGGCTGGTGAGCGTGGCCCACGTCTCCAATGCCCTCGGCACCGTCAATCCGATCACCCGGATGGTGGCTGCCGCCAAGGCGGTTGGCGCCCTGACGCTGATCGACGGCGCCCAGGCGGTGGCCCACCTCGAGGTAGATGTGCAAGCCATAGGCTGCGACTTCTACGCCTTCTCCGGTCACAAGCTCTACGGCCCGACCGGTATCGGCGTGCTCTGGGGCAGAACCGGATTGCTGGAGCGGATGCCGCCCTGGCAGGCGGGGGGCGAGATGATCGACAGAGTCAGTTTCAGCGGCACCACCTTCAACGCCCTGCCCTTCAAGTTCGAGGCGGGGACCCCCCATATCGCCGGGGCCATTGGCCTGGCTGCCGCCATCGACTTTATCAGGACCCAAGACAGGGCTGCGCTGGTGCGCCACGAACAGGCACTCACCGACCATCTGGTCGCTGGCCTGCGCCAGGTGCCGGGCCTGCGCCTCATCGGGGAACCAGCACAACGGGCAGGCGCCGTCTCCTTCCTGCTGGACGACATCCACCCCCAGGATGCCGCCACCCTGCTCGACATGCAGGGCATAGCACTGCGAGTCGGCCATCACTGCGCCATGCCGCTGATGGACAGCCTCGGTATAGGCGGCACCCTGCGGGTCTCCCTGGCCTGTTACAACAACCGGGACGATGTGGAAGCCCTGCTGGCGGCCCTGCACAAGTTAAGTGATTTCTTCTAAGGCAGACAATCGAATGAGTGACCTCGCAACCTATACCCGGATCGGCCTTGAGCCCGACGCTGACAGCATCCGCCAGCAGTTTGCCGCCGCACCTGGCTGGGAGAACCAGTACCGCCTCATCATCCAGCTCGGCAAGCTGTTACCCACGCTACCCGGCGAATGGCAGCAGGAGGCATTCCGTCTCAAGGGATGTGAAAGCCAGGCCTGGTTGAAGGGAGAACAAAGCGAGGATGGCTGCTGGCACTTTGCCTGTGATTCCGATGCCCGCATCGTACGCGGGCTGATCGTCATCGTGCTGGCGGCGCTCAACCACCAATCCGCAGAGGTGATTCAGGCCTTTGATATGGAAGCCTATTTCACAGAGCTGGGGCTAGAGAAACATTTGAGCCCGTCACGGGGTAACGGGCTCAGGGCAATAGTACTGGCGATCCGGGAGCTGGCAGCCTAACCCCCCTTGTTCAGTGGTCGATCAGGCTTCGCTAATCGACCCTACCTCTCCATTCCCGGCCTCTTTCTCGGCGCGGGCGCCCCGCTCGGCAATCTTCTTCAATACCCGGGAAGCGGCCACCAGACCGAAGGTCGCCGTCACCGGCGTCACGGCGCCAAAGCCGGAGGCGCAATCCATCTTCATGTTGCCATCGCTGGCCGCCTTGGCCTGACAAGTGCCGCCATTGCCATCGGGATAGCTCAGCTGCTCGGTCGAAAAGACACACTCCACCCCAAACTTGCGCGCCGGATTCTTGCTGAAGTTGTGCAACCGGCGCAGGTCGGAGCGCACCTTGGCCGCCAGCGGATCCTGAATGGTCTTGGCCAGATCCGCCACTGTGATTTGGGTCGGATCCATCTGCCCGCCGGCACCGCCCGCTACGATCACCGGGATCTTGTTGCGCTTGCAGAAGGCAATAAGCGCCACCTTGGCCTTGACCGAATCGATGGCATCCACCACATAGTCAAACTCCCGCCTGATATGCTCGGCCAGGTTGTCGGCGGTGACAAAGTCATCCACCTCAATCACCTCGCAGTCGGGGTTGATGGCGTGGATGCGCTCGGCCATCACTTCTGTCTTGAGGCGGCCGACCGTGCCCTGCATGGCGTGGATCTGACGGTTGGTGTTGGTGATGCAGATGTCATCCATGTCGATCAGGGTGATCTGGTTGATGCCGGCACGGGCCAGCGCCTCCGCCGCCCAAGAGCCAACCCCGCCTATCCCCACCACGCAGACCTTGGCCTGGCTGAAGGAACCAAGGGCGCGCTGACCATAAAGACGGGCAATGCCCCCGAATCGCTGTAGATATTCTGCTTTCATACCACCACCTTGCTTGAGGGCGGCCATTATAGCGGCAACCACGGTCAGCGGCGATGATCGGGTGAAAATGGTGCCGATGCGAGGGGGAAATGCGTGCTGTGTCGGCAT
>NZ_CBCPLW010000030.1:0-34744 GCF_965119515.1 Aeromonas sp. Marseille-Q7275
CCAAAAAAATCACTCAGCAGTCATCCATGATCGCAACCGAAGAGGCAACAAAGAACGCCTTTGTCATGCCATTTCTCAACCGCGTACTCGGTTATGATGTGTTCGACCCCACCGAAGTAATCCCTGAGTTCACCGCAGACACGGGCATCAAGAAAGGCGAAAAAGTTGACTACGCCATTCTCAAAGATGGTCAGGTGCAAATATTGGTGGAGTGTAAGAAATACAGTGAGAAGCTCTCTGCCAAACATTCAGGACAGCTATTCAGGTACTTTGCCGTCACCAATGCCCGGATCGGAATACTGACCAATGGTGCTCAATACGAGTTCTATACCGACCTTGATGCCCCGAACAAGATGGACGAGAAACCATTTCTAACGCTGGATCTGGAAGATATCGATGAGCACGTAGTACCCGAGGTGCTGAAGCTGACCAAGACCTCCTTCGATGTTGAATCCGTAGTCGATGCGGCGGGAGAGTTGAAATACCTCAGTCAAATCAAGAAATTGCTTGCAGAGCAATTTTCCTCGCCAGAAGAAGACTTTGTGAAATTCTTTGCATCCCGTATTTATGACGGCGTTCTTACTGCACGAGTGAAACAGTCTTTCACCGACATCACCAAGAAAGCCCTCAGCCAGTTCCTCAATGACAGCATCAATGCCAGATTGAAGTCAGCGATAGGTAGCAGCGTCAATGCCTCGACAATTCAGCCCGCCTTTGACAGCAGTGGTTCAAACGATGGCAATGAGGCTGAGAATAATAATGAAGAAAAATCGAAGATAGACACCAGCATTGAGGAGGTTGAAGGCTTCAACGTCGTCAAAGCCATCCTGAGGCAGCGGTTTGATGTAACAAGAATCGCGGCAAGAGACACTCAGAGTTATTTTGGCATCCTGCTCGACGACAATAACCGCAAGCCACTTTGCCGGTTACATTTCAATTCGAAGCAGAAATATCTTGGGTTATTTGATGCCGACAAGAAGGAAACCCGACACCCTATTGGCTCCGTTGATGAGATATTTACCTTTGCCGATCAGTTGCTGACTGCAACAGCCGTCTACGAATAACCCTGATCAAGGGGGAGCGACACCTCCCCCCTTTTCCCTCCAGCAAAACCCCTAGCGCCCCCCGGCCAGATCGATAAAGGTGCCGGTGGCATAGGAGGCTTCGTCCGACAGCAGCCAGGCGATGGCGGCGGCCACCTCCACCGGCTGACCGCCCCGTTGCAGCGGAATATTGCCCTTGATCCTGTCCACCCGACCGGGTTCGCCGCCGTCCCCGTGCATCTCGGTATAGATAAAGCCCGGGCGCACCCCGTTGACCCGGATCCCCTGGGCCGCCACCTCCAGGGACAAGCCCCTGGTCAGCACGTCTATGGCCCCCTTGGAGGCGGCGTAGTCCACATACTCCCCGGGGGAGCCCAGGCGCGCGGCGGCGGAGGAGACGTTGACGATGGCGCCCCCGCTCGTCATGCGGCGCACCGCCTCCCGGCAGCAGAGAAAATAGCCGGTCACATTGGTGGTCAGGGTCTTGTTGATGCGCTCGGCGCTCATCTCCAGCACCTTCATCTGGGGCTGGAGTATGCCCGCGTTGTTCACCAGATGGGTGATCACCCCGAGCCGGGCGTCCATCTCCTCGAACAGGCGCACCACCTCGGCCTCCACCCCGATATCCGCCTGCACTGCTATGCAGGAGACCGGATACCGGGCCCGGATCTCGGCCACCAGCGCCTCGGCACTGGCCTTGTCATGACGATAGTTGAGGCACAGATGATACCCCAGCCCCGCCAGATAACGGGCCGTCGCCGCCCCTATCCCCCTGCTGCCACCTGTGATCAACACCCGTTTGTGCATGGACCCTCCTGGTCGTGTCGCGGATTGAACTACTGCGAGATGGATGGCGGCCGCGTCAGGCCGGGCCGTGATCCATCACGGTCTCCACCAGCACCCGGTTGAAGCGCCGGTACCCCTGCTCATCGAGCGGGGCCGGATAGCTAAGCACCCGCAGCGCATGGCCTTGATGATCCGGCTGATAGGGCGGGTGCACGTGGTCATGATCGCTCAGGCAAAAACCCAGCCCCTGATAGAAACGCAGCCGGCGGATGGCGATCTCGTCCTCTGGCGGATCTATCTCCAGGATGACGGGGCGCCCGGCCTCCCGGCAGAATGTCGCCAGCAGGCGGGAGCCGTGGTTCTGGCCGCGCAGGGCCGGGTTGATGGCCAGATGCTCGATGTAGATCTGCTCGCCGCAGTCCCACCAGAAGATAAAGCCGAGCAGCTGCTCGCCCTGATAAAAGAGCTGGCAGTGAAAGCGGGAGTCTCCCATCTTGAGCTGCTGATGCTGCGGCTGGCGCTGTTCGTAGCGGGGAAAGCTGCTGCCGTAGATCTGCCAGACCAGCGGCCAGTCCGGATGGGATATCTCTCTTGCGATTTCACTGCGACTCATTCATCTGCTCCTTGGTAAAACCACAGTGATACCATCTTTGTCCGGCCCCAACATCCCTCTCTTTCACTACCGGCGCATGCGGCGTCGAGTCCCGCCTCCTTTCCCGAGCGCAGAGCAACACGCACAGAGCCCGCACTGGGCGGGCTCTGCATGGCGATAAGACGACAGGTCCAGGCTATTTGAACAGGCCCTTGAGCAGCTGATCCGCCACCCCCTTGATCTGCTCGTCGTCGCCCTTGTCTCCCAGCAACTTCTTGAGGCCGCGCTCGGCCTCCTTGCGGGCCTTCTCCTCCAGCACCTTGTTGTTGCTGAGCAGTTCCTTCACGTCGAGCCGGTAGCTCGGTGTCTGCCAGTGACCGCCGATGCGCACCGGTATGGTGACGTCCTTGAGCTCGTCCACGCTCTTGCCCCCCTGGCCCTTGCTGCTCTCCACCACTGAGGTGAGGAACAGGAAGTCGAGGGTCTCGGGCACCAGGGCGGTCTGGCCCTGGCCCTTCACCCGCAGGGCGGGCGCGAGCAGCTGGATGTCGTCGCTGCGCGCCACGCCATTGGCGATCTGGAAGCTGGCGGTCAGGGCGCTGAAGTCGGTCTTGCGCGCCTCCTTCACCTGATCCGCCCCCTTGCCGGTCAGGGTGGCCCGCGCCTCGCGGATCATCTCAGCCAGGTTGATGCCGTGCAGGGCACCGTCCCTCAGCCTGAGACTCGCCTTGCCCTGCATCTGGCTGCGCAGGGCCTGCTCGGAGAGGCCAGTGCCCTGCGCCTGCACCTCGAGATCTCCCTTGCCTTCCAGTCGATCGTTCTGGGCCAGGGTCTGCAGCAGGGGGCGAATATCCACCCCCTGTATCCGCTTGTGCACCTGATAGCGGGCGGGTTGCTGACGGGCATCGAGCACGCCGCTCGCCGTCACCTGACCACCGGCCACCCCGGCGCTGAACTGCTTGAGCGTTAGCTGCCCACCGGCCAGGGCGAGCTGCAGGTCGACGGCGCCGAGATCCAGCCCCTTCACCCTCAGGCTGCCCAGTTGCAGCCGGCCGGCCAGGTCCACCGCCTTGAGGGCGGCGAGATCGGGCTCCATGGTGGAGAGCGCCCTGGTGGCGGGAGCCTGCGCCTGCGCCTTTGTTCCGGCCGGTGCAGCCGCCCCCGAGGTGGCCGCAGCGGGCGCCGCCCTGGCTGGCTGACCGAGCCAGCTGTCGAGGTCGAGTTTTTCCCCCTTGAGGTCGAACTCCACCCTGGGCACGGCCCCCAGATGCACAGTGCCGTTGCCGCTGAGCAGGGCGTCATCCGCCCCCATCACCAGGTTGCTCAGGGTGACGCTCTGCTTGTCGAGCTCCGCGCGGGCAAAGCCCGCCAGCTTGAGGTTCATCTGCGGGCGCGGCAGGGCATCGCCGCTGAGCCTGGCGGCCAGCACGGCATCCGACAGCTCCAGCAGTTGCCGCTTCTCGTCGAGCCGCGCCTTGAGGGTCCCCTCCAGGGTTCCGGCCAGGGTCGGCTTGTCCGCCGCCCCCTGGGCGCCGCTCAGGTTAAGGGTCAGGCTGCTCCACTGCCCCAGCGCCAGCCGATCGGCCTTGAGGGTGAAGGCATCGAGCCGCTGCGATGGCTGGCTCAGGCTGCCGCTGAGGCTGAGATCCTTGAGCTCGCTCTTCATTGCCTCCTGGGCCGGCTTGAGCTGGGCCTCTCCCTTGAGATCAAACCCCAGATCCCCTTGCGCCCCCTTGGCGGCCAGGGTCACCGGCACCCACTCACCCGGGGTCAGCTGCCCCAGATCGAGATCCAGCCGGTCGAGCCGGGAGACGACGCCGCTGCGATCGTCCCGCACCAGAGCGCTGGCCTCGACCAATGCTACCCCTTGCAGGCTGATCTGCCAGGGTTTTTCTTCACTGGCGGCAGGGGCGGCGGGCTGGCCATCGCCGGCAGGGGATTGAGCGCCATCGCCCTTGTCGGCGGTGACAGTCTTGACCAGACCGCTCAGGTTGGAGCTGCCATCGGCCCTGGTCTGGATAAAGAGATGGGCGCCGCTCAGGGTCACCTTGCCAATCTCCAGCCGGCGGGAGAGCAGCGGCAGCAGGGCGACAGAGGCGTCACCCTGCGCGAAGCGCAGCAGATCCGGCTCGGCAAAGCCCGCGGGGTTGCGAAGTTGCACCTTCTCGAGGGAGAGGCCGAGGCTCGGCCAGAAGCGCCAGCCGATATCCCCCTCCATCACCAGCTCGCGGCCCGTGCTCTTGCGCACCTGCTCCGCCAGCTGGGGCTTGAACTGATTGGGGTCAACCAGAGACACCAGGGCGGCGATGGCCACCACGGCCGCCAGCGCCAACCCCAGCAGTATGTAGATGATCTTCTTCACGACGAACTCCTCAATGCAGATCCTGTGGCTGACTATACCACCGGGGGCGCGGCGCAGGCTGTACCGGCCACAAAACGGGCAAATGGCGAGACAGGGATGGTCGCGCCCGCCTGTCCCACCACGGAAAAGGGCCCCGCAGGGCCCTGGTCTTACTGGACGGTCGGCAGTTGCCGGTAGCCCATCTCATACAAGGTGAAGGCATAGAGGTCCGCGCTCTGCTCGATAAGCTTGGTCACCGGCGTGCCCGCCCCGTGCCCCGCATTGGTCTCGATGCGGATGAGCTGGGGATGGGGGCCCGCATTGTCGGCCTGCAGGGTGGCGGCGAACTTGAAGGAGTGGGCCGGCACTACGCGATCGTCGTGATCCGCCGTGGTCACCATAGTCGAGGGGTAGCTGACCCCGGGCCGCACCTGGTGCAGGGGCGAGTAGCCCTTCAGATACGCGAACATGGCCTCATCATCGGCGCTGGTGCCGTAGTCATAGGCCCAGCCCGCCCCGGCGGTGAAGCTGTGGTAGCGCAGCATGTCGAGCACCCCCACCGCCGGCAGCGCGACCCGCATCAGATCCGGCCGCTGGGTCATCACGGCCCCCACCAGCAGGCCGCCGTTGGATCCACCGCGGATCGCCAGCCGGTCGGCGCGGGTGTAGCCCTCGGCCTTGAGGTACTCCGCCGCGGCGATGAAGTCGTCGAACACGTTCTGCTTGTTCATCCTGGTGCCCGCCAGGTGCCAGGCCTGGCCGTACTCGCCACCCCCGCGCAGGTTCGCCACCGCATAGACGCCCCCCAGATCCAGCCAGTTCGCCACCGACACGCTGAAGCTCGGGGTCAGGCTCACGTCGAAGCCGCCATAGCCGTAGAGGATGGTCGGGTTGCTGCCATCGAGTTTCAGCCCCTTGCGGTAGCTGATGATGAGCGGCACCCGGGTACCGTCCTTGCTCCGGTAGAAACGCTGCTCACAGACATAATCCTCTGGCTTGAACGGCGCCGCCGAGGCGCGATAGAGGCTGATGGCCCCGCTGTTGGGCTCGAACTGGTAGAGAGTGGGCGGCTGGGCATAGTTCTCGAAGCCGAAGTAGAGGGCGGGATCGTCGTGCTTGCCCTTGAAGCCGCTGACGCTGCCAAGGCCGGGCAGCGCCACCTCGCGCACCCGCTTGCCTTCGTAGTCGAACTGCTCGACCCGGGCGGTGGCGTCCACCATGTACTCGGCGAACAGGTAGCCGCTGCCGCTGTGCACCCTCAGCACCTGCTGGCGCTCGGGGATGAGGTCGCGCCACTGTTCGGGGCCCGGGTTGGCGGCCTCCACCGTCACCAGACGGCCGTTGGGGGCGTCCCGGTTGGTCAGCAGGTAGAGCGTGCCGCCCTGGTTGTCCACCAGGCTCACGTCCGCCTCCAGATCCCCCTGCACCGTCAGCAGCGGTGCGTTCTCCCGGCTCAGATCCTTCACGTAGAGGCGGTTGCCGGAGGTGGAGTCCGCCGCCGAGATGAGCAGGAAGCGGTCATCTTCGGTGACACTGGCCCCCACGTAGCGGTGCTTTTGCGCCGGAATGGCGCCGAACACCAGCCGATCTTCCTGCTGCGCCGTGCCGAGGCGGTGGAAATAGAGCTTGTGCTGATCTGTCTTGGCCGACAGCTCGCTGCCATCTGGCTTGTCGTAGCTCGAGTAGAAGAAGCCCTCGTTGCCGAGCCAGCTGATGCCGCTGAACTTCACGTCCTTGAGGGGCGCCTCCAGGGGCTGTTTGCTCTCCACGTCCATCAGGTGGATTTCGCGCCAGTCGCTGCCGGCCAGCGACAGGGAGTAGGCCAGGATGCGGCCATCCCGGGAGAAGCTCAGCTGATCCAGCGCCGTGGTGCCGTCGGGGCTGAGGGTATTGGGATCGAGGAACACTTCCGCCGGCTTGCCCGGCAGCTGGCGCCACAGCACGTTTTGGTTCTGCAGGCCGTCGTTCTTGAAGAAGTAGTGGTAGCGCCCCTCGCGAAACGGCGCCCCCTCCTTGGCGTAGTTCCAGGATGAGGCGAGCCTCTCCTTGATGGCCGCCCGATACGGGATCTGCGAGAGGTAATCCTGAGTTACCCGGTTCTGGGCCCTGACCCAGGCCTCGGTCTCGGGGCTGCGGTCATCCTCCAGCCAGCGATAGGGATCGGCCACGGCCTGGCCGAAGTAGTGATCCACCTGATCCCCCTGGGGGGTGACGGGGTAGTGAAGGCGCGTTTTCCCTGACATGGCATCCTCTTCGGTTGACTGGCCGCTGCACGCACACAGCAGTGACAGGGCCAGCAGGCTGACAATGGCTCGCATCGAGGCGGCTCCCTGCGATTTCGGTGAAGCGGGCAGGGTAACAAAGAGTGCCGTACGGCCCAACCCCCCGGCCGGTGGCGACGGGCGGTGCCCCCGGCAAAGACGGAGTCATATGAATTTTTTCACTTAGGTTTGCCGCTTTATTTTGTTTGTTATCCGGCCCCTGGGTCACAGGATGGAATAAGAAACCAGCCAACGTGACCCATTCAGGATAAAGCATGCCCTACAGCTACCTATCACATCTGAGGTGCAGCAAGACCGGCGAGACCCATGATGCCGATCGGCCCCAGCAACTGAGCCGGGCGGGGGCACCGCTCTTGGCCAGCTACGATCTCGAGGCCCTGAAGCAGGCCTGGCACTCGGCCTCCCTGCTGGGTCGCCCCGCCAGCCTGTGGCGCTACCACGAGCTGCTGCCGGTGCGCGACCCCGCCCAGGTGGTCACCCTGGGGGAAGGCTTCACTCCCCTGCTGCCCCTGCCCACCCTCGGCAAGCAGATTGGCATTCCGGATCTCTGGATGAAGGATGAGAGCGTCCTCCCCACCGGCTCCTTCAAGGCCCGTGGCGCCGCAGTCGGGGTCTCCCGCGCCCGGGAACTCGGCGTCACCCACTTCGCCATGCCCACCAACGGCAACGCCGGTGCGGCCTGGGCGCTCTACGGCGCCCGCGCCGGGCTGCGCAGCACCATTGTCATGCCCCAGGCGGCCCCCGCCATCACCAGGCTGGAGACCTCCCTCGCCGGCTCCCGCCTCTATCTGGTGGACGGCCTCATCAGCGACGCCGGTCGCCAGGTGGCCCAGGCGGTGGCGGAGCAGGGGCTGTTCGATGCCTCCACCCTCAAGGAGCCCTACCGCATCGAGGGCAAGAAGACCATGGGGCTGGAGATCGCCGAGCAGCTCGGCTGGACCCTGCCGGATGTCATCCTCTACCCCACAGGTGGCGGGGTCGGGCTCGTCGGCATCTACAAGGCGCTGCGGGAGTTGCAGGAGCTGGGCTGGGTCAAGGGCGACCTGCCCAGGCTGGTGGCGGTGCAGGCGAGCGGCTGCGCCCCCATAGTCCAGGCCTGGCAGCAGGGGGAGCGCGAGTCGCGCTTCTGGCCCGACTCCCAGACCCTGGCGTTCGGCATCAATGTGCCCAAGGCGCTGGGGGATTTTCTGGTGCTGGACGCCCTCTATCGCACCGAAGGGTGCGCCATAGCAGTGGACGACGGCGCCATCCAGCGCGAGATCCGCCAGCTCGCCGCGCGCGAAGGCAGCTTCGTCTGCCCGGAAGGGGCGGCCGCCTTCGCCGCCGCTCGCCAACTGCGGGAGAGCGGCTGGATCCAGGGGGGCGAGCGGGTGGTGGTGCTCAACACAGGCGCCGGCATCAAGTACCCGGACGCCATCACAGTGCTGCCCCAGCGGCTGCGCCGCGACGGGAGCATCCCCGCATGAGCTTCGACTGGTCCTTTGTCCTCACCACCCTGCCAGCCTTTGGCAAGTCGGTCTGGGTCACCTTGCAGCTCGGCGCCCTGGTGATCCTCAGCTCCCTCACCGTGGCGCTGCTCAATGTGACGCTGCAAAGCCTGCACAGGCCCTGGCTGAACCGGGTGATCCGCGCCTATGTGGAGCTGGCCCGCAACACGCCGCTCTTGATCCAGCTGTTCTTTCTCTACTTCGGGCTGCCGGCGCTCGGCCTGTCGCTGTCGGGCTTTGCCACTGCGGTGATCGCCATGACCTTCCTCGGCGGCGGCTATCTCACCGAGGCGCTGCGGGCGGGCATTCAGGCGGTCCCCCCTAGCCAGCTGGAGGCGGGCCGGGCCATAGGTCTCTCCCGCTGGCAACTGCTGCGCCATGTGCAGTTGCCCCAGGCCTGGCTCGCCAGCCTGCCGGCGCTCTTTGCCAATTTCATCTTCCTGCTCAAAGAGACCACGGTGGCCTCGGCAGTGGCGGTGCCGGAGCTGCTCTACACCACCAGGAACTACATCGCCCTCTACTACAAGACCTACGAGATGCTGGCGGTGCTGACCTTGATGTGCGTGCTGATCTTTCTGCCGCTCTCCTTGGCCCTGCGCGTCGTTGAAAGGAGGCTGCAACATGGTCAGTTCGGTCATTGAATCGCTGATGCAGGCGAGGATCCCGATGTGGGCACTGATCGTCCTGCTGCTGTCACTCGCCACCCATGCAGAGGAAAGGAGGGATCAATATGGTCAATTCGGTCACTGAGCAGCTGATGCAGGCGCTGCCGCTGCTGGCGGTGGGCGCGGGTCAGACCCTCGCCATCTCCCTGCTCGCCATCCTGTTCGCCACCCTGGGCGGCGTCGCTTACGGCGTGCTGGCCCAGCAGGGGGGAAGGCTGACTCGGGGAGTGTTGCGAGTCTATCTGGAGCTGTTTCGGGTGGTGCCCGTGCTGGTCTGGCTCTACCTCTTCTTCTTCGGGCTGCCGATCTTCTTTGGCCTGGATATCCCGGCCTTCTGGTGCGCCGTGCTGGTGCTCTCCCTGTGGGGTGCCAGCGAGGTGGGGGAAGTGGTGCGCGGTGGGCTCAAGTCCCTCGCCCGCGGCCAGCAGGAAGCCGGCCTGGCACTCGGGCTCTCCCGCTGGCAGCTCTATCGCCACGTGCTGCTGCCCCAGGCGCTGCAACGGCTGACGCCGCCGACCATCAACATCCATACCCGCATCATCAAGACCAGCTCGCTGGCGGTGCTGATCGGGGTGGTGGAGGTGATCAAGGTGGGTCAGCAGATCATCGAGCGCACCTATGGCTCGCTGCTCATCTACGGTCTGCTGTTCCTGTTCTTCTTATCGGTCTGCTATCCGCTCTCGCTCGCCTCGCGCCGGCTGGAGCAACAATGGGGTAATGCGGTATGACACCTCTGCTTGAGCTCAATGCTGTCAGCAAACAATTCGGCCAACACCGGGTACTGGACGAGGTCAGCCTCACAGTGAACGCCGGGGAGGTGATCGTCATCCTGGGGCCGAGCGGCTGCGGCAAGAGCACCCTGCTGCGCACCCTCAACGGGCTCGAACCCATTCAGGGGGGCCACATTCGCTTCGATGGAGAGCGGCTGGATGCCAGCACCAACTGGCAGCGGCTGCGCCAGCGCATTGGCATGGTGTTCCAGAGCTATCACCTCTTCCCCAACCTGACGGTGCTGGAAAATGTGCTGCTCGGCCCCCTGCAGGTGCAGAAGCGGGAGCGGCAGGAGGCGCTGCTGCAGGCGGAGCAGCTGCTGACCCGGGTTGGCCTCTGGGAGCGGCGTCACGACTATCCGCGCCAGCTCTCCGGCGGCCAGCAGCAGCGTATCGCCATCGTGCGGGCCCTGTGCATGAACCCGCAGGTGATGCTGTTTGACGAGGTGACCGCCGCGCTGGATCCCGAGATGGTGCAGGAGGTGCTGGAGGTGATCCGCGACCTCGCCGGCAGCGGCATGACCCTGCTCATCGTCACCCACGAGCTGGCGTTCGCCCGGGCGGTGGCGGATCGCATCCTCTTCATGGACGGCGGCCACATCCTGGAGCAGGCCGCCCCCCATCAATTTTTCGACAATCCCAGGAGCCAGCGTGCCCGCCAGTTCCTCGCCAAGTTCTCTTATACAACTGTCATCAAACGAAAGGAGTCAGCATGAAAATAATCACCTCGGTTCTGTTTAGTGCCTTGTTGGGACTGGGTCTCGCCAGTGGCGCCGCCCAGGCGGCGGACGGTTCCCTCGCCAAGATCAAGGCCCGCGACAAGCTCATCGTCGGCGTCTTCACCGACAAGCCCCCCTTCGGCTATGTGGACGAGAAGGGCAAGTACGTCGGCTTCGACACCGATCTCGGTCGTCGTTTCGCCAAGGATCTGCTGGGGGACGAGAACAAGGTCGAGTTCGTGGCGGTGGAGCCCGCCAGCCGCATCCCCTTCCTGCAGAGCGACAAGGTGGACCTCATCCTCGCCAACATGACGGTGACCCCGGAGCGGCGCGAGGTGGTGGACTTCACCAACCCCAACCTCAAGGTCGCGGTGCAGGTGCTGGTGCCAGAAGGGAGCCCGGCCAGGAAGCTCGACGATCTGGCCAGCAAGACACTCATCGTCACCACCGGCACCACGGCGGACATCTGGCTGACCCGCAACCACCCGGAGTGGAAGGTGCTCAAGTTCGAGAAGAACACCGAATCCCTGCAGGCCCTGGCCCAGGGCCGCGGTGACGCCTACGCCCAGGACAACCTGGTGCTCTTCAGTTGGGCCAAGGAGAACCCGGGCTATCGGGTGCTGCCCGAGAAGCTGGGCTCGGAAGACCCCATCGCGCCGGCGGTGAAGAAGGGCAATATCGAGCTGCGGGACTGGGTCAACGACCGTCTCGCCAAGCTGGGGGAAGAGAAGTACCTGCTGAAACTCTACGACCAGTATGTGCGCGACAAACTGAGCGCCGATACCGATCCCAATGACGTGATAGTGGAAGGAGGCAAGTGGCAGGGTTGAGCCTGCCGAGGGAAGTGCTGAGTGTGTGATCTTTGGTTCCGTTGGTCTTCAAACCGCAAGGTTTGGTTTTCAGGCGTCCCCTTGGGTGGCGCCTTTTTTTGCGTGCCAGGCGGTGCGCCCGCTCTGTGAGCCAGCTCCCCCTGCTGGCGCACCGTCTGTGCCATCCTGACAGGGAGAGCAATGAGAGGAGAACCCCATGTGGATCGAGGCGGAGCCCGTCTACGGCGCCCTGGTGTCACTGGCCATAGGGCTCATCATCGGACTGGAGCGGGGTTGGCAGGTGCGCCAGCTGGGGGACAACCAGCGCATCGCCGGGATGCGGACCTATGGCCTCATCGGCCTGCTCGGCGGCGTCTGCGCCCTGCTGTTGCCGACCCTGGGTGCCTGGCTGGCCCTGCTCGGCCTGCTGGCTGTGGTCATCGGCTGCGGCCTCTCGGTCTGGCTGGCCCAGCGCTGGCAGGGGGAGTTTGGCCTCACCAGCTCGGTGGCCATGGTGCTCACCTACCTGCTGGGGCTGATGTCTGTGCTGCAGAGTCCGAGCGAGGCGGTGGCCTGCGCCGTGCTGGCGGCGCTCTTGATGGGACTCAAGGGCCAGATCCAGCAGGGGATGCTGTTCTTGAGCGAGACGGAATTTCACGCAACCCTGCGCTTCCTGCTCATCTCCCTGGTGCTGCTGCCGGTGCTCCCCGACGTCGAGATGGGCCCCCTCGACGCCTTCAATCCCTTCAAGATCTGGCTGATGGTGGTGGTGATCGCCGGCATCTCCTTCTCCGGTCACTTCGCGGTGCGCCTGCTCGGCACCCGTGCCGGCCTGGTGCTCACCAGCATGCTGGCGGGGCTCGCCTCCTCCACCGCCCTCACCCTGCAATTTGCCCGCCTCAACAAGGAGCAGCCCGGGCTGGAGCGGCTGCTGGCCACCGGCATACTGCTGGCGGGGGCCACCATGTGGTTGCGACTGCTGGTGCTGGTGCTGCTCATTCACAACGAACTGGCCATGCGCCTGGCCCTCCCCCTGCTGCTGCTGGCGGCCACCGTCTACGGCTTCGCCTTCTGGTTCTGGCGCCAGCGCGAGGAGATGAGCGACAACCCGGTGCAGCCCGAAACCCGCAACCCGCTGGATCTCGCCACCGCCATCAAGTTCGGCCTGCTGCTGGCGCTCATCGGCTTCATGGCCACCTTGCTGCAGAGCAAGGTAGGCAACTCCGGGGTCTATCTGCTGGCGCTGGTCTCCGGCATCACGGACGTGGACGCCATCACCCTCTCCCTCTCCCAGCTCTCCCACAAGGAGCTGGCCCTGGAAGTGGCGGCCCGGGCCATTCTGCTGGCCGGCCTGGTCAACTCCCTGGTGAAGGGGCTGCTGGCCCTGGTGATCGGCGGCCGCCGTCTGGGGCTGAGGGTCATGCTGCCCTACCTCCTCTCCACCCTGCTGATCCTGCCCCTCCTCTGGCCGGGCTGACCCGGCCACCAGGCCTGACGCCGCCCTGCCCGTCACGTATACTGGCGCCTCTTGGCACATGAGAGGAGGTGAGCATGGCAAGCGACTGGGACAAGGTACTGGCGGGGGGCGCCCTGAACAGCCAGAGCGAGGAGATAGCGAACGACCGCATTCGAGGTCAGGCCCTGCTGGCGAGACTCAACGCCACACCGGCGGGGGATCACGAGGGGCGCCAGAGCCTGTGTGCCGAGCTGTTCGGCCACTGCCCTGACTCCTGCTGGATAAGCTCCCCCTTCATCTGCGAGTTTGGCCGCAACATCCATCTGGGGGAGAAGACCTTCTTCAACTTCAACGTCACCATACTGGACGTGGGCGAGGTGCACATCGGCAGCCATGTGCTGCTGGCCCCCAACGTGCAGATCTACACCGCCACCCACACCATGGACTATCTGGAGCGCCGCAACTGGACCGCCTACAACAAGCCGGTGCGCATCGGCGATGACTGCTGGATTGGCGGCGGCGCCATCATCTGCCCCGGCGTCACCATAGGGCCGCGATCCATCATAGGGGCAGGGGCCGTGGTGACCCGCGACATACCGGCGGACTCCCTGGCGGTGGGCAACCCGGCCCGGGTGATCCGCACCCTCAGCCCGGACGCGCCCCGGGATCCGGCGCTGCTGTCATGATGGCCCTGGCCCTGCTGCCCCTGATCTGGGCCGCCTGGCTCGGCATTGAGGAGGCCAACTGGTGGCCGCTGGCCCTGATCACCACCATGAGCCTGCTCACAGTGCTGGCCTACGCCCACGACAAGCGCCAGGCCATTCGCGGCGGCTGGCGCATCCCGGAATCCCGCCTGCACCTGCTGGAACTGCTCGGCGGCTGGCCCGGCGCCCTGGTGGCCCGCCACTGGTTGCGCCACAAGACCCAGAAGGGGAGCTACCGGCTGCGGTTCTGGGCCATAGTGCTGCTGCACCTCGGCCTGTGGGGGCTCTGGATCAGCCGGCCGCTCTGGCAGGGGCTCTGAACCACCAGGCGGGCATTGCCGCCCATGGGCGGGTATGAGACAACGGGAGACCGGGAGGTGACCTTTCCCGTTCAGGCATAGGCAAGGAGTCATTCATGAGTCTGTGGACAGGCATAGTCCTGATCGTCTTTATCAGCGTGCTGTTTGGCTATCTCGGCAAGCGCGCCCGCTACCAGCTGGGGGATGTCCGCATCACGGATCGCCTCGGCAAGCAGGATCTCATCATCAAGGAGTTGCAGGAGCGGGTCGCCAACCTGGAGGCCATAGTGCTGGAGCAGGAGAAGCGTCGCCCCTTCGACGAACTATAGGGATGCCGCCGGGCACATGGCAGGAGACCGGCGCCCCGAACAGCCCTCCGACGAAAAGCCAAGGCAGCAGGCGCGTGCGCGGCAATAAAAGAAACGGCAACCTTGGTTGCCGTTTCTTTTATTCGCTCTCACCCCGGACTCCGGGGCGGCGCGGCTAGTCTGCCGCAGGCGCTGCGGCCCCCGCCATGGCCGCTGGCATGCTCTCTTGCATGGCCTTGGCCAGCGCCTCCCCGCCCCGCTCACGGGCCCCCTGGATGGCACCCTCCCTGTCTTCTTTCTCCTTGTTCTGGCTCAGCTTGAACTTGCCGACCAGCCGATCGATCTCGATTTCTATGCCCACCACGGCCTGCACCATGGCTTCGATATAGTCTCTCGGCGCATCCGCCATCTTCCAGGGAGCGGGTTCTTCAGCCTCCTGGGTCCGGGTCAGGGTGGCGAGCAGGCGGCGCACGAAGCGGGCATCGTCCCGCACCCGGATGCGGCCATGGGCATGCACCACGGCATAGTTCCAGGTGGGCACCTGTTTGTGGTGCGCCTGCTTGCTCGGATACCAACTGGGAGAGATATAGCCCTCGGCGGCCCTGAAGATCACCAGCACTTCCTGCCCCTCCTTCACCTCCTGCCAGAGCGGGTTGTTGCGCGCCACATGGGCCCGCAAGATCCCATGCTCCCCCTCATCGGCATCGAACTCGAACGGCAGGTGGTTGGCATCCAGCCCCAGCTCGCCAGAGGTGACCAGGGCCCCCAGGGGGTGGGCCTGTATCAGCCGATGCAAAGCGGCGGGGTCGGCAGCTTCGAAATGGGGTGGCAGGTACATGCAGGCTCCTTTATCCGTGGTGGTGTGTCCGTACTAAACCCGTCGAGATGATCCCATGGCGGGAGAGCATCATCTCGAGTTTGCCTGCCGAGCGCCACCGAAGAAAGCCTTGGCCGCCAGCGGAGAACAGCGGCCACCCGCTCAGGGCAAAAGGCTCCCTTTGGCCAGATAGCCGATGTGATAGGCATCGGCCCCTGCCGGTATCGCCTGTGGGAGTGACGGCAAGAGATCCACCTCCAGCCACTGCCAGCGGGAAAGATCCCAGCCACTCACCATGGCCCCGGAGTGCAGCTCGGCCAGGCAGGCATGGGGGGCAATGGCAGTGCGCCGCAAGATGGCCACCCTGGCCCGCTCGAGATCCTCCATCTGCGGGGCAGACAGCAGATGCCAGGTCTCGATATGGGGCCAGCCGAAATGCCTGGTGAGCGCAGCAAAGCCTTCGCTTGCCAGGAATCGGTGCATCGCCTCGGCGCTTTGCCACACATAGAAGGGGGCATAGCGATTCTCCCGGCATGGCAGCGCGGCCTCGTCATGGCGGCCATAGAGATAGGCCTTGAACAGCAAGCCGGGGAAGCCGTCGAGTCTGGCGCCATTGCTGGCGATCCGCTGCTCGATCAGCGCCATGTCGTAGTCCGCCGGCAGGGTGAATCTGTAGTGCATGGCGATCATAAGCTCACCTCCGGCCGAAACATCAGACCCCGTCCGAAGCTCCACTCCTCGCTGCCGTTTTGCTGGATCACCACCATAAGGTTGTCGGGATGGATGCCCAAATCCACATGCAGGCGCTCGGCGAGCCGCTCATAGAGCCGCCGCTTGACCACTGTGCTGCGCGGCTTTCCCGCCAGGATCTGGAACAGGATGAAGTCGCCGTCCCGGCGGCCGGTCTGGTAGTGGGGGTGATAGACGAGCGCCTTGGCCGGCAGGATCTCCAGGATCTGGAACTTGTCCTCCGGCGGCACCTCGAACACCTCCACCAGGGTCTGGTGATAGAGCGCGGAGAGCTGCTGCAGGCGCGCGTCGCTCATCCCCTCGCGCACTGTGATGCGGGTCAGCGGCATGGGTTGGCCTCCTCGCGGGCGGGCAACAGGCTCACTGCGGTGACAGCGGCGGGCAAGCCGGCGTAGAAGGCGAGATGGGTGAACAGCTCCTCCAGCTGATCCCGTGTCAGGCCGTTTTGCTGGGCGAACGCTATGTGCCACGGCAGCTGTTGCACCCGCCCCAGCGACGCCAGTATCGCCAGGGTGATCAGGCTGCGCTCGCGGGCTGACAGGGCGGGCCGCTGCCAGATATCGCCAAACAGCGTATCTTCCGCCAGTTGGGACAGTCTCGGCGCCACCAGCGCCAGGTCGTCACGATCAAGAACAGGATGGGTCATGGCAATCTCCTTGTATGGTGAAGCCACTCTCTCCCACTGCTACAATTTAGAAAATCGAAATATAATAGACCATCAATCCCGATTATCAGGACAATCATGACACCCCTTCCCCTGAACCTGGATCTCGATGCCCTGCGCAGCTATGTCGTCGGCATGGAGTGCGGCAACTTTGCGCTGGCGGCGCAGCGGCTGTGTCGTTCCACCTCGGCGGTCAGCGCCCAGTTGAAAAAACTCGAGCAGCAATGCGGCACGGCGCTGGTCGCTCGCAGCGGGCGCCACCTGGTCCCGACCCCCCAGGGCGAGCTGCTGCTGGGCTATGGGAAACGGCTGCTGGATCTCAATGACGAGGCCGTGCGCGCCCTCAAGGGGGAGCTGCTGCAAGGGGAGATCAGGCTGGGGGTACAGGAGGACTTTGGCGAATCTTTGCTGCCGGTGGTGCTGGGGCCCTTCTGTCGCCTGCATCCCGGGCTGCGCATGACGACCCGCATCGATCGCAATCGGCCGCTGACAAAGGGGATCAAGGAGGGCAGCCTCGACATGGCCCTGACCTGGCAGCCACAGGATGAGGGCCTGGATGCCCGGCTCATCGATCTCGTGTCACTGCAGTGGATAGCACACCCGGACTGGGAGCTCGCCCCTCTGCTGGCACGGGGGGAGCCTTTGCCCCTGGTGCTCTTCGATGCCCCCTGCCTGATGCGCTCAAGGGCCACCCGGGCCCTCGACGAGGCCGGGATCCCCTGGCGCATCGCCTTCAGCAGCCAGAGTCTGGCGGGGATCTGGGCGGCCTTGCAGGCAGGACTCGGGCTCACGGTGCGATCCACCATCGGCATGCCGGCCAGTCTGGTGACCCTCGGCGGCGTGCTGCCGTCAGTGGGCACATTAGGAGTCGCCCTGCTCAGCGCCAACCACCAATCCAGCGAGGCCGAGCGCCAGTTGCAGGCACTGCTTACCGACGCCGTGCATCGGGCCAGTGCCAGCAAGGACTGATAGCTCTCGACCCTTGCTGGCATAGACCTGCCCGCACAATGGGGCACATAAAAAACGGCAACCATAGGGTTGCCGTTTTACTTTCCATTGCGCTGGCGCGCCGCGCGGATCAGCCCGCCCGCTTGGCCAGCCAGGCTTCAGCGGCGGTGAGGGCCGCTTCTATCTGCTCCCGGGCGACACCGCCCTTGGCGACCCGCTTGGCCAGGGTCGCTTCCAGCTCCAGGTTCGGATAGACATCCTCCCCCACCACAGGGCTGAAACGCTGGAACTCAGGCAAAGAGAGCTCCTCCAGCGGCTTCTTCACGCCGATGGCGTAGACCACAGTCTCGCCGACGATATGGTGCGCCTCGCGGAAGGGGATCCCCTTGGCCACCAGGTAATCCGCCAGTTCGGTGGCGTTGGCGTAGCCGCCCTGGGCCGCCGCCTTGGTGCGCTCGCCATTCACCTTCAGATCGATCAGCACCAGGGCCGCCATGTCGAGGCAGTCGTGCCAGGTGTCGAGGGCGTCGAACAGCCCTTCCTTGTCTTCCTGCATGTCCTTGTTGTAGGCCAGCGGCAGCGCCTTGAGGCTCATCAGCATGCCCATCTGGGCGCCGACTACCCGGCCAGTCTTGCCGCGAATGAGCTCAAGGGCGTCCGGGTTCTTCTTCTGGGGCATCAGGGAGGAGCCAGAGGTGACCGCATCGGAGAGCTCCACGAAGCCCGCCTCGCCGGTGTTGTAGAAGATAAGATCCTCCGCAAAGCGCGACAGGTGCGCCATGGAGAGGGACGCCACGTGCATCAGCTCCACCACGTGATCCCGATCCGACACAGAATCCAGGCTGTTGCGGGTCGCGCCGCCAAAGCCCATGTCGAGCGCCAGCGCCTCCCGGTCGATGGCGTACGCCGTGCCCGCCAGGGCGCCGCAGCCGAGGGGGCTGGTGTCGAGGCGCTTCAGGGCATCCTGCAGACGGGAATAGTCCCGCTCCAGCATCTCCACATAGGCCAGCGCCCAGTGGGCGAAGGTGACCGGTTGGGCCCGCTGCAAATGGGTGTAACCGGGCAGCACGGCGGCCTGATTGGCACGGGCAGAGACGACCAGCCCCTGTTGCAGCGCCGTGATGGAGCCGAGCAGCAGCTCGCCCTGTGCCTTGCACCAGAGTTTGAGGTCGGTGGCGACCTGATCGTTGCGCGAGCGGCCGGTGTGCAGCTTCTTGCCCAGGGTGCCAACGGCATCGATGAGCTTGCCCTCGACCCAGGAGTGGATGTCTTCGGCATCCGAGCTCAGGATCTGCTGGGGATCCTGCTGCACCGAGGCGAGCAGCACCTCCATCACCTGTTGCAGCTTGCCCTGCTCATCGGCGGTCAATACGCCCACCTTGACCAGCGCACGGGCCCAGGCCATGGAGCCCTGAATATCCTGCTCCGCCAGCCGGTAATCGAACCGCAGCGAATCGTTGAACTGCTTGAACCTGCTATCGGCTCCCTGACTGAAGCGTCCACCCCAAAGTGCCATACTGCTCTCCTTGAATGCGTTGTCGGCGGCGCCTTGCGCCGTCGAGCTTGAAATCGTGCCCTGTTTATCTGCATGACAGTGCGGTAGCGAGCGATGTGGCTGCTGTCACATCAAGTAACTGCGAACCGGTTCCCTCTCCCTTTGGGAGAGGGCCAGGGTGAGGGCAATTTCCCCCTCATCCCCAACCCTTCTCCCGCAAGGGGAGAAGGGGGCAAAGCACACCCCTCATTGAAAGCCGCCCCTGTTATCTCACAGACACGGCCCGGGCGCTGCCGCTCTTGTCACAGCTCATCGGTTATCCTTCCCCCGCTTACAGACGAGGGAATCCGGTCGCCGCTTATAAGTGAGGGGGCCAAGCCCCCTCACCGGTTGTCTGCGGCTTGAAACCTCGAGGGTTAGCCGTGGGTGTGATCACCACCGATGGCCTGATGCTGCTCCTTCATGGCGCGGATCCGGCTCGCCAGGGTGTAGAGACGGATAAAGCCTTCGGCATGGCTCTGGTCGTACACTTCGTCGGCACCGAAGGTGGCGAAGTCTTCGGAGTAGAGGCTGTTCGGCGACTTCTTCTGCACCGCGGTGACCTGACCCTTGTACATCTTCAGCACCACTTCACCGTCGAGATCCTCGGCGATGGCGTTGGCGGAGGCGACAATGGCCTTGCACAGCGGGGTGAACCAGCGACCGTCATACACCAGGTGGGAGAACTCGGCACCCAGCTTCTCACGCCAGGCGCGGGTCGGGCGATCCAAGACCAGCTCTTCCACGGCGCGCAGTGCGGCGACCATGACGGTACCGCCCGGGGTCTCGTAGCAGCCACGGGACTTCATGCCCACCATCCGGTTTTCGGTGATGTCGATGCGGCCCACCCCGTGCTTGCCGGCACGCTCGTTCAGGGTCATCAGGATCTGATGCGGGGTCAGCGGCTGGTCGTCAACGGCCACCACTTCGCCCTGGGCCACGGTCAGCTTGACGTATTCCGGCTCGTTCGGTGCCTGCTCGGCGGAGACAGTCCACTGCCAGACCGCTTCGGACGGCTCGTTCCAGGTGCTCTCCAGCTCGCCACCTTCGGTGGAGATGTGCCAGGCGTTGGCATCGCGGCTGTAGATCTTCTTCAGGGTCGCCTTGCAGGGGATGTTGCGGGCTTCCAGATAGGCCAGCAGATCTTCCCGGGAGCGCATGTCCCACAGACGCCAGGGGGCGATGACCTTCAGCTGGGGGGCCAGGGCGGCCACGGCGCCTTCGAAACGCACCTGATCGTTGCCCTTGCCGGTACAGCCGTGGGAGATGGCGTCGGCCCCTTCCGCCAGGGCCGCTTCCACCATCGCCTTGGCGATGATGGGACGGGCCATGGAGGTGCCCAGCAGGTAGGTGCCTTCGTAGACGGCGCCGGTCTTCAGGGTCGGATAGACGTACTCTTTGACGAACTCTTCCCGCAGATCCTTGACGATGCACTTGGTGGCGCCGGAGGCGAGGGCTTTTTGCTCGATCCCTTCCAGATCGTCACGCTCCTGGCCCACGTCGGCGACGAAGGCGATGATCTCCGCATCGTAGTTCTCTTTGAGCCAGGGAATGATGGCCGAGGTATCCAGTCCGCCCGAGTAAGCCAGTACGATCTTGTTGATTCCGCTCATTTACTTCTCTCCGTGATGATTCGATAAGGTTGTGATTCAGGGTCGGTCGCCGGCTTATTTATGACCCAACAGCGTCAGCAGCACGGCATTCTGGATATGCATTCGGTTTTCTGCCTCATCCATGATGAGGGAGGCTGGTCCGTCCATGACCTCCGAGGTGATCTCCAGCTCCCGATGCGCCGGCTGACAATGCAGCACGTGGGCGATGCCGGTGCGATCGAGCAGGGCCTGGTTGATCTGATAAGGCATGAAGATATCTTTTACCTGCTCCATTGGTGTGTTGTCACCCATGGAAACCCAGGTGTCGGTATAAACCACGTCGAAGCCTTCGATGGCGCCCACGTCATCGCTGATGTTGATGTGCGCGCCAGATTGCGCCGCCAGCGCCTGGGCCTGCAGGAAGATCTGGGTATCCGGGCCATGGCCCTTGGGGCAGACCAGGGTCACGTCGGTGCCGAGGGTCGCCCCCAGCAGCAGCAGGGAGTGGCTGACGTTGTTGCCATCGCCGAGGTACGCCAGCTTCACCTTGGCGAGATCGCTGTAGTGCTCGCTGATGGTCATGAAGTCCGCCAGCCCCTGGCAGGGGTGATAGAGGTTGCACAGGCTGTTCACCACCGGCACAGAGCCATGCTCCGCCAGCTCGACCAGGGTCTGGTGATCGAACACCCGCGCGACGATGGCGTCACACCAGCGCGACAGGTTGGCGGCGAAATCCTTCACCGACTCCCGCTTGCCGAGCGCGCCGTTCTGCTGATCCAGGTAGACGCTGTGACCGCCCAGCCGGGCGATGCCGATGTCGAAGGTGACCCGGGTACGCAGGGAGGGCTTCTCGAACAGGGTGACCACGCTCTTGCCTGCCAGCGCCTGGCCGTACTTCTTGGGGTCCGCCTTGACCGATTTGCCCAGGGCGATCAGCGCCTCTATCTGGGCCTTGCTCAAGTCGCTGTCTTTCAGAAGATGTTGCATCGGATGTTCCTTTTTCCGGCCAGGGTTAGAGGGTGACTTGGGTGCCGACGGCGCCACCCGCCAGCAGCTTGAGCAGTTGGTCCGGGTAGCGCCAGCTGGCGACACAGACTGGCTTGCCCAGGGTCTCGGCGGCATGCAAGGCAGCCTTCACCTTCACCGCCATGCCATCGCGAATCACGCCCTTCTCCATCAGGTCCAGCGCGCTCTGCTTGTCCAGCTGCGGCACCAGCTTGCCCTTGCCATCCAGGATGCCGCTCACATCCGACAGCATTACCAGATCGGCGCCCAGCGCCTCGGCAATCGCCGTGGCCGCCTGATCCGCGTTGACGTTCATCAGCTGACCGTCGGCTGTGATGCCGATGGAGCTCACCACCGGCAGGAAGCCCTGTCCCAGGATCCCGGCCACCAGCGCCGGGTTGCCCGGCTGGCAGTCACCGACGGCGCCGAGCTCCGGATCGAGCTGGGTCACCCGGCACAGGCCGCCGTCGGCGAGACAGAGCCCCACGGCAGGGATGCCGGTGGCGATGGCCTTGGCCATCATCATCTTGTTCGCGGTACCCGCCAGGGCCCCGGCGATGAAGGGGATCTGCTCGAACGGGGTGACCCGCAGGCCGTTCTTCTTGGTGGAAGTCATCCCCAGCCCCTTGAGCAGGTCATCCACCAGGCAGCCACCACCGTGCACCAGCACCAAGGGACGGTGCTGATCGTCCAGGAAGGTTTTCAGGGTGGCGAACAGGGCGGTCAGGGCCTCGTCGTTCTCGATCAGGGCGCCGCCCAACTTGATTACCAGCGTCTGCTTGTCCATCTTCTCGATCCTTCCTTAAAGCGTTAAATCAGGCCGGTGGCCGGTTCAAAACCAAACTTGATATTTATGCACTGCATCGCCTGGGAGGCGGCGCCCTTGAGCAGGTTGTCGATGGCGGACACCACCACCAGCATGTTGCCCTGCTGCTGCCAGGCGAGGTCGCAGTAAGGGGTATTGGCCACGCCACGGATGGAGGGCATCTGGCCGGTGAGGCGCACCAGGGGCTTGCCTTCATAGGCCTTGAGATAGGCTTGATCCACCTGGGTCTGCGTCACCCCGTCCGCCAGTTGCACATAGATGGTGGCCAGTATGCCCCGCACATAGTTGCCAAGGTGAGGCTGGAACAGCACCCCCTTGCCGAGGTGGTGGCTGATCTCCGGCTGGTGTCTGTGATTGAAGGTGCCATAGGGGCTCAGGCTCACTTCGCAGAAACTGGTGTTGATGGCGGCCTTGCGACCGGCCCCGGAGACACCGGACACAGCGTTGATGATGGGCTGCCATCCCTCGGCAATCAGACCGGCCTGCTGCAGCGGCTTGAGGGCGCACAGGGACGCGGTCGGGTAGCAGCCGGGCACCGCAATCAGCTGGGCGGCGGCAATGGCATCGGCATTCCACTCCGCCAGACCGTAGACGGCCTGGTCCAGCCACTGCTCACTGTCGTGGGTGAAGCCGTAGAAGGAGGCGTAGAACCCCTGATCCTTGACCCGGAAGGCGCCGGAGAGATCGAACACCGGCAGCCCCTTGGCCAGGAACTTGGGGGCAAGCTCGGCGCTCACCTCGTGGGCGGTGGCCAGCAGCACCAGGTCGGCCTGGGTCAGGATCCGGGTCATGCCGTCTTCGTCCAGCGGCAGCAGCGGCTGATCCAGCTCACCGACCCACTGGGGATGCAGGGAAGAGAAACGCTTGTGGGCGTCCTGGCTGCCGGCGGAGACATAGAGGCCGAACAGCTTGAGCTCTGGATGGTTCTGGACCAGTGCGGCCAGTTCGGCCCCCGCGTAGCCACTGGCACCGACGATAACGGTATTGAGCATGTTTGAGTATTCCAAGTCTGGGTTCGAAATTCACAGCGTGGTGCTGCGGTGCAAGGGGTCGGCTATCGCCCCTTAGATGCAACGAGTGCGGAGGGGCAATTCAGGCGGATATGCGTCGTCGGTTACAGATCAGGTGACAGAACATTAACTTTCCCTTACAACTAGAAGCCTTGTTGATGAGCACTCGAACAGAATATTCATGCACTCACGTTGCATTTGTATTTTCTAACAGAAACACTCCGGGGACGCAAGGAGGAGCTGATGGCCAATCTGGATTTTTTTTCACTTTATAAGAATATTATTGCGATTCCCTCAATCAGCAGCACGGATCCCCGCTGGGATCAGAGCAATGAGGCGGTGATCCGGCTGCTGGCCGACTGGTTCGGCCAGCTCGGCTTCCAGTGCGAGGTGACGGCGCTGCCCGACCTGCCTGGCAAGTTCAACCTGGTGGCCACCTATGGCCAGGGGGAAGGGGGCCTGCTGCTGGCGGGCCACACAGATACTGTGCCCTTTGACGAGGGGGGCTGGAGCAAGGATCCCTTCAAGGTGACCGAGGAGGGCAACCGCTTATATGGGTTGGGAACCATCGATATGAAGGGCTTCTTCGCCTTTATCGTGGAGGCGCTGAAAGATATCGATCTGACCACCCTCAGCAAGCCGCTGCGCATCCTGGCCACCGCCGACGAGGAGACCACCATGGCGGGGGCCCGTGCCATCGCCGCGGCCGCCGAGATCAAACCCGACTATGCGGTGATAGGTGAACCCACCGGCCTGGTGCCCGTGGTGGCCCACAAGGGGCACATGTCGGAGGCGATCCGCATCACGGGCAAGAGCGGTCACAGCTCGGATCCCGCCAACGGCGTCAACGCCATGGAGATCATGCACCAGGCCATGGGCCAGGTGCTCAAGCTGCAACGAGACCTCAAGGATCGCTACGCCGACCATCGCTTTGCGGTGCCTCAGCCCACCCTGAATCTGGGCTACATCCAGGGGGGTGACAGCCCGAACCGTATCTGCGGCTGCTGCGAGCTGCACATCGACATGCGTCCCACCCCGCAGGTGGGTCCCGACGAGCTGATGGGCATGCTGAAAGAGGCGCTCTCCCCCATCGAGATCCACCAGCCGGGCTGCCTGCACCTGCAGCACCTGCACGAGCCCATTCCGGCCTATGCCTGCGAGGATGACTCGGATCTGGTACGCGAGGCCGAGAAGGCGAGCGGCCGCGCCGCGCAATCCGTGAACTATTGCACCGAGGCCCCCTTTATTCAGCAGCTTGGCTGCGAGACCATAGTGATGGGCCCTGGCCATATCACCCAGGCCCATCAGCCGGACGAATACCTGGATCTGTCGTTCGTCAAACCGACCACGGCGGTGCTCCAGCACCTGATCCGGCGTTTCTGCGTCTAGCTCGACGGGAATGTAAGTAAGTTACATGACATGCCGGGACGGGACAGGTGAGGGAAATACATGTTCTGAATCGGCTTGTTATTTGACCTTGCGCAGACAATCTGGGTAGATTGTCCCTCTAAGATGACGGAGCATATGTTGTAATCGCACAACAATAAGTGAGGTCGCCTCCCGCCTGGAAGGTCAGGGGGCACCAACCAAATAAGGATGTGGAATGAACGAAAAGTACGCCGCACTACGGGCCAACGTAGGCATGTTGGGCCAACTGCTGGGCAAGTCCATCAAGGATCATCAGGGGCAGGCCTTCCTCGACAAGATTGAGACCATTCGTCAACTGGCCAAGTCTTCCCGCAAGGGCAACGAGGCAGACAGAGAGCGCCTGCTCGAGACCCTGCGCACCCTCTCCGATGACGAGCTGCTGCCGGTGGCCCGCGCCTTCAGCCAGTTCCTCAACCTTGCGAACGTGGCGGAGCAGTTCCACACCATCTCTCGCCGCTGCGAAGAGCAGGTCTGCACCCCGGATCCCCTGGAGCAGATGTTCGCCAAGCTCAAGGCGTCCAACCTCTCCCAGGAAGCCATCATCCAGGCGGTGCGCGAGCTGGACATCGATCTGGTGCTGACCGCACACCCCACAGAGGTGACCCGTCGTACCCTGATCCACAAGCACGTCCAGCTCAACGACTGCCTGGAAGCGCTGGAGCTCTCCGATCTGCTGCCCCGCGAGCGGGACAAGATCCTCAATCGCATCGAACAGCTGGTCAATCAGGCCTGGCACACCAACGAGATCCGCGAGCAGCGTCCGACCCCGGTGGACGAGGCCAAGTGGGGCTTCGCCGTGGTGGAGAACAGCCTGTGGCCGGCCATTCCCGAATTCATGCGCAACCTGGACGAGCGTCTGCAACACCACCTGGGTGTGCGACTGCCCCTGGATGCCGCGCCGGTCAAGTTCACCTCCTGGATGGGCGGTGACCGCGACGGCAATCCCTTCGTCACCGCCAAGGTGACCGCCGAGGTGCTGGAGCTGGGCCGCTGGATGGCGGTCAACCTCTTCTACAAGGACATCAAGGAGCTCACCTCCGAGCTCTCCATGTCCGATTGCACCGACGCCGTGCGCGCCCGGGTCGGTGACAACCCCGAGCCCTACCGCGCCCTGGTGCGCGAGTTGCGCGAGCAGCTGCGCGAGACCCAGGAGTTCCTCACCGCCAAGGTGCAGGGTCAGGCGAGCGAGAGCCGCGATCTCATCAAGAGCACCGCCCAGCTGCGCGAGCCGCTGGAGCTCTGCTACCACTCCCTGCACGCCTGCGGCATGGGCAACATCGCCGACGGCATGCTGCTGGACGTGCTGCGCAAGCTGGCCTGCTTCGGCATCCATCTGGTCAAGCTGGACATCCGTCAGGACGGCGAGCGTCACGGTCAGGTCTTCTCCGAGCTGACCCGCTACCTCGGCATGGGTGACTACGCCGAGTGGAGCGAGGACGACAAGCAGGCCTTCCTGCTCAACGAGCTGAACTCCCGCCGCCCGCTGATCCCCACCGACTGGGCACCGAGCGACGAGACCCGCGAGACCATAGACACCTGCCGGGTGATCGCCGGTCACGACCCGGATGCGTTCGGCATCTACATCATCTCCATGGCCGGTGCACCCTCCGACGTGCTGGCGGTGCAGTTGTTGCTGAAAGAGGCAGGCTGCAAGTTCCGCATGCCGGTCGCACCGCTGTTCGAGACCCAGGAGGATCTGATGGCGGGCACCGCCGTGATGGATCGCCTGCTGTCGGTGGACTGGTATCGCGGCTACATCCAGGGTCGCCAGTACGTGATGATCGGCTACTCGGACTCCGCCAAGGACGCGGGCATGATGGCCGCCGGCTGGGCCCAGTACGCCGCCATGGAATCCCTGGTAGGGCTGGCTGAAGCCAACAACATCCGTCTCACCCTGTTCCATGGCCGTGGCGGCACCGTGGGTCGCGGCGGCGCCCCCGCCCATCAGGCGATCCTGTCCCAACCGCCGGGATCCCTGCGTGGTGGTCTGCGGGTTACCGAACAGGGGGAGATGATCCGCTTCAAGTTCGGTTTGCCCAAGGTGGCCATCCACAGCCTGAACCTCTACACCAGCGCCGTGCTGGAGGGGAACCTGCTGCCGCCGCCCAAGCCCAAGGAGTGCTGGCGCGCCGTGATGGAGCAGCTGGCCACCGTCTCCTGCGATCACTACCGCAGCATAGTACGCGGCCACCCGGACTTCGTGCCCTACTTCCGCGCCGCCACCCCGGAGATGGAGCTCGGCAAGCTGCCGCTCGGTTCCCGTCCAGCCAAGCGCAAGCCCAACGGCGGCGTCGAGAGCCTGCGCGCCATCCCCTGGATCTTCGCCTGGACCCAGAACCGGCTGATGCTGCCGGCCTGGCTCGGTGCCCACAAGGGCCTGCAGCAGGCCATAGATGACGGCCAGAAGAGCGTGCTGGACGAGATGAGCCGCCAGTGGCCCTTCTTCCGCACCCGTCTCGAGATGCTGGAGATGGTGTTCCTGAAAGCCGACCTCTGGCTGGCGGAGTACTACGACACCCGGCTGGTGCCGCAAGAGCTGTGGGCCCTCGGCAAGCAGCTGCGTCAGGAGCTTGCCGACTCCATCCAGGTGGTGCTGGAGCTGCGCCCGCAGGGAGACCTGCTGGACGACCAGCCCTGGATCAAGGAGTCCATCAAGCTGCGCAACCCCTACACAGACCCGCTCAACGTGCTGCAGGTCGAGCTGCTTGGCCGCTCGCGCAAGAACCCTGAGACCCTGCACCCCGAGCTGGATCAGGCGCTGATGGTCACCATCGCCGGCATAGCCGCCGGCATGCGCAACACGGGTTGATGGCCGGGCTATCCAGCTTCATTTCCTGACATAAAGGGCGCCTATATGGCGCCCTTTCTCGTTGCATTAATCCTGTGTTTTCTGCTGGCAACCAGCCTAGGCAATCCGGTTTCGTCCCCGGCGCTTGGCCTCGTAGAGGCGCTGATCCACGCACAGCAGCCAGTCATCCATGCAGCGGTAGCTCATCTGATAGGGGGTGAGGCCCAGGCTGATGGTGACGGTGATCGTCTGGTGTTGATACAGGAAGCTGTGCTGCTCGACCAGTTGCCGGATGCGCTCCATGATGGCGCGAGCCTCCTCCAGGGTGGTGCCGCGCAGCAGCATGATGAACTCCTCCCCGCCGAACCTCGCCACCAGATCCTGGCTGCGCACCGACTGCATCAGCAGACGGGCCAGCTCCTCGAGCACCGCATCCCCGGCAAGGTGGCCATGCTCATCGTTGATCTGCTTGAAGAAGTCGATGTCGATCAGGACCAGGCAGCAGGCTTCCCCCTCGGCCGGATGGCGTTGGATGTGATCGAGCAGCACATTCGCCTGGGTGAAGAAGCTGCTGCGGTTGGGCAGCTTGGTGAGAAAGTCGTGCTCGGCGTTGAAGCGCAGCACCCGCTCCATGCGGCTGCGCTCATCCTCCAGATTGCGGGCGTGGATCAGGGTGCCCAGGGCCGTGGTGAGCGGTTCGAGCTGGGTCACCAGGGTTTCGTCGAAGCCACAGGGACGGTTCGCCAGGGCTATCATGCCGATGGCTTCCCCCTTGTGGCGGATGGGGATGCCGAGAAAACTGTCCAGACGGGGATGCCCCCGGGGGGAGACGCCGCGGCTCGCCGGATGACTCGGCAGATCGTTGCAGCACACCAGGGTATTGTGGGTCACCACGTGACCGAACAGGTTGTCGAGCTTGCTGAAGATGAGGCCGCCCCGGTTCTGGCGTTGCTGCTCGTACCAGGCATGGGTCGCCTCGTCCCAGGAGACGTTCGAGATGGAGGGGATGTAGAGGCTGGGCTGCCCCTCCTCGTACTGGACGATGCCGATGAAGCCATAGGTGCTCTGGCTGACGCTCAGCAGCCGCTCGAACACGGTGTCGCAGGCGGAGCCGAGATTGCGATCGAGCAGAAAACTCTGGTGGGCGGCCACGACGATGTCGAACAGCTGGCTCTGTTGCTCGACCCGTTGCTTGGCCAGCACCTCTGAGGTGATGTCGTGGGCCAGCTTGATCACCCCGAGCAGGGCCCCCGCCTCGTCGGTGACGGGCATGTAGGTGGCGTGGATCCAGAGGGTACCGCCATCGCGCATGACGCGGCGAAATTCCCCCGAGTGGATCTCGCCCTTCAGCACGTCCTGCCAGAAGCGTCCGTAGTCGGCGTGCAGCTCCGGCGGCAACAGCAGCAGATGGGACTCGCCGACCAGCGCATCGGCGGCATAACCGAACATGCGACAGAACAGCGGATTGACCGACACCATGCGGCCATCCAGATCGAGCTCGACCATGCCGTAGGTACGGTCGAGGGCGGTCAGCCGGGCCAGGGCCTCATAACGATCGAACGTGTCGATATCGCGAGAGCGGATTGCTGGGGTATTCATGGCTACGATTCCTTTCGATCGCCATCGCATCGCGGTGGAATGCGGGAACAAGAGCTCAGATCATAGGATCCGGCATCCGGTTGCGCGAACAGAGGCCCCCATGGGGGGGGAAGGCTGACACTTGCCATGCCCGTTGCCCGGGCGCAGACTGTCTGGCCTTGTTTCGGCCCGAGGAGACCCCATGACACCCGCCATCAACCTGCTGAAGAAGCTCAAGATCCCCCACAAGCTCTACCCCTACGAGTGCGAGGCCCACGACGATTTCGGCAAGCATGCCGCGACCCAGCTGGGCCTGCCCCAGGCCCAGGTGTTCAAGACTCTGCTGGCCCACCACGACAAGCAGGCGGTGGTCGCCATAGTCCCCTCCTCCGGCATGTGCAGCCTCAAGCAGCTCGCCAAGGCCACCGGGCTCAAGAAGGTGGAGATGATGAAGCCGGCCGACGCCGAGAAGCTGACCGGTTACAAGGTGGGTGGCATCAGCCCGCTGGCCCAGAAGAAGCTGCTGCCGACCGTGCTGGACGACTCCGCCATGGCCTTTGGCGAGATACTGGTGAGTGGCGGCAAGCGCGGCCTCTCGGTCGGGGTAGCCCCGGAGGACATGGTGCGCCTGATGAACTGGATTGCCGCCCCCATAGGCGAGTGATACTGCGCAAGCGATGCAGACGACAAGGGCGGCCCGATGGCCGCCCTTGTCGTTTCTCCCTGTCCCGTGACGGGTCGCACCTCAAGGCACCAACCCGATACAGCTGGCGAAGGAGGCCATCAATCCTCCATCGCCAGCGCCCGTCGGCCATTGCGGTTCAGATCGGCCGTAGTGAAGCGATCACGCCAGCCGGTCTCGTAGTCCTCCCGCGGGAAGTCGCCCGGCGAGGCGCCAAGCTCCAGCGCCGCCCTCACCTTGTGCGCATAGACCCGGTTCTTGTCGCACATGGGCGCCGCCGGTATATACATCACGTTGCCCCAGCCTTGCTGGTCGGTGACCGGGGCCACCGAATGGATGAGATCGCAGTGCCACCAGACGGAATCACCCGCCTCCAGCGCAGGGATCGAGGTCAGGGCCTTGATCAACAAGGGGTGCCACTGCTCGGAGACGGGCAATACCCTGCCCGGCGCGACGCCGCAGAGCTCGTCTTCCGGCACGTCGTCCAGCAGCGGGCGCAGCAATATGTACGCCATCGCCTCGGGAATGGGTACCACATGGAGCAAACCCTGCCCCGGGATCATGTCGGAGAGCGCGGTCCACCCCTGGAAGGTACGGAAGACGGAGCACTTGGTGGTGTTGTCGACCGTATACTCATCCACCTCGGTGCGGTGCGCGGCATCCCAGGGATCATAGCTGTCGAGCCGGCCATCGAAGACCCTGGCGAATACCCGCTGGTAGGCCGGCAGCAGCCAGCGCTCCAGCGCCCCCGAGTCGGTATGGGCCCCCAACCCCTTCGAGGTCGTGCCGGGCGGGCGGCGGCGGATCCGGTCCGGATAGATCACGCTGATGTCGGGGTCGAACCACCGCTTGCCATCGCGCTCGAAGGTCCAGAGCCGGTTGAGGAAGGACTGTACCGACGCCATCTGCTCGCTCTGGCGTGCCTGCATCTGTGCCTGTGACCAGTAGATGGGATAGATCTCGGGCCGCGAGGCCTCCAGGGAGCCGAAGAAGCTGTCGCCGGGGCCCTGGTAGATGTCGTCGAAGCAGTTATGGTCCAGGTACGCCAGCATCGACTGATCCCAGGCCAGCGCCTGCTCGCGGGGGAAATGGCCCTTGATGACGGCACAACCCCGCCGCTTGATCAGCTCGCGCACCGACTCCGGCACGCAGCCTGCGGCGACATCGCGATAATCGAGCACCGGCCACACGGGGTCTCCGCTCACCTTCAGCCGTTCAATCTCGGCAAGCCGCTCTTCGATCCTCTGGCTCAGCCGTCGAAACAGCGCGTTCACATCGCCGAGGCGGGCGCGCAGCGCCCGCTTCATCTCGCGGATAGCCGCCTTGTGATCGGCGGGCAGTGTTTCACAGGTAAAAGTGTCAGCCATGATATCCCTCGCTCCCTTCCCTTTCACTTTCGTTCGAAAGACTAAAATCTTTAAATGTAAAATACAGTAAGCGGAAGTTAATGCAAGGGGGAAGATGTAAAGAGAAAGGCCCGGGTTGCTTCGGGACCTGAAGGTGGCCCGCGTGCAGAGAAGGGAGATGGCTGGGGAGATGACAAGGGCGGCTCGATGCCGCCCTTGTCGCTACCACTCATTCGCCTAGGTGCGGTGCACTTCGGCGGTCAGCTCGGAGAGTCGCAACCGTTGGCGCCCCTGCTCGTCGAAGTTGGCATCCGCCAGCCAGCGCTCGAAACAGCCCTTCAGGGCGGGCCACTCGCCGTCTATCACCGAGAACCAGGCGGTATCCCGACTGTGCCCCTTGTCCACCCGGGCCTGGCGGAAGGTCCCCTCGTAACTGAAGCCGAGGCGCAGCGCCGCCTTGCGCGAAGGCCAGTTGAGCGCGTTGCACTTCCACTCGTAGCGGCGATACCCCAGGGCGAAGACATTGGCCATCATCAGCGCCATGGCCGCCGTCGCCAGCCGCGACTGCTGCAGGGCCGTCGAGAAGTGCAGCCAGCCCACCTCCACGCTGCCCGCGGCGGGGTCGATGCGCAGATAGCTGGCGAGCCCCAGCGCCCGGCCGCTCCCCGCATCGACAATGGCATAGAACTGGGGATCGACCTTGGCGGCGACTCCTCGCAGCCAGGCCAGCATGGCCGCCTCGTCCTCGAAGGGGCCGCTGGTGAGATAGGTCCACATGGCCCCGCTGTCGGCACTGAAGGCCTGCCACAGGCTGTCGCCGTGGCGCTCGGGATCGAGCGGTTCCAGGCGACAGCCCCAGCCGCTCAGCACGCGGTGAGGGGGAAACTCGGCACCACGCCAGTCTGGCAGCGCGCTCCCCAGAGGCTGGCCATGACCGTTGAAGAGGGATTCAGCAGGCACAGGCGATCCCCCCTTCCAGCAGCACCCCAGGTTCGCTGCCGGTGGCGACGGCGAAACCGTCCTGACGCCACCAGTGCAGGCCGCCGATCAGCTCCTTGACCCTGAAGCCCAGGGCCGCCAGCTTGTACGCTCCCTGGGTCGAGCCGTTGCAGCCGATGCCATCGCAGTAGCAGACATAGACCCTGTCCCGCGACAGCCCCTGGGTGGTCGCCGGGGTCATGGTGCGATGGGGGAAGGAGATGGCGCCCGGGATATGGCCCTCGGCGTAGTGGGCGGGGGAGCGGGTGTCGATGACGACTATCCCCTCCTCCCCGGCCAGCAGATCGGCGGCGAGATCCGCCGGATCGGTGCGAAACTTCAACTGGGCCTCGAAGAAGGCGCTGGCCTCCAGCGGGCTCGCAACCCCGGTACTCAATACATGACTCATCCTGAACCTCCTTGTGATTACAGCGCTATCTCTGTGGTGACGACTGTGTTGACCGAGTTGGCGATAAAGCACTCCTCGTGGGCCTGGTGGTGCAGCTGCTCCAGCGCGGCGAGATCGGGCCGGCGTTCGCCACCAAACCGCACCATGGGGCGCAGGGTGACCCGGGTGATGGACTGGCGACCCCGCTCGTTCGGCTCCATGACGCCGACGGCCTCATCCCGGTAGCTCTCCACCAGATAACCCGCCCTGGCGACCAGCCAGAGGAAGGTCAGCATGTGACAGCTGGAGAGGGATGCGACGAAGGCCTCCTCGGGATCCACGTGCTCGGCCACCGAGTAAGGCAAGGGCACCACATGGGGGGAGGAGGAGGCGGGCACCCTGACTCCGCCGTCAAACGCCCACTCATGGGCCCGGCTGTAGCGCTGATCGACAAAGGGCTCGCTGGCCCCTCGCTGCCAGCTGATGGTGGCACTGTATTCCGACATGCAGACTCCTTCTGTAGCCAATGTGTGTTGCCAATGGGGTTGCTTCATTTCCTTGTCCACCAATGTAGCGACAAAATGGCCTTGCCACGCCGACCAATTTTGCCAATATGGGCAGACCAATTTATCCGCAACGGGAAGTGCCATGACAGTCCTGCCAACCCTCTTTGCCGACCAGCAGCAAAACGATCTGCCCCTGCACGAACAGCTGGTGCGCACCCTGCGGGAGGCAATACTGGCGGGTCATCTGCCACTGCACGGCAGGCTGCCGGCCAGCCGCATGCTGGCCCGGGATCTCGGCGTCTCCCGCAGCACTGTGGAGCTGGCCTATGGCCGGCTGGAGGCGGAGGGGTATCTGGTGCGCAAGGTGGGGGCCGGCAGCTTCGTCGCCCTGGCGGCGGTGCGCCCCGCTCCGCGCCCGCCCCAGTCGGCGGCGGGGCTCTCCCGCCGTGGTCAGGAGCTGGCGCAAGGGGGGGCCTGCCACGAGGTGCCCGAGGTGGGCAACTCCTTTGCCTCCAGCCAGCCGGATCCCCGCCTCTTTCCCCAGGCTCTCTGGGGTCGCCTGATGCAACAGCAGTGGCGCCGGGGGGCCAGCGACTGGATGAATTACGGGGATCCGCAAGGGCTCGGGGAGCTGCGCACCGCCATCAGCAGCTACCTGGTGCAGTCGCGGGGCGTGGTGTGCGAGCCGGAGCAGATCCTGATCCTCACCAGCTCCCAGCAGGGCATATTGCTGGCGACCCAGCTGCTCATCGATGCCGGTGACACCGTCTGGGTGGAGGATCCGGGTTATCCCGGAGCCCGCACCGCCATGGAGAGCGCCGGCGCCCGCATCCATCCGGTGCCGGTGGACGCCGAGGGGCTCAACCCTGCCGGCGAACACCCCAGCCCCAGGCTCATCTACTGCACCCCGGCCCACCAGTACCCTCTGGGCGTGCCCATGAGCCTGCCGCGCCGCATGGCGCTGCTGGCGGAGGCCGAGCGGCGCGGGGCCTGGATCCTGGAGGACGACTACGACGGGGAGTACCAGTACGATCAGCGGCCGCTCCCCGCCCTGCAGGGGCTGGATGGCCAGGGGCGCGTCCTCTATGTGGGCACCTTCAGCAAGGTGCTGTTTGGTTCCTTGCGCCTCGCCTACCTGGTCTTGCCACGCCCCCTGATGGAGGCCTTCAGCCGGGCCCGCGCCGCCGTCGACGGCCACAGCAACCAGCTGCAGCAGGCGGTCACCGCGGACTTCATCCGCGCCGGGCACTTCGCCACTCACCTGCGCCAGAGCCGCCTCGTCTACCAGAGCCGGCGGGATCTGCTGCTGGCCGAGCTGGCCGAGCACTGCCCCAGGCTCACCCCCATCCACAGCGGCGCCGGGCTGCAGTGCGCCGTGCTGCTCCCCGCCGGGGGCGAGGCCCGCTGGACAGAGGCGGCCAACGCCCGGGGGCTGGGGCTGCGCCCCCTGGGCCAATATCACCTCGCCCCTCCCACCCGGGAGGGCTGGCTGCTCGGCTTCGGCTGCCTCGACAACCAGACCCTGCGCCGGCTGTGTCGCCAGCTGGGCGCCCTGATGGAAACCGTCTGAGACGAGCCACACAAGTCAGAGGCGTTGGGGCAATCCACTGTGTCGCCAATCGGGTTTGCTTATGAAAGCCGTC
>NZ_CBCPLW010000031.1:0-29346 GCF_965119515.1 Aeromonas sp. Marseille-Q7275
CAGGCTTTGCGTTGCCGCTTGCCCTGTCGATGGGGGCGCATTATAGGGAGCTGAAACTTTCTGGCAAGCAGATAATTGCAAAAAGATGGCTTTCATCAACCGTTCGCTCACAAAGCCACCAACATGCATGTTAAGCGAACGAAATCAGCCCGCGGCAGGCACTGAAACGGCAAAATCGTGCAGATTGTCATAGACGGCATCAGCCAGCGCAGTGCCCTCGTCGGTCACAGCCTTGCCGGTGCGCACCATCACCTTGCGTCCGACTCCGGCATTGATGGCCGCTTTCAGGTCGGAAGGCTTGTCACCCACCATATAAGAGCGCGCCATGTCGATGCCCAGCTCCTGTTGCGCCAACAGCAGCATGCCGGGTGCTGGTTTGCGGCAATCGCAGGGAGCGCCGTGATCCGGATGATGAGGGCAGAAATAGATACCATCGAGGTCAACGTCCCGGTCGGCCAGTGACCAGTCCATCCACTCGGTCAGGTTCATGAAGTCATCTTCACTGAAGTAGCCGCGGGCGATGCCGGACTGGTTGGTGACGACGATCAGCAGATAGCCCTTCTTCTTCAGCAGCTGCAGGGCTTCGATCACCCCGGGCAGGAAATGGAAGTCATCGACCTGGCTGACATAACCTGTGTCTTCGTTGATGACACCGTCACGATCCAGAAAAATGGCGGGTTTACTCACGGGCACTACCTCGGTAATAGATGTTTGAAATGTGTCTCACGGGGCAATAACGCCCCAAAAAATAAAAGGGGCAGCCGAAGCCACCCCTTTCATGTGTGCATTTAAAGTATCGATTAAGCGATAACTTTAGCTACAACACCAGCACCTACGGTACGGCCACCTTCACGGATAGCGAAACGCAGGCCGTCGTCCATCGCGATCGGGGCGATCAGGGTAACAACCATTTTGATGTTGTCGCCTGGCATTACCATCTCTACGCCTTCCGGCAGTTCGATGGTACCGGTCACGTCGGTTGTACGGAAGTAGAACTGCGGACGGTAGCCCTTGAAGAACGGGGTATGACGACCACCTTCTTCCTTGGACAGCACGTACACTTCAGATTCGAACTTGGTGTGCGGCTTGATGGAGCCCGGCTTGGCCAGTACCTGACCACGCTCAACTTCTTCACGCTTCACGCCACGCAGCAGGGCGCCAACGTTCTCACCGGCACGACCTTCGTCCAGCAGCTTGCGGAACATTTCAACACCGGTACAGGTGGTAGAAACGGTGTCTTTGATACCGACGATTTCAACGGTCTCACCAACTTTAACGATACCGCGCTCTACACGACCGGTAACTACGGTACCACGGCCAGCGATGGAGAAGACGTCTTCGATAGGCATCAGGAACGGCTGGTCAATGGCGCGCTCCGGCTCCGGGATGTAGGTATCCAGGTGGTGAGCCAGCTCGATGATCTTCTCTTCCCATGCAGCGTCGCCTTCCAGCGCTTTCAGCGCGGAACCACGTACTACCGGCAGGTCATCACCCGGGAAGTCGTACTCGGTCAGCAGTTCACGAACTTCCATCTCGACCAGTTCGAGCAGCTCTTCGTCGTCTACCATGTCGCACTTGTTCATGAACACGATCATGTACGGGATACCAACCTGGCGACCCAGCAGGATGTGCTCACGAGTTTGCGGCATCGGGCCGTCAGTCGCGGCTACTACCAGGATCGCGCCGTCCATCTGGGCAGCACCGGTGATCATGTTCTTAACGTAGTCGGCGTGACCCGGGCAATCTACGTGGGCGTAGTGACGGATCGCGGTGTCGTATTCTACGTGGGAGGTGTTGATGGTGATACCACGCTCACGCTCTTCCGGTGCCTTGTCGATCTGGTCGAAGGCGAAAGCTTTACCACCGAAGTGCTTGGCCAGCACGTTGGTGATGGCGGCGGTCAGGGTGGTTTTACCGTGGTCAACGTGGCCGATGGTGCCGACGTTTACGTGCGGTTTATTACGCTCAAATTTTTCTTTAGACACGACGTAGTCCTTCTAGGTTAAACCCGCCTACCGTCGTAGGCGGGGAATCATAAATTACTTGGATTTGCGCTCTTCGATCACGGCCTGGGCGACGTTAGTCGGGGCATCGTGATACTTGGCGAATTCCATGGCGTAGGAAGCGCGACCCTGGGTAGCGGAACGCAGGGCAGTCGCATAACCGAACATCTCGGCCAGCGGCACGAGAGCACGAACGATCTTGCCGGACGGGCCGTCTTCCATACCTTCGATCAGGCCACGACGACGGTTCAGGTCACCGATCACGTCGCCCATGTAGTCTTCCGGAGTCTCAACTTCTACTTTCATGATCGGTTCGAGCAGAACCGGGTTGGCCTTCATGAAGCCAGCCTTAAAGGCCATGGAAGCAGCGATTTTGAACGCCAGTTCGGAGGAGTCGACATCGTGGTAGGAACCGAAGTGCAGACGCACGCCCAGGTCCATTACCGGATAGCCTGCCAGCGGGCCGGACTTCAGCTGCTCACGGATACCCTTGTCAACACCCGGGATGAACTCACCAGGAATGACGCCGCCCTTGATGTCGTTAACGAACTCGTAGGCTTTGCCTTCTTCCAGCGGGTACATGTCGATCACAACGTGACCGTACTGACCACGACCACCGGACTGCTTGGCATGCTTGCCTTCGATGTCCTTGACGGTAGTGCGGATGGTTTCACGGTAGGCAACCTGCGGCTTACCTACGTTCGCTTCTACCTTGAACTCGCGACGCATACGGTCAACGATGATGTCCAGGTGCAGCTCACCCATACCGGCGATGATGGTTTGGCCAGATTCTTCGTCAGTCCATACGCGGAAAGAGGGGTCTTCCTGCGCCAGACGGCCGAGTGCCAGACCCATCTTCTCTTGGTCAGCCTTGGTTTTCGGCTCAACCGCGATGGAGATTACCGGCTCCGGGAATTCCATACGCTCGAGGATGATCGGCGCTTTTTCGTCACACAGGGTGTCACCAGTGGTCACGTCTTTCAGACCGATGGCAGCGGCGATGTCGCCTGCGCGAACTTCTTTGATCTCTTCACGCTTGTTGGCATGCATCTGAACGATACGGCCAAAACGCTCGCGCTTCTCTTTGACGGAGTTCAGCACGGAGTCACCGGAGTTAACCACACCGGAGTAAACGCGGAAGAAGGTCAGGTTGCCTACGAACGGGTCGGTAGCAATCTTGAATGCCAGAGCAGAGAACGGCTCGTCATCGGAAGCGTGACGCTCGTCCTTGGTCTCGCCATCCAGCTTCAGACCGTCGATGGCTGCTACGTCGGTCGGAGCCGGCAGATAGTCAACCACGGCATCCAGCATGGCCTGTACGCCCTTGTTCTTGAACGCGGAGCCACAGGTAACCAGGATGATTTCGTTGTTCAGAACACGCTGACGAAGAGCTTTCTTGATCTCTTCCTCGGTCAGTTCTTCACCACCCAGGTATTTTTCCATCAGGTCTTCAGACGCTTCGGCAGCGGCTTCAACCAGGTTCATGCGCATTTCTTGCGCTTGTTCCAGCAGCTCGGCCGGGACGTCTTCGTAATCGAAAGACACACCCTGGTCAGCTTCGCTCCAGTTGATGGCTTTCATCTTGACCAGGTCGATAACGCCCTTGAAGTTCTCTTCTGCACCGATGTTCAGTTGCAGGGGAACCGGCACGCCTTTCAGACGGGTCTTGATGTGCTCAACGCAGCGCAGATAGTTGGCGCCGGTACGGTCCATCTTGTTGACGAACGCGATACGGGGAACCTTGTACTTGTTAGCCTGACGCCATACGGTCTCAGACTGTGGCTGTACGCCACCTACGGCACAGTACACCATCACGGCGCCGTCCAGAACACGCATTGAACGCTCTACTTCGATAGTAAAGTCAACGTGGCCCGGGGTATCGATGATGTTGATACGGTGCGGTTGGAACTGTTTGCCCATACCGGACCAGAAAGCGGTGGTCGCGGCGGAGGTGATGGTGATACCACGCTCTTGTTCCTGTTCCATCCAGTCCATGGTGGCGGCGCCATCGTGAACTTCACCGATCTTGTGACTTACACCGGTGTAAAACAGAACGCGCTCGGTAGTAGTAGTCTTACCGGCGTCGATGTGAGCAGAGATACCGATGTTACGATAACGCTCAATGGGGGTTGTACGAGCCATTGTCATCCTCTTACTAGGGCACTTGTCCCCAGATAATTAAAGGTGCGCAGAGCCAGAAGACCCTGCGCAAGCGGATTACCAGCGGAAGTGAGCGAAGGCCTTGTTCGCTTCAGCCATACGGTGAACGTCTTCACGTTTCTTGACAGACGAACCCTTATTGTCAGCGGCATCCAGCAGCTCGCCAGCCAAACGCTGAGCCATTGATTTTTCACCACGTTTACGAGCGGCATCAACCAACCAGCGCATTGCCAGGGCATTGCGACGAACCGGACGAACTTCTACCGGTACCTGATAGGTTGCACCACCGACGCGACGAGATTTAACCTCGACCGCCGGACGAATGTTGTCCAGAGCGACTTCGAACAGGGCCAGGTGCTCTTTGCCAGATTTGGTGGCAATGATGTCCAGGGCGCCATAAACGATGGCTTCTGCAACAGATTTCTTACCGTCAACCATTACTACGTTGACAAATTTAGCCAGCAGCTCTGATCCGAACTTGGGATCCGGCAGGATTTTACGCTGACCAACAACACGACGTCTTGGCATTTCAAATTCTCCGTAACTTCAGGGGTTACCCAAAACTAGAAAGTTATCTAACTAGAAACGAATTAACGTTTGGCCTTACTTAACGGAGAACCATTAAGCTTTCGGACGCTTCACGCCATACTTGGAGCGAGCCTGCTTACGGTCTTTAACACCGGCACAGTCCAACGCACCACGAACGGTGTGATAACGAACACCTGGCAAATCCTTGACACGACCGCCACGGATCAGAACAACGGAGTGCTCCTGCAGGTTGTGACCTTCACCGCCGATGTAGGAGGTGACTTCGAAGCCGTTGGTCAGACGTACACGGCACACTTTACGCAGTGCAGAGTTAGGCTTCTTCGGGGTGGTGGTGTATACACGGGTGCATACGCCACGCTTCTGAGGGCACGCTTCCAGCGCCGGCACGTTGCTTTTCACAACGAGCTTGATGCGTGGCTTGCGAACCAACTGGTTAATAGTTGCCATCAAAAGGCTCCTGATAATGACTTCATAAACGTGTGAAAAATCCTCCCCGCAGATACGGGGACGCGAAATTTTATGCCCTGTTGTCTGGGGAGTCAAGATTTATACAATTCGTGCGCCAAAAGGGCAAATGACATCCCGCCATTATTGTGATAACCACCTGAGCTGACAGGCAAAAATGAAAACTAGCCGGCCCAGGTCTGCGGTGATCCCTGTTCGGCGATCAGCTTGATCAGGCCGGCCATGTCGAGTTCCATCCCGATCCTGGGGGACAGACCCCTCGCCTTCAGGTCTTCCCCCATCACATAGAGCGGGACCCCGCTCAATCGTTCGCACCACTGCGGTGCCGTCGTCGCCACCACGGCGTCCTGCATCAGCACCAGCAGATCCGCTTCCTGACGATAACGCAGCACCTGCTCGAGGTCCTGGCTGAGGAAGGGCGAGCTCAATACCAGTTGTATCATGGGCACCTCAAAAGCTGATGTGGGTGGTGAAGTTGTCCCACTGGTGGCGGATCTCGGCCGGGCTCAGCACCGTCACGGGGATCAGCAGATCCGCGGCGGTCAGACCACGCTCGGCCAGCGACGCCGCACAGACATAGACCTCCTCGACATCGTACAGTTCCAGCATCTTGAAGGTCGGGGCATAGTGACGCTGCAATATCCCCTGTGGCGACTGCTCCCTGACCAGTTGCAGCACGCCATCGCCGATGAGGAACAGCGCCAGGGATTCCGTCAACGCAGAGGTGGCCAGCAAGGCATCCAGGCCCTCTCGTCCACTCGCCGTACCGTGGGGGCCACGCCGGCAGATAAAGGCTATCTTGGTCATTCCATCCCCCTAGAACTGGACGAAGCGGTCGGCGGTCAGACTGGCCTCCGCCAGCTGACCCAGCCCGCTTAAACGAAACGGGGCCTGCAGGTTGAACTGGGTCTTGCCGACCCCCTTGGCCTCGGCCTCGTCGAGCACCCCGCGACGCATGGCGGCGGCGACACACACATCGATGGCAATGCCCTGCGCCAGGGCCAGCTCGCGCCATAGCGCCACCAGGTCGGTCTCATCGCTGGCCGGTGCATGCAGGCCATTGCCGTTATGGACCCCATCCTGATAGAAGAACAGATGGGTCAGCTTATGGCCCTGCTCGATGAGGCTCAGGGCGAAGCGATAGGCGGTGCTGGCCGTCTGGGTGCCATAGGCGGGCCCGGTGACCAGCAGGGCAAAATTCAGACTCATGTCCGGACTCCTGCACAGATGTGCATCCATTCTACCTTAAAGACGAAAAAGCCCCTCCTGGGAGGGGCTCTTCCGATGACTCAGACTCAGACGTAAGCAATGGCTTCGACTTCGACCAGCACATCTTTCGGCAGGCGAGCCACTTCCACGCAGGAGCGCGCCGGCGCAGCGTCACCGAAGTAGCGGGCGTAGACCTGGTTGAAGGCCACGAAGTTGTTCATGTCGCTCAGGAAGCAGGTGGTCTTCAGCACCTTGCTGGTATCGGCACCCGCCGCCTTCAATACTGCAACCAGGTTCTTCATCACCTGTTCGGCCTGCACCTCGATGCCACCGGCCACTATGTCCATGGTGGCCGGATCGAGCGGGATCTGCCCGGAGGTGAACACCAGGTCGCCCAGCTTGGTAGCCTGAACATAAGGACCAATTGCGGCAGGCGCCTTGTCGGTTGCAATCACTTCTTTAGCCATTGTTATCTATCCCCTATCTATGGCGCTTACTCGCTCTCTTCTTCACCCTGCTTGCGCTGTCGGATGTAGAGATACACGGTATGTTTGGAAATATTCAGCTTGTCGGCGACCAGGTTGATCGAGTCCTTGATATCAAATATGCCCTTCTCGAACAACTGGGTCACGATAAAACGATTCTTGGCGTTGTTGGCCACGGAGGGATCCCGGTTGATCTCGTCGATGGTGTTGTCCACCGTCTGGGCAACCAGCTCCTCCACGCTGTTGGCGAAGGTCTCCGGCGATTGACGCTCCACTTGCTGGGGCGTCGGGAAGAATTCGGCCACGAACTCGTGGAAAGGCGCGTTGATGTGCAGGTTGATGCAGATAAGCCCTATCACCTGCTTGTCACGGTTGCGGATGGCGATGGTGCTCGACTTCATCAGCGCACCGGTCCGGCTGCGGGCAAAGTAGCTCTGGGTGTGATCCTGACCCGTGCTCTCGATGTCCTTGAGCATGCGCAGGGCCAGATCGGTGATCGGTGCCCCCAGGGTTCGCCCCGTGTTGAATCCGTTCGCTATCTTGATCACTGACTCATGCAGATTTTCCAGGGAATGCAGCACCACTTCGCAGTGCTTGCCGAACAGATCGGCCAGGCCCTCGATGAGGCCCTCATATGAACGCAACAATTCCCTGTCTTCGTCTGTAAAAGCGCGACCGCTCAGTTGCTCTTCGGGAAGCAGTACTTCCTCGATACCGACAGCCATGTTCTACCCCTGTAATAACCATTCAACTTTCCCGAGTTTTCAATTGCGGGGGATCAATGTCAACTTTTTTTGATTTTTTGCTCTATAACCTTGCACTGGATCATCCCCTGCCCCAGCCCGGTGCAAGGTTCTGCTGGCGGGCAGGCAACAAAAAGGGCCCCTTGAAGGAGCCCTTTTTAATCACTGCAGCTGAAGATTACTCTTCGTCAAAACTGCCGGCTGCGTTGAGCAGATCCGCCAGATTTTGCTGAGCCTCATCGGCGGTCACCTGCGGTACACCGACAGCACGGGCTGCGGCGGCACGCTGGTTGATCCGGCTATGGTGGTAGGCAAAGCCGGTACCAGCCGGGATCAGACGACCCACGATCACGTTCTCTTTCAGGCCACGCAGTTCATCACGCTTGCCGCCAACGGCCGCTTCGGTCAGAACACGAGTGGTTTCCTGGAAGGAAGCCGCGGAGATGAAGGACTCGGTGCTCAGGGATGCCTTGGTAATACCCATAAGGATATGACGGTAGGTGGCCGGGGTCTTGCCTTCGGCAACCAGTTTACGGTTGGCAATCTTCACACGAGCCACTTCAACCTGCTCGCCTTCGATCAGGTCAGTGTCACCAGCGCTCAGGATCTCGCACTTGCGCAGCATCTGACGAACGATGACTTCGATGTGCTTGTCGTTGATCTTAACGCCTTGCAGACGGTAAACGTCCTGCACTTCGTTGGCGATGTAGTTGGCGACCGGGCTGATACCACGCAGACGCAGGATGTCGTGAGCAGACTCAGGACCGTCCGCCAGCACTTCACCCTTCTCAACTTTTTCACCTTCGAACACGTTGAGGTGACGCCACTTCGGAATCATCTCTTCGTAGATGTCGCCACCGTCGGTCGGGGTGATGACCAGACGGCGTTTGCCCTTGGTCTCTTTCCCGAAGGAGATGGTACCGGAGATCTCGGCCAGGATAGCCGGTTCCTTCGGTTGACGTGCTTCGAACAGATCCGCAACGCGCGGCAGACCACCGGTGATGTCCTTGGTACCACTGGACTCTTGCGGGATACGCGCTACCGCGTCACCCACGCCCACGTTGGCACCATCCTCCAGGTTCACGATCGCCTTGCCCGGCAGGAAGTACTGGGCTGCAACGTCGGTACCCGGGATCATCACGTCTTTGCCGTTCAGGTCGACCAGTTTCACGGTCGGACGCATCTCTTTACCGGCGCTCGGACGTTCGTTGACATCCAGCACGACGATAGAGGAGAGACCGGTCAGCTCGTCGGTCTGACGAGTGATGGTCACACCGTCGATCATGTGTTCGAAGTCCAGGCGACCTGCCACTTCGGTGATGATCGGGTGGGTGTGCGGATCCCAGTTGGCGACGGTATCACCGGCACTCACGGCCTGGCCATCTTTCACTTCCAGGACGGAACCGTAAGGCAGCTTGTGGCTTTCCTTGGTACGGCCCATCTCGTCCATGATGGTCAGTTCGGTAGAACGGGAGGTGATAACCAGCTTGTCGGCGCTGTTGGTAACGAACTTGGCGTTCTGCAGCTTGATGCTACCGGTGTTCTTGACCTGGATGCTGCTCTCGGCAGCAGCTCGGGATGCGGCACCACCGATGTGGAAGGTACGCATCGTCAGCTGGGTACCCGGCTCACCGATGGACTGGGCGGCGATAACACCGACAGCCTCACCCTTGTTCACCAGGTGACCACGGGCCAGATCACGGCCGTAGCAGTGAGCACAGTTACCGAAGTCTGTCTCACAGGTGATGGCAGAACGTACCTTCACGCGGTCGACGGAGTTACGCTCCAGCAGGTCACACAGATACTCGTCGAGCAGAGTATTGCGCGCGACCAGGATCTCGCTTTCAGTACCCGGCTTGATCACGTCTTCGGCGACAACACGACCCAACACGCGCTCACGCAGCGGCTCGACCACGTCACCACCTTCGATCAGCGGAGTCATCCACAGACCTTCGGTCGTACCGCAATCGTCCTCGGTGATCACCATGTCCTGAGCCACGTCAACCAGACGACGAGTCAGGTAACCGGAGTTCGCCGTCTTCAGTGCGGTATCCGCCAGACCCTTACGAGCACCGTGAGTGGAGATGAAGTACTGCAGTACGTTCAGACCTTCACGGAAGTTCGCCACGATCGGCGTTTCGATGATGGAACCATCCGGCTTCGCCATCAGGCCACGCATACCGGCCAGCTGACGGATCTGGGCGGCGGAGCCCCGCGCACCAGAGTCGGCCATCATGAAGATGCTGTTGAAAGAGGCCTGCTCTTCTTCTTCACCCAGGGAGTTGACGTTCCGCTCCTTGGAGAGGTTATCCATCATGGCCTTGGAGACGCGATCGTTCGCGCTGGCCCAGATATCGATAACCTTGTTGTAGCGTTCGCCCGCGGTCACCAGACCAGACAGGAACTGGTCCTGGATCTCGGCGACTTCGGCTTCGGCTGCCGCAATGATGTCTTTCTTGGCATCCGGGATGACCATGTCATCGATACCAACGGAAGCACCGGACAGGGCCGCATAATGGAAACCGGTATACATCAGCTGGTCAGCGAAGATGACGGTGTCCTTCAGGCCCTGCTTGCGATAGCAGGTGTTCAGCAGACGGGAGATGAGCTTTTTGCCCAGCGCCTTGTTGGATACGGATTTGATCCAGTTCTGCGGATTGGCATCCAGATCGGCCTGCTCGGCGGCAGTCAGCACCTTCGGCTCGTCGATCAGCGCGTATTCCATGCCTTTCGGCAGGATCAGGCTCAGGATCGCACGACCAACGGTGGTGTTCTTCATCTCGGTGTGTTCACGCAGGGAACCGTCTTCCTGACGCAGGTATTCGGTAATGCGCACTTTCACACGAGCATGGAGATCGGCCAGACCGGCACGATAGACCTTCTCGGCTTCTTTCGGGCCGGCCAGCACCATACCTTCGCCCTTGGCGTTGATACGGGCACGGGTCATGTAGTACAGACCCAAGACCACGTCCTGGGAAGGAACGATGATCGGCTCACCGGAGGCAGGCGACAGGATGTTGTTGGTGGACATCATCAGGGCGCGCGCTTCCAGCTGGGCTTCCAGGGTCAGCGGTACGTGGACCGCCATCTGGTCACCATCGAAGTCCGCGTTATAGGCGGCACAGACGAGCGGGTGCAGCTGGATGGCCTTGCCTTCGATCAGGGTCGGTTCAAACGCCTGGATACCCAGACGGTGCAGGGTCGGTGCACGGTTCAGCAGGACCGGGTGTTCGCGGATCACTTCGTCCAGGATGTCCCAGACGACGGCTTCTTCGCGCTCCACCATCTTCTTGGCGGCCTTGATGGTGGTCGCCAGACCACGGGATTCCAGCTTGCCATAGATGAAAGGCTTGAACAGTTCGAGCGCCATCTTCTTCGGCAGACCGCACTGATGCAGACGCAGCGTCGGACCTACGGTGATAACGGAACGACCGGAGTAGTCGACACGCTTACCCAGCAAGTTCTGACGGAAACGACCTTGCTTACCCTTGATCATGTCGGCCAGGGATTTCAGCGGGCGCTTGTTGGAACCTGTGATGGCGCGACCACGACGGCCGTTGTCCAGCAGGGCATCCACGGACTCTTGCAGCATACGCTTTTCGTTGCGCACTATGATGTCCGGAGCCGCCAGATCCAGCAGACGCTTCAGGCGGTTGTTACGGTTGATCACGCGACGGTACAGATCGTTCAGATCGGAAGTCGCGAAACGGCCGCCGTCCAGCGGTACCAGCGGACGCAGGTCCGGCGGCAGCACAGGCAGCACTGTCATGATCATCCACTCCGGCTTGTTGCCGGACTGCAGGAAGGCTTCCATCAGCTTCAGACGCTTGGTGGTCTTCTTGCGCTTGGTCTCGGAGTTGGTCTGATCCAGCTCCTCGCGCATAGTCTTGACTTCACCTTCCAGATCGATGGCACGCAGCAATGCAAGGATTGCTTCGGCACCCATCTTGGCGTCGAATTCGTCGCCCCACTCTTCCAGTGCGTCCAGATAGTTCTCTTCGGACAGCATCTGGCTGCGCTCGAGGTTGGTCATGCCGGGTTCGATAACCACATAGGATTCGAAATACAGCACGCGCTCGATGTCACGCAGGGTCATGTCCAGCAGCAGACCGATACGGGACGGCAGGGACTTCAGGAACCAGATGTGGGCAGTCGGGCTGGCCAGCTCGATGTGGCCCATGCGCTCGCGACGGACCTTGGTCTGGGTCACTTCTACGCCGCACTTCTCGCAGATCACACCACGGTGTTTCAGGCGCTTGTACTTGCCGCACAGACACTCGTAGTCCTTCACCGGTCCGAAGATACGGGCGCAGAACAGACCATCACGTTCCGGCTTGAAAGTCCGGTAGTTGATGGTCTCAGGCTTTTTGACCTCACCGAATGACCAGGAGCGGATCATGTCAGGAGAGGCCAGACCGATCTTGATACTGTCAAACTCTTCGGTCTTGGTCTGAGCCTTCAAAAACTTGAGTAAGTCTTTCACGTGTTTCCCCTGTCAGGAGTCTAACCTCGGCGCCCTGCTGCCAAAGCAGCAGGGCGCCCACGTCAATTCTCGAACAATAAGAGCGAGCTCTTACTCTTCGTCCAGCTCGATGTTGATACCCAGAGAGCGGATTTCCTTCAACAGTACGTTGAAGGATTCGGGCATGCCCGGCTCCATACGGTGGTCGCCATCCACGATGTTCTTGTACATCTTGGTACGGCCATTCACATCGTCAGACTTGACGGTCAGCATTTCCTGCAGGGTATATGCCGCACCGTAAGCCTCCAGGGCCCACACTTCCATCTCACCGAACCGCTGACCACCGAACTGTGCCTTACCACCCAGCGGCTGCTGGGTAACCAGGCTGTAGGAGCCGGTAGAACGCGCGTGCATCTTGTCGTCTACCAAGTGGTTCAGCTTCAGCATGTACATGTAACCCACGGTGACCTTGCGCTCGAAGGCGTTGCCGGTACGACCGTCGAACAGGGAGATCTGACCGGATTCCGGCAGATCGGCCAGCTTCAGCAAGGCCTTGATTTCGCGCTCTTTGGCACCATCAAAGACAGGTGTAGCAACCGGCAGACCCTTACGCAGGTTACCCGCAAGGGTACGTACGTCGTCATCAGACAGCTCGGCGATGTTCACTTGCTGGGTGTCCTTCTCGCCCAGGTCATAGACCTGCTGCAGGAAGTCACGCATCTCGTGCAGCTCGCGCTGATCCTTGATCATGCGGTCGATCTTCTCGCCGATGCCCTTGGCCGCGAGGCCCAGATGCACTTCGAGGATCTGACCGATGTTCATACGGGACGGTACGCCCAGTGGGTTCAGTACGATGTCGACCGGACGGCCGAACTCGTCATGGGGCATGTCCTCGACCGGGCAGATCTTGGAGATAACACCCTTGTTACCGTGACGGCCCGCCATCTTGTCACCCGGTTGGATGCGACGCTTGACTGCCAGGTAAACCTTGACGATTTTCAGTACGCCCGGCGCCAGATCATCACCCTGGATAATCTTGCGACGCTTGTTCTCGAACTTCTTGTCGAAGTCGGCTTTCAGCTCGATGTGCTGTTCGGCGATCTGCTCCAGTTCGATCTGCTTGGCTTCATCTTCGATGGCCAATTCAAACCACTTGGAACGATCCAGCTTGTTCAGACGATCTTCGCTGTAACCGGCGGCCAGCAGCAGGTTGCGGGAGCGGCCGAAGATGCCGTCTTCCAGGATCTTGAACTCTTCGGTCAAGTCCTTCTTCGCTTCCTTCAGCTGCATCTCTTCGATTTCTTTGGCGCGCTTGTCTTTTTCCACGCCATCGCGGGTAAAGACTTGCACGTCAACCACGGTACCGTACACACCGTTCGGCACACGCAGGGAGGAGTCCTTCACATCAGAGGCCTTCTCACCGAAGATGGCGCGCAGCAGCTTCTCTTCCGGGGTCAGCTGGGTTTCACCCTTGGGTGTTACCTTGCCGACCAGGATGTCGCCGCCCTTCACTTCGGCACCCACGTAGACGATACCGGACTCGTCCAGCTTGGACAGAGCGGCTTCACCCACGTTCGGGATGTCGGCAGTGATCTCTTCCGGACCCAGCTTGGTGTCACGGGAGATACAGGCCAGTTCCTGGATGTGGATGGTGGTCAGGCGATCTTCCTGTACCACGCGCTCATTCACCAGGATCGAGTCTTCGAAGTTGTAGCCGTTCCACGGCATGAACGCGACGCGCAGGTTTTGGCCCAGCGCCAGTTCGCCCAGGTCGGTAGACGGGCCGTCAGCCAGCACGTCGCCCGCCATCACCGGCTCACCCAACATCACGCAAGGACGCTGGTTGATACAGGTGTTCTGGTTGGAACGGGTGTACTTGGTCAGGCTGTAGATGTCGATGCCGGCTTCGCCAGGCAGCAGCTCATCTTCATTGACCTTGATCACGATACGGGAGGCGTCGACGTAGTCGATCATGCCGCCACGCTTGGCCACCACGGTAACACCGGAGTCAACGGCCACGGCGCGTTCCATACCGGTACCTACCAGCGGCTTGTCAGCGCGCAGAGTCGGTACTGCCTGACGTTGCATGTTCGAACCCATCAGGGCTCGGTTAGCATCATCGTGCTCCAGGAACGGGATCAGGGCCGCTGCCACAGAGACGATCTGTTGCGGGCTCACGTCCATGTACTGGATCTGGTCGGCGTTCATAAAGGTGGATTCACCCTTGTGACGGCACGGGATCAACTCGTCTTTCAGACGGCCATCTTCGGTGGTCGCGGCGTTGGCCTGCGCGATCACGTACTTGCCTTCTTCAATGGCTGACAGGTAGTCCACTTCGTCGGTGATCACACCGTCGATGACCTTGCGGTACGGGGTCTCGAGGAAACCGTACTCGTTGGTGCGGGAATACACGGACAGCGAGTTGATCAGACCGATGTTCGGACCTTCCGGAGTCTCGATGGGGCACAAACGACCGTAGTGAGTCGGGTGTACATCTCGAACTTCGAAGCCGGCACGCTCACGGGTCAGACCGCCCGGGCCCAGCGCGGAAATACGACGCTTGTGGGTCACTTCGGACAGCGGGTTGTTCTGGTCCATGAACTGGGACAGCTGGCTGGAACCGAAGAACTCTTTGACCGCAGCGGAGATCGGCTTGGCGTTGATCAGATCCTGCGGCATCAGGGTGTCCAGGTCGCCCAGGGAGAGACGCTCCTTGACCGCACGCTCGACACGCACCAGACCCACACGGAACTGATTCTCTGCCATTTCACCGACAGAACGGATACGACGGTTACCCAGGTGGTCGATATCGTCCACCTCGTCATTGCCGTTACGGATGTCGATCAGGCGCTTCATGACTTCGACGATGTCGTCTTTGGTCAGCACGCCAACGCCGGTCTCGTCTTCACGACCCAGACGGCGGTTGAACTTCATCCGACCCACGGTAGACAGGTCGTAACGCTCGGAAGAGAAGAACAGGTTCTCGAACAGCTGCTCTGCCGCTTCGCGGGTGGGCGGCTCGCCCGGACGCATCATGCGGTAGATCTCGACCAGAGCTTCCAGGCGGCTGGAGCTGGAGTCGATACGCAGGGTCTCGGACATGTAGGCACCGTGGTCCAGTTCGTTGGTGAACAGAACCTCGAAGTGCTTGAAGCCGGCTTGGGACAGATTGGCTACCGCTTCCAGGCTCAGAGCCTGGTTGGCAGTCACGACCATTTCGCCAGTTTGCGGGTGCGCGTAGTTCTTGGCTGCAACTTTGCCAACAACGTACTCTACCGGCACCTCGATCTGGGTGATGGCGTCTTTTTCCAACTGACGGATATGACGGGCAGTGACACGACGACCGGTCTCAACCACCACGGCGCCATTGGCAATGATGTCGAAGGTCGCAGTCTCACCACGCAGGCGCTCGGGCACCAGATCCATCATCAACTTGCCATCTTTGACCTCGAAACCAATGGTCTCGAAGAAGGTGGCCAGGATTTCTTCGGAACTGAAGTCCAGGGCGCGCAGAATAATGGAGGCCGGCAGTTTACGACGACGGTCAATACGGACAAACAGGTTGTCTTTCGCATCGAACTCGAAGTCCAGCCAGGAGCCACGGTAGGGGATAACGCGGGCGTTATACAGTACCTTACCGGATGAATGTGTTTTGCCTTTATCGTGGTCGAAGAAGACGCCCGGGCTGCGGTGCAGCTGGGAGACGATAACCCGTTCGGTACCATTGATGACAAAGGTGCCGTTCTCGGTCATGAGCGGAATTTCGCCCATGTATACTTCTTGTTCCTTGATATCTTTGACGGTGCCGGCAGCTGCTTCACGGTCGTACAGAACCATACGAAGCTTGACACGCAGCGGCGCGGAGTAGGTCACTCCACGGATCTGGCATTCTTTTACGTCAAATACCGGCTCACCCAGGCGATAGCTGACATACTGAAGCTCAGCACTACCGGAGTAACTGGTGATCGGGAAAACGCTACGGAAAGCGGCCTCTAGGCCATATTCACCTTCCGGGTCAGCCTCGATGAACTGCTTGAAGGAGTCCAGCTGAATGGACAACAGATAAGGCGTGTCCAGTACCTGGTCTCGCTTACCGAAGTCCTTACGAATGCGTTTTTTTTCGGTATAAGAGTAAACCATAGGGTTCCTCAGCTCGCTGATAAGTGACCCACTCTGTCCCGCGGGACAGCTCTGTCTCAACACCGTTTTGTGTTGGCCCGGACGATGAGGCGGTCCGGATTGCTGGTGCACCGAGAGTCGTAAACGGTGTGAAATGCTCTCAGTCTACAGCGCAAAAAGGCTGGTGAACAAACATTCACCAGCCCTAGCCTGTTTTATCAGGCTAATCTACATAAATGCAGATTATTTGATCTCAACAGAAGCACCAGCAGCTTCCAGCTCTTTCTTCAGAGCTTCAGCTTCGTCTTTGGAGACGGCTTCTTTCAGGTTGGTCGGAGCGGCTTCTACCAGGTCCTTGGCTTCTTTCAGGCCCAGGCCGGTGGCAGCACGAACGGCCTTGATGACGGCAACTTTGTTGGCGCCAGCAGCAGTCAGAACTACGTCGAACTCGGTCTTCTCTTCTACTGCTTCAGCGGCCGGACCGGCAGCTACAGCAACAGCGGCAGAAACACCGAACTTCTCTTCCATTGCTTCGATCAGCTCAACAACTTCCATTACGGACATGGAAGCAACGGCTTCGATGATTTGGTCTTTAGTGATAGACATGACAAAAATTCCTGATGTTGAATAAACTCAAACAGCCTAAATAGGCGAGAATCAAGCAGCAGCTTGTTTCTGGTCGCGAACAGCAGCGATAGTACGAACCAGCTTGCCAGCAGAGGCTTCCTTCATGGTAGCCATCAACTTCGCAATTGCTTCGTCGTAGGTCGGCAGCGTGGCCAGACGATCAATTTGTGCTGCGGCGATAAACTCACCGTTAAAAGCGCCAGCCTTGATTTCGAACTTTTGGTTCGCTTTGGCAAACTCTTTGAACAGACGAGCGGCAGCGCCCGGGTGTTCGTTAGAGAAAGCAATCAAGGTAGGACCAGTCAATACGTCGTTCAGGCAACCGAATTCGGTGCCATCTACCGCGCGACGCAGCAGGGTGTTACGCACAACGCGCATGTACACACCGGCTTCACGAGCGGATTTACGCAGGACGGTCATCTTGTCAACAGTCACACCGCGAGAATCGGCTACAACTGCAGACAGAGCGCCTTTGGCAGCTTCGTTGACTTCAGCAACAATTGCCTTTTTGTCTTCGAGTCCCAATGCCATTGGCTTAACTCCTGGATTGAATCTGAGTCTCATGACTCAGTACTGACACATCCCCCCTACCTTCACAACAGAGGGGAACGATGCGGTAGCAGGATTCCAGAAGAGAAAGAAAACTTTCTCGCTGGGTTTCCGGCACCGTCTACGCAGGAAGGATTAAGGCCTTATGGCCACCTGCGGTCTTGGACGGAGGTCGAAACCCCCAACCAATCAAGGCGCAAAATTATAGATTAAATTTTGCGCCTTGTAAAATCCATCAATTAGCCCTGAGCTTCCAGAGAAGCTTGGTCTACGGCAACACCTGCACCCATGGTGGTGGAGATGCTGACTTTCTTGATGAAGACGCCTTTGGCGGAAGAGGGCTTGCCCTTTTTCAGAGCAACCAGCAGAGCTTCCAAGTTTTCTTTCAGCTGAACTTCGTTGAAAGAAACCTTACCCAGAGTGGTATGGATGATACCATTCTTGTCATTGCGGTAACGAACCTGACCGGCTTTAGCATTCTTCACAGCTTCAGCAACGTTCGGGGTTACGGTACCAACTTTCGGGTTAGGCATCAGGCCGCGCGGGCCCAGGATTTGGCCCAGTTGACCAACAACGCGCATGGCATCCGGGGATGCGATCACGACGTCGAAGTTCATCTCGCCTTTCTTGACCAGCTCGGCCAGGTCATCCATACCAACCAGTTCAGCACCGGCAGCCTTGGCGGCTTCGGCGTTGGCACCCTGGGTGAATACGGCGACACGGATGTCACGACCGGTACCGTGCGGCAGTACGGTAGCACCACGAACGTTCTGGTCGGATTTACGAGCATCGATACCCAGGTTAACGGCAACGTCAACGCTTTCAACGAACTTGGCGGTAGCCAGTTCTTTCAGCAGGGCAATGGCTTCGTTGATGGAGTACTCTTTGGTACCGTCAACTTTTTCGCGAATAACGCGCATACGCTTGGAAAGTTTTGCCATTGTCTTAATCCTCCACTACCAGGCCCATGGAACGAGCGGAGCCTGCGATGCAACGTACTTTTGCATCCAGATCGGCACCAGTCATGTCCGGCTCTTTGGTCTTGGCGATTTCTTGCAGCTGAGCCACAGTCACCTTACCAACCTTGTCTTTGTTCGGCTTGGCGGAACCAGACTGGATACCAGCGGCTTTCTTCAGCAGGAAGGAAGCAGGCGGAGTCTTGGTTTCGAAGGTGAAGGAACGGTCGCTGTAAACGGTGATCACGACCGGAGTCGGTGAGCCTTTTTCCAGCTTTTCTGTACGAGCGTTGAACGCCTTACAGAATTCCATGATGTTCACACCGTGCTGACCCAGAGCAGGACCAACGGGAGGGCTGGGGTTAGCACTGCCAGCCTTAACTTGCAGCTTGATATAAGCTGTGACTTTCTTAGCCATTACGAAAATACCTCAAAAATGGGTTCTAGCGCCTCGGAGACATGCTCCTGCAAACGGCTCCCCAACAAATAAAGGGGCAGCGAATTATAGAGATAATCGCTGCCCCTGACAACCGTTAAACGTACAGAGTTTAATCAGCCCTTTTCGACCTGACCAAAATCCAGTTCTACCGGCGTTGAGCGACCGAAGATCAATACAGAGACCTTCACGCGGCTCTTCTCGTAGTCCACTTCTTCAACGGTACCGTTGAAGTCGGCGAACGGACCATCGGCAACCCGCACCATTTCACCCGGTTCAAACAGGGTTTTCGGACGCGGCTTGTCATGGGCATCTTGCAGACGATTGAGGATGGCATCCGCTTCCTTATCGGAGATAGGAGCAGGACGATCGGAGGTGCCACCGATGAAGCCCATGACCCGTGGCACATTGCGTACCAGGTGCCATGTGGTCTCGTCCATCATCATCTGGACCAGGACATAACCCGGGAAAAATTTGCGCTCACTCTTGCGCTTCTGGCCGGCACGCATCTCGACCACTTCTTCGGTCGGGACCAGCACTTCGCCAAACAGCTCTTCCATGCCATGCATCTTGATATGTTCACGCAGGGATTTGGCAACACGGCCTTCATAGCCGGAAAATGCCTGCACGACATACCATCTCATACGTTGTTCACGTTGTTCAGTCATGGCTTTTCCTTACACACCGGTAATCAGGTTGACCAACCAGACCAAGGCACCGTCCAGAACGAACAGCAACAGCCCCATCACGGCGGTCACCGCCAGCACAATCAGGGTTGTCTGAATGGCTTCCTGACGGGTTGGCCAAACGACCTTGCGGACTTCCAGGCGCGACTCACGAGCAAAAGCCAGTGTTGCCTTGCCCTTGGTGGTTTGCAGGGCTACTGCACCTGCAGCAGCGATGACAACGACCACACCCAGGGCGCGGACGGCTGCGACAACATCGGTGAGCAGGTAATTACCCACTACAGCGGCCGCCAGGATGATGAAAACCAGGCCCCAAAGAAGGGTATCCTTGCTTCCGCCCTGTCCCTCAGAACTAACACTCATACAACCCACCTGTATCTGACGTAACCAAAGACACAAAAGCCCCGTACGAGACGAGGTATATGGCAGGGGCGGCAGGACTCGAACCCGCAACCATCGGTTTTGGAGACCGCTGTTCTACCAATTCGAACTACGCCCCTGCATAAGAAAGCCCCTATTATAGGGGCTTTGCTTTATTTATGTAAGCCAAGATTAAGCGATAACTTTGGCTACAACACCAGCACCTACGGTACGGCCACCTTCACGGATAGCGAAACGCAGGCCGTCGTCCATCGCGATCGGGGCGATCAGGGTAACAACCATTTTGATGTTGTCGCCTGGCATTACCATCTCTACGCCTTCCGGCAGTTCGATGGTACCGGTCACGTCGGTTGTACGGAAGTAGAACTGCGGACGGTAGCCCTTGAAGAACGGGGTGTGACGACCACCTTCTTCCTTGGACAGCACGTACACTTCGGATTCGAACTTGGTGTGCGGCTTGATGGAACCCGGCTTGGCCAGTACCTGACCACGCTCAACTTCTTCACGCTTCACGCCACGCAGCAGGGCGCCAACGTTCTCACCGGCACGACCTTCGTCCAGCAGTTTGCGGAACATTTCAACACCGGTACAGGTGGTAGAAACGGTGTCTTTGATACCGACGATTTCTACAGTCTCACCTACCTTGACGATACCGCGCTCTACACGACCGGTAACTACGGTACCACGGCCAGCGATGGAGAAGACGTCTTCGATAGGCATCAGGAACGGCTGGTCAATGGCGCGCTCCGGCTCCGGGATGTAGGTATCCAGGTGGTGAGCCAGCTCGATGATCTTCTCTTCCCATGCAGCGTCGCCTTCCAGCGCTTTCAGCGCGGAACCACGTACTACCGGTAGGTCATCACCCGGGAAGTCGTACTCGGTCAGCAGTTCACGAACTTCCATCTCGACCAGTTCGAGCAGCTCTTCGTCGTCTACCATGTCGCACTTGTTCATGAACACGATCATGTACGGGATACCAACCTGGCGACCCAGCAGGATGTGCTCACGAGTTTGCGGCATCGGGCCGTCAGTCGCGGCTACTACCAGGATCGCGCCGTCCATCTGGGCAGCACCGGTGATCATGTTCTTAACGTAGTCGGCGTGACCCGGGCAATCTACGTGGGCGTAGTGACGGATCGCGGTGTCGTATTCTACGTGGGAGGTGTTGATGGTGATACCACGCTCACGCTCTTCCGGTGCCTTGTCGATCTGGTCGAAGGCGAAAGCTTTACCACCGAAGTGCTTGGCCAGCACGTTGGTGATGGCGGCGGTCAGGGTGGTTTTACCGTGGTCAACGTGGCCGATGGTACCCACGTTAACGTGCGGTTTATTACGCTCAAATTTTTCTTTAGACATGATCGTCCCTCTAAACTAACGCTGAGTACGCGGTGGCAAGCTAACCACAGAACAGTTTATATGATGGATTTGAATCAGGGGGACAGAGAGGATGGTGCTGGCAGGCAGGTTCGATTGCCGAACTCACCCTAGGGTGTGGCTTTCAGAATTACCTGAGCCATATCAGCATCTTGGAGCGGGCAGCGGGAATCGAACCCGCATCATCAGCTTGGAAGGCTGAGGTAATAGCCATTATACGATGCCCGCATTTCTCTAACCCAAAGAACTCAAACCGCAGAGAAATATGGTGGAGGGAGAAGGATTCGAACCTTCGAAGGCAGAGCCGTCAGATTTACAGTCTGATCCCTTTGGCCGCTCGGGAACCCCTCCGATTGCACGAATGCCACAACGGTAATTCTGCTTGCACCCGTTGTGTTTGTCGCTTTTGCTGGGCAAATAGACGACAGACATCCAAGCGTCGCGCATTTTATGGTAAGGATTTTGGGGATGCAACCATTGCGCCCTGCAAAATGTGCATTATTGCCGGGATCCAGGCAAAAAAACGCTCCTCCTCCGTCCCAACCGGACACGTCCCTTGTCGCTCCCGATCCCTTGGTGTATGGTCGCCCTGCCCAAGAAACAGTGATGACACCATGACGACAGAGCATAACCCCTATTTGCAATTCACCCGCGAACAATGGGCGTTATTGCGCGATGCGGTCCCCCTGACCCTGACCGAACACGATCTGCAAACCCTGCGCGGGATCAACGAGAAGGTGTCATTGCGCGAGGTGGAAGAGATCTATCTGCCCCTTTCCCGCCTGCTCAATCTCTACGTCAAGGCCAAGCAGCGCCGCAGTCGGGTGCTGGAGCAGTTTCTCGGCCAGTCCCGCGGCAAGGGCACCTACATCATCAGCATCGCCGGCAGCGTGGCGGGGGGAAAGAGCACCACGGCCCGTATCCTGCAGGCATTGCTGGAACGCTGGCCCGAGCATCCGCGGGTGGAACTGGTCACCACGGATGGCTTCCTCTATCCCAACAAGGAGCTGGAAGCGCGTGGGCTGATGCGCCGCAAGGGTTTTCCGGAATCCTACGACATCCGTCATCTGGTGGAGTTTGTCGCCAACATCCGTGCGGGTCACGAGAAGGTCGAGGCCCCCGTCTACTCCCACCTCATCTACGACATCCTGCCCGATGAGAAGAAGGTGGTGGAGCAGCCGGACATCCTGATCCTGGAGGGACTCAACGTGCTGCAGAGCGGCATGGATTACCCTCAGGAGCCCCACAGGGTCTTCGTGTCAGATTTTGTCGACTTCTCCATCTATGTGGACGCCGACGCCGAACTGCTGCGCGCCTGGTACATAGATCGCTTCCTCAAGTTCCGCAGCGGTGCCTTCTCGGATCCCGACTCCTACTTCCACCACTATGCCAAGCTGGCGGAAAGCGAGGCGACCGAGATTGCCAGCAACATATGGCAAGACATCAACTATCTGAATCTGCAAGAGAACATCTTGCCGACCCGGGAGCGGGCCAACCTGATCCTGACCAAGGGACAAGAGCACGCCATCGAGCAGATCAAGCTGCGCAAGTGATCGCAGCGGATCGCAGGATAACGAAGAGGGGGCCCGCAGGCCCCCTCTTCCATTGGATTCTCATGAGCCGCTCTCGCTCAATCCCCCCGGCGCAGGGAGATCTCCCCCCCTAGATAGAGCCTGATCCCCTCGTCCGTCTCCAGCCGCAGGGCACCGCGATCGTCGATGCCCCGGGCGATGCCGCGGATCACCTGCTCCCCCATCAGCAACTTCACCGGTTGGCCGGCAAAGTAGTCAAGCCGGTTCCAGCTCTCGACGAAGCTCGCCAGACCGCTCTGCTCGAAGGTCTGCATGGCCTCTTGCAGGTGCAGGAGTACGCAGGCCGCCAGCTGGTTGCGATCCACCAGTTCGGGCTGAACGTGGCGCAGCTCTGACCAGGCCTGATCGATCTTCTCCCCCTGCTGGCTCGGCATCGCCAGATTGAGGCCGACCCCGATCACCAGGTGACAGCTGGCGCCGGCACTGCCGCTCATCTCCACCAGGATGCCCGCCAGCTTGCGGCCCTGGTAATAGAGGTCGTTCGGCCACTTGAGCTCCACCCCGGGGTAGCCGAGGGATTCCAGCGCCTCCACCACGGCCACCCCCACCGCCAGACTCAGCCCCATGGCGGCCGCCATGCCCTGCTCGAGCCGCCAGTACATGCTGAGGATCAGCTGGCAACCGAACGGCGAGACCCAGGGCTTGCCACGGCGCCCCCGACCGGCGGTCTGGCACTCGGCCAGGCAACTCTCGCCGGAGCTCAGCTGGTTGACCCGCTCAAACAGATACTGGTTGGTGGAGTCGATCACCGAGAAGCAGTGCACCGGCGCCATGGGGGCCAGGGCCTGCAGTTGCGCCTCGTCATAGAGTGCCATGGGAACGGCCAGGCGGTACCCCTTGCCGGTCAGGCTGAACAGATCCAGCCCCAGCTCCTTGAGGGCGGCCATGTGCTTGCTCACCGCCGCCCGGCTGATGCCTAGCTGCTCCCCCAGCTGTTCGCCGGAGTGAAACTGGCCATCGCTGAGCAGGGTGATCAGGGTCTGCCTGACGGGGGTGAAGGTCATGCCAGCACCTCGTCGAGCCAGGTCTCGCCGGTGAGCCCCATGAAGCGCACCTCGTGCTCCAGCACCACGCCGAACTTGTGCTCAACGCTGTCACGCACATGGGCCGCCAGGGCGATGAGCTCCATGGCACTGGCGCCCCCGAGGTTGACCAGCACCAGCGCCTGCTCCTGGTGGACGGCGGCGCGGCCGATGGCAAAGCCCTTGAGCCCGCACTGATCGATGAGCCAGCCCGCCGCCAGCTTGACCTGCCCTTCCCCTGCCGGATAGCAGGGCATCTGCGGGTATTGCCCCTTGAGTGCATCCGCCACCGAGGCCGGCACCACGGGGTTCTTGAAGAAGCTACCCGCGTTGCCGAGCACCGCGGGATCCGGCAACTTGGCCATGCGGGTGGCGCAGACGGTGTCGAAGATGGCCTGCGCACCAGGGTGCTCGCCGAGGGCCGCCAGGGGACCATAACCGATCACGGGCTGCCAGGCCTTGGGCAGGCGCAAGCCGACGGCGGTGATGAAGTGGGTGTCCTGATAATCGTGCTTGAAGATGCTGTCGCGATAGCCGAACCGGCAGTCGGCCGCCGCTATGCGCTCCACCTCGCCGCTCTGCCAGTTGAATGCCTCCACATAGGCACAGAACCGGGCCAGCTCGACCCCGTAGGCGCCTATGTTCTGCACCGGGGCCGCACCGACTGTGCCCGGGATCAGCGCCAGGTTCTCCAGCCCGTGCCAGCCCTGTTGCAGAGCATGGCACACCAGCTGGTGCCACTCCTCCCCCGCCGCCACGTGCAGCAACCAGTGGCTGTCGTCCTCCTGCAGTTCGATGCCTTTCATTCGGTTGAGCACGACCAGACCGGCAAAATCATTGCAGAACAAGATGTTGCTCCCACCACCCAGCACCAGGCGCGGCAAGACGCTCAGCTCCGGATCGGCCCGCAACTGGCAAAGATCATCCAGCCTGGCCACTTCGGCAAGCCAGAGGCAGTGTGCGTCCAGGCCCAGGGTATTGAGGGCCGACAGGGGGGCATGGGGAGTGAGTTTCATCTGCGTGTTCCGACAAGGGCAAGGGCGCAGTTTACCCCAGATCCCCCGGGACGAAAAACCCGGGTACTGTTCGGACTCAAACCGCTGGAGTAAAGTAAGCCCTTCAGCCCGTTGAGGAAGCATGAATGAACAATCAATTCGCCGTCATCGGCCTCGGCCTGTTCGGCAGCGCACTGTGTGAAGAGCTGCAGTTGCAGAATGCCGAGGTGCTGGCCATCGATATCGACGAGAGCAAGACCCGCCAGATCGCAACCCTGTGCAATCACGTCATCGTCGCCGATGCCACCGATGAGGCCACGGTCGCCGAGCTGGGACTGGCCAATTTCGACATCGTCTTCGTGGCCATCGGCGACAACCTCGAAACCAGCATTCTCACCACGCTGGTGCTGAAGGAGGCGGGGGTGAAGAAGGTGTGGGTCAAGGCGCGCGACAAGTTCCACGCCAAGATCCTGCAAAAGGTGGGCGCCGACAAGGTGATCAACCCGGAGTGGGACATGGGCCGCCGGGTCGCCCAGAGCATGCTGGACAACCGCCTGTTCGACTACCTGGAGCTGGGGCACGAGATGGTGCTGACCGAGTTCGTGATCGGTCTGCAACAGAACGGTCGTACCCTGGCCGATCTCAATCTGCTGCAACAGAACGACTTCCAGTTGCTGGCCATCAAGCGCGGCGAGGTACTGCACAACGTGCTGACCGGCAAGATGGAGCTGCAACTCGGTGACATCCTGATCCTGGCTGGCAACAAGCACGCCATCGATCACTGGCTCGACACCCTATGATCAACTGGCGCAGCAACTACGCCTTCGCCCTGCATCGGGATACCGAATCCCGCTGGAGTGAAGCCAGGCTGATCCTGGGCAGCTTTCTCATCATCCTGCTGGTCGGTACCCTGTTTCTGGTGCAGCCATCGAGTCACAAGGGCGAAGTCACCTTCATCAATGCCCTGTTCACCGCGACCTCGGCCATCAGTGTGACCGGACTCGGGGTGGTGGATACCGGCACCGCCTTTACCCTGCAAGGGCAGATCATACTGCTGATGCTGATGGAGATAGGGGGCCTGGGCCAGATGACCATGACCCTGCTGCTCATCGCCATGTTCAGCAAGCGGGTCGGTCTGCGCCAGCAGATACTGGCGAAGGAGGCGCTTGGTCAGGAGGGTTCGGTCAACATCATCCAGTTGGTGAAGCGCATAGTGCTGTTCGCCCTGATAGCCCAGTTGATCGGCACCGCCATCATGGCCATTCGCTGGGTGCCGGAGATGGGGTGGAGCCATGGCCTCTACGTCAGCTTTTTCCACGCGGTCTCTGCCTTCAACAACGCCGGTTTCTCGCTGTTTTCCAACAATCTCATCGACTACAGAGACGACCCCATTATCAGCCTGACCATACCGGCCCTGCTCATCCTCGGCGGGATAGGTTTTACCGTCATCGTCGACCTGGCGCGCAACCATCGCTGGCGCAGGCTGAAGCTGCACAGCAAGCTGATGCTGCTGATGACCCCCGTCCTGCTGCTGCTTGGCACCCTGATGTTCTGGCTGCTGGAGCACAACAATCCCGCCACCCTCGGCAACGCCGGGCCAGGCGGCCAGCTGCTGGCGGCCTTCTTCCAGTCGGCCACGGCGCGCACGGCCGGCTTCAACACGGTGGACATAGGCCAGATGGTGCCCGCCTCCCTGCTGTTCATGATGATGCTGATGTTCATCGGCGCCGGTACCACCTCGACCGGTGGCGGCATCAAGGTCACTACCTTCGCCGTGGTGTTGCTGGCCACCAGGGCCTTTCTGACCAAGCGACCCCATGTCACCGCCTTCGGCCGTACCCTGTCACCCCAGATAGTGACCCGCTCCCTGGCCATCATCATCGTCAGTACCATGGTGCTGATGCTGGCCATGTTCCTGTTGATGCTCACCGAGTCGCAGCCCTTCGACAAGATCATGTTCGAGACGGTCTCGGCCTTTGCCACCGTCGGCCTCTCGACCGGCATCACCGCCTCCCTGAGCGAACCGGGCAAGCTCATCCTGGTGCTGGTGATGATCTGCGGCCGTCTCGGCCCGCTGACCCTGGCCATCATGCTCTCCAGACCGAGCGAGACCCGGATCCGCTACCCGGAAGAGAACGTCTACACCGGCTGATCGAATACCAGATAAAGCGAGAGGGGCCCAGGGCCCCTCTCGCTTTTGCGCCTCAAGTCGCCGCCATGATCCCGGGTCACTCAGGCCGCCTTGCTTCTGGCCGGGCGCTTGCCCGCCCCCTTGCGGGGCGCCGCACCAGTACCACTGGCCGCCGAGCGCTTGCGGCTGAAGCGCCGCTTGCTGGCCCCCGGCGCCTCCCTGGGCAGGGCGCTGAAACTTGCCCCCGAATCCTGCCTGGCACCCTCGATCAAGGCATGCAACTGATCCGTCAACGGCCCCATAAATTGCTGGTAACTCGCGTGACGCTCGGCGATCCGGCCCAGGTGCTGCTCCCACAGCGCCGTCATGTCCGGCGTGGTGGCGGTGGCAGGCAAGGCCTGGATCAGGGCCCGTCCGGTCGGGGTCGCCTTGATGCTCTTGCCCTGCCGCACCAGGAAACGCCGCTTGAACAGCAGGTCTATGATGCCGGCCCGGGTTGCCTCGGTGCCCAGGCCATCGGTCTCGCGCAGGATCTTGCGGATCTCGGGATCCTGCACATGGCGGGCTATGCCCGTCATGGCGGCCAGCAGGGTAGCGTCGGTGAATGCCTTGGGGGCCTGGGTCATCTTCTCCAGCAGCTCGCCCCGCTCGCACGACAGTTGCTCCCCTTCTCGCAGCGCAGGCAGGGTGCCGGCCTCCTCCTCATCGTCCTCCTCGACCCCGAGCAGCGCCTTCCAGCCCGCCTTGAGGATGCGCCGCGCCTTGGCCTGGAACAGGCCGCCCGCGATACGCAGCAACACCCGGCTGTCGTTGTACTCGAACGGGGGGTAGAACTGCAGCAGGTACTGGCGGGCGACCAGGCCATAGAGCTTGCCCTCGTCGGCGGAGAGGCTGGCCAGGTTGCCATGCTTCTCGGTGGGGATGATGGCGTGATGGGCATCCACCTTGCCGTCATTCCACGCCTTGCTGCGGATCTTGCCGTCCGCCTCGGCCACGGCGCTGGCCAGCGTCGGGGCCGTGGCGGCGATGGCATCCCGCACCTTGGGCGCCCGGTTGAAGTGATCGCTTGGCAGATAACGGCTGTCGGATCTCGGGTAGGTGATGAGCTTGTGGCGCTCGTAGAGGCTCTGGCAGACATCCAGCACCCGCTTGGCGTCCATGCCGAACCGCTTGGCGGCATCGATCTGCAGGCTGGAGAGGTTGTAAGGCAGTGGCGCCGCCTGTTTCCGGGCTTGCTCCTCCACCTCCTCCACCCGGGCTGGCTGGCCCTGGATCCGCTCCACCACCTTGGCGGCCAGTGCCCGGTTGAGCACCCGCCCCTCCTCGTCCTGCCAGGGCGCACAGGCCTCGGAGGGCAGCCACTTGGCGCCGAACCTTTCATTGCGCTCCGTCACCACATGGGCCAGCACCTCGTAGAAGGGTTTGGGGACGAAGGCCTCTATCTCGAGATCCCGCCGCACCACCAGCCCCAGCAGCGGCGTCTGCACCCGACCGACCGAGAGCAGCTCGCTGCAACCGGCCTTGCGCCCGAGCAGGGTATAGGCGCGGGTCATGTTGATGCCGTAGAGCCAGTCGGCCCGGCTGCGGGCCAGCGCCGACACCGCCAGCGGCACGAACTCCTTGTTGTCTCTGAGTTTGTCGAGGGCCCGGCGCACCGCGGGGGGATTGAGATCGCTGATGAGGCAGCGCTGCACCGGCTTGAGTTTGGGATAACCGAGGAAGTCGATCACCTCGTCCACCAGCAGCTGCCCTTCCCTGTCCGGGTCACCGGCATTGACCACGCAGTCGGCCTGCTTGATGAGCCGCTTGATCACGGCAAGCTGGCTCCTGGTCTTGGGCTTGGCCACCAGCTGCCACTGGCTCGGCACTATGGGGAGTTGCTCCATGCGCCACTGCTTGTAGGCGGCATCATAGGCATCGGGCTCCGCCTGCTCCAGCAGGTGGCCGATACACCAGGTCACCACGTCTCCCTGCGCCGTCTCGATGAAGCCCTCCCCCTTCTTGTGGGGCTTGGGCAGAACATCGGCGATGGCGCGGCCAAGGCTGGGCTTTTCGGCAATAAAGAGTCGCATGACTGACAAACCTGATCACTGTATATGCAAACAGTATATATCGAGCCTTTCATAAAGCCCAACACAGGCCCATTCAGGACCAGAGCGTCGCACTGGAGCGCAAAACGTCGCGACAGCGCCGTTTCCAGCATGATTAGTGCGGATATGATGACCAAAAGAGAGCCAAATAAGGCTAAACTGACAAAGTTAACACTCTGAATTTGATCTAAATTCAAACAATAGTGATTTGGTGAAACTTAAAACCAAAAAAAACCAATTCAAAGAATAAAAAGCATAACCGAGGTCAACTCCTCACCTACCAAGACTACTACTATATTGATAATACCCGAT
>NZ_CBCPLW010000032.1:0-25707 GCF_965119515.1 Aeromonas sp. Marseille-Q7275
AGCAAGAGTCAATGAAAAAAGCAGAAGAAACAATGAATGGACAATCAACGCGAAGGGCGAATGCGGCTCTGCTATCGCATTTAAAAGTCAGCTACTGTCATTTCAACATTTTTGTCATACTGAATTAGCTATTGATTACATGTCTGTTAGCAGTTATCACTTGACAATACCTGAGATTATGCAGGCTATGGCTGAATATTCGGAAGGATTGCAAACGGGTACAAGCCAATTCTCTAGAATGCTAAATTTTGTAAAACGAGGGTCGGAGTCGAAGGGCTACCTAAGGTTTTGTGCCGATCGTGGTAGCAGAACAATCGAGGAGTTTTTTAAAGACCTAGATTTTATTATCGAGGAATATCCTAATTGGTTTAAGATGGCAGAGAAAGGCATCAACAGTCGCGGCCAAGCGGGCAAGAAAGGGAAACTGAACATTCAATTCTTACTCAACATACCTGCGTCAGATCGCCGAAATGCGGTTTATAGGGCCAGCCAGTGGTTATTCGATAAAGCAAAAGTATACAAGACCAATGCTGAGCAAAAAAATTTACTTTCGAATAACACAGACGATAAAAAACTAGAGCTGGCGCATAGAAAAAGTGCAGCATCTCAGATTGGCCGTGCGTTGCAGTATTTTAGAGCAGGACTGATACAAACAATCAGTTTTTATCAATCTCCACGCAGCGCAAACTGGACTGAATTGAAATTTTACCCTAATGCGACATCACAGAACAAAAACTATGCAAGTATAACATATCATCGTCAGCGTAACCGATTCCAACTATATATCCCATGTTTTGGTACATCGATGGTTAGTGACGATAACACAAAGTACAGATATCTTAAAAACGCAAATGCAAAAAATAGCGTGGATGTTGATGTTGAGTTACCAGAACAGCTTACCCCGCTGATCAAAGAGTATTTGAACATAAGGCGCAGCTATATTGAGTTTGATCTCATGACCTTTGCGGGCGTTCAGTCAATTGACGATATTGATATCTTTTTCCCTTGGCGTAGCATTCGACAAAGCCAAGTAAACAACGAGGAAAACCTTAAAATAAGAAGTAAATATATAGAAGTATCATCAAAACTGTCAGATAATTTCAAATCACTGACATATCAGGCCTATCTGATGACGATGCCTCATGATAAACAACATGGTATCAACATTCATGCGTTAAGACACCTTGTTGCAGAAACGCATCTCGAGGAACATCCTGGTGATTTTATTGGTGCAGCAGCGAAGCTCAATGATGACGTGGAGCAAATAATTAAGACCTACGGTGATAAGGATAGAGCTAAAGCGATGCGCAGAGTATCTGACAATGAAACGCTGGACTTCTCATTTACGTTATAATAAGCAGTAGAGAATATTTATACAGTTCTAGTTATCACCTGACACCGACCTAAAATCGGTGTCTTGTTTACGCTACTTTCGTGCGCCCTTCCTTTGGTATCAATATCAGAGCCTTCCACCGTACTGCATCCATCCCCCCTCCCTGATTACCAGCCCGCTCCTACGCACCCTCTAAAGCTCAATGAGCTCACCTGGGGAGTGGTCATACATCTAAATCCAATTGGAACTTGACGAAGTTCAAAACAATCAAATGTAAGTGTATGATTTTTCATGAAAGTGTTGTAACTACTGATGTAGTTAAAGCATCCAATTTAACTGAATAAACTGATGTGATTTTATACATAGATCCATTTGTGGGTAGGATAGAGATGGCAAGAATCCTGATGACTCGCGCCCTTGACGACAACGGCCATATAGTTGATGTCAAAGAGGTTGTGAGTGGAAAAGCATGCAATTGCACATGCATCGGTTGCCAGGGGGCTGTCTGGGCAATGAAAGGGCAAGTTAAAGCCCATTATTTCTCTCATGAGCCTAATTCAGTCGAACAGAATGCCTGTACCTGGAAGCCGGAAACGGAAATACATATCCTAGCTAAAGAGGTTTTAGCAACGGATAGGCTGTTGTTACTGCCTATTGGAACTATAAATCCAATACATCAAAATATATCCTTTGATGAGATGGTATGTGAGGTTTATGAGGGCAGAGTTATACCTGATGTTATTGGGTTTATCGAGGGAGAGAAGGTTCTCATCGAAGTTGCAGTTACGCACTTTTGTGATCGAGGAAAAATTAAAGAATTAAAAAGGGTGAATGCAACCTGCGTTGAGCTTGACCTTAGTGGATTTCGTGTGAAAGGAGAGATAATCTCAAAAGAAGAGATTAGAGATTATCTTAAAAAGTGCCCTAAAAAATGGGTGTCTGTAGCTCCTGTTGGCAACTTCTCCGAAATGATTTACTCCCATAATAGACAACAATTATTATCTTTACAGCATCAGTATTCATCTTTGAGTTCAAAGCATGATGCAGAGGTTAAGAGGCTTAATGCAGAATACAACGCGATAAAAAATACGAGTCAATCTGAGCTAAGTGATATGCAGCGAGTAATTCAACAATCTCGGCATGCAGAAGGCAAGGCTAACGCAATTTTAAAAAGATGGGAGAGAGTATTAAATGAAAAAGAGTCGTCCATTTTAGAGGCACAGGAAAAGATAATCCTATTGGAAGACCAATACAGAAGCTTCGAAATAGAATTGAAAGACCGCCTCTATCATATACAAGATGAAATTACTCAAAAGCAAGACCTACTAAGCGACCTTCTCAATTTAGATGAACTTAAGGCAGAGTTTTATTCACAGGTTGATGATGTAAATATAACCATTAAAGCCAAAGAGGCTCAGCTTGATGCTAATGAAGTCGAAATACGCAGGCGTTCAGCTTCCTTAGATTTAATACAGAAAAATTTAAATGATAGCCTCATCTCACTACAAGCACGAGAAGATGCCTTAACAGAAAAATCCAAAGACTTGGCAAACATCGTGGATATTAAATCAAGAGAGCTGGCTAAAGTAATGTTTGAGCAGTTGCTAAAAGAAAAGTCAAATGAGATTAAAACACTGGAAGAAAAAGAAAGGAAAGCAAGAAAAGATATTGATGATTTAAGAAGAAAATATAGTTCATTTATCAAAATTCCATGATTTTCATATACAGGTCGTGCAGACATGGTTCTCACCTGAAAACCGCATTCTATTCAACGACAGACTGATAGCACCTGACCTCAAGAGCACGCCACATAGCGTACAAGTTCTATGGGTCTGCAAGAATGTAGTTCCTCTACCTGCCACGTAACTACAAATAGTTATTATTTACTGAATTATGTGATCGTAGATCCTCTACATCGTAATTCAATGTGATATAAATCACTGTCGTGAGTGGATTTATTTGATGCGTAGCAAGAATTAAACAATGAATAAAGGATTGTTAACATTGCTTGATATTGGTCAAATGCGTATTTCTTAAATGCCTGCAAAGCTAACCATCTAGGGACACAATGGATGGTTGATGCTATGTCGGGTCACAAACAAGAATTTCTAATTTCCAGACGGGGCTTTTTGCTCGGCGCTAGCGCCTTAGCAGCTTCGTCAATCTTCACTCCCAATGCTATTACCATGGCAATGGCCAAGGCTGGCATGGTGTATCGACCCGGTGAGGGGGAATGGCTTCCCTCCACCTGCAATGGCTGCACCTCATTTTGTGCCAAGCAGGTTTATATGCTCGATGGCAGAGCACTGCATATCAGGGGCAATGAGCACTCCAAGGTGCATGGTAAATCCAGCTGCCCAAGACAATACCTCGCCCTGCAAGAACTCTATGATGCCGACAGGCTCAAGACTCCGCTACTACGTACCAACCCCCAGAAAGGTCGGGGCATAGACCCTGGCTTCAAGCCCATCTCTTGGCCAGAGGCGATCAACCTCATCGCTGACAAGTTGATGGAGTTAAGGGCCAATGATGAAACCCATCGCTATGTTGCATTGCGGGGCCGTTACTCGGAATTGAGCGATGTCTTGATCAAGAACTTTACCGCAGTGCTGGGATCGCCCAACGCGATCACCCATAGCTCCCTCTGCGCAGAAGCCGACAAGTTCTCCAGTTTCTTTACCGAAGGGGACTGGGGATATCGCCAATACGACATCCAAGACACCCGCTATATCCTTTCCTTCGGTGTCGATCCGCTCAGCGCCAATCGTCAGGTCTCCTACTACAGCTCTGCCTGGGGAGACATGTTGGACAAGGCTCAGGTTGCCATTGTAGACCCTCGCTATTCATCCTCTGCTGCCAAAGCGGATGAGTGGCTGCCCGTTATTCCAGGACAAGATGGCGCCCTTGCATTGGCACTGGCCCATGTGATCTTGACCGAAGGCCTCTGGCATAAACCATTCGTTGGTGACTTCACCGACCCTGAGCAGCGCTTTGTCACCGGGCAGCCAGTGAGCGCAGAGCTTTTCGCCGAGCGTCATACCCATGGTCTGGTGCAATGGTGGAATCTAGAACTGAAAGATCGGACACCCGAGTGGGCAGCACCAATATGCGGAATCCCTGTTGAGAAAATTCGCCGGTTGGCGCACAAGCTTGGGGATGCGGCTCCCAGAGTCCAGATTTGGCGCTCCAGAGGCATCCAGATGCAACAACGCGGTGCTTACATTGGGCTTGCCTGCCACGCATTGAATGGCTTGCTCGGTGCCGTTGATAGCAAAGGTGGAGTCCTGCAATACAACAAGACCTTCCTGACTGATTTTGCGTCTGGCAAAGAGTATGCGGATGAGATCGCCAAGCATGGCCTCAAGAAGGAGAAGATCGACAGAGTGGGTCGCTTGGAATGGCCCGCATTGAAAAAAGGGGAGAGTGGTGCCGGTGTCATGACCAACGTGGTGGCAGACAGCATTCTGGAAGAAGACCCCTACCTTCCCAAGGTATTACTGGGCTATTTCAATAACTTTGCCTTCTCGGCCCCCGGTGCCGGTCGTTGGGAAAAGGCGCTGGCGAAAGTCCCCTTCGTGGCTCACGTTTCGACCCACGTCAGCGAATTCAGCTGGTTCTCCGACCTGCTGTTACCCGCTCCCCATTTCATGTTTGAACGATGGGGCATTCAGAGCACCTCGGGTAACCGCCACTCTCAGGTTTCAATCACAACACCGCTAGTTACTTCGCTCGGCAATGACATTGGGGATGAGACTGGCCTCCCTTGGCTGTTAGCAGAGGCTCTGGCCAAGCGTGGCTATGATGCCCCGCTGCGCTATTTCCAGGAGCAATTCAAAGACCCTGAAACCGGAAAGAGCCCCGCCAATCACGCAGAGCTGGGGTTGTTTGCCACCAAGTTGATGACGCAACCACTGTGGGATCCTGCGCAATATACCAATGGTGATCGCTTTGACGGCTGGGAGCACTTCAAGAAGATCGGAGTCTGGAACTCATCGCCATACTCTTTCGAATCTCGCTGGAGCAAGATGAAAACAGCAACTCACAAGTTCGAGTTCTACAGCGAAACCCTAAAAGTCGCACTGGAAACTCATGCCAGTAAGCATGGCAAGTCGGTCAATGAGGTGATGAATGCGTGTCACTACACCGCCGAAGGTGAACTTGCCTATGTTCCCCACTACGAGCCGCCATTCCGATTCGGCGATGTCGAGGCCTATCCCATGTTGTTTGTCGATCACAAGTCGCGCCTGAACCGGGAAGGCCGTTCGGCAAATACCACCTGGTATCAGCGCAACCGGGATTTGGATCCAGGGGAGAAGAAAAATAAAGACGTGGTGAAGATCAACCCGCTTGATGCCAAGTCATTGGGGTTGAGCGAGGGAGATCTCGTCAAACTCACCACCGTACAGGGCAGCATTACCTGTGAAGCGACATTGTTTGAGGGTGTCCGGCCAGGCACGGTTGCCAAGGCCTTTGGTCAAGGGCACTGGGCCTATGGACGAACTGCCGCATTGGAATTTGGCAAGCTGCCACGAGGTGGCAATAACAACGACATCCTACCGCCAGCTCACGAGCATTTGTCGGGGTCTGCTGCATATTACGGGGCGATTGGTGTCCGGGTTGAGAAGGTGTAGGTAAGGAGACAAGTCAATGCGTTATGGAATGGTAATTGACCAACAGAAATGTGTTGGTTGCAGTGGCTGTGTCTTCGCTTGCAAAGCGGAAAACAACACCACACCCGATATTAACTGGTGCGACAAGATCATCAAGTCCGAAGGGGTCTTCCCTGATGTGAGATTTGAGTACATCTCCACCATGTGCAACCACTGTGACAATGCGCCCTGTGTCAACGGCTGCCCTACCAAAGCCATGCATAAGGGCGAAGGGGGACTGACACTCCACGACCCCGACAAGTGTATTGGCTGCAAGGCCTGCATGGTGAATTGCCCATACGGTGTCATCAGCTTCAACTGGAATAAACCCCACGAAGAGTGGCAGCGGCTAGATGGGGTGTTGCCTGCTGGCACCTACACCCCCAAGACCATGCTGGAAGCATCTGGAGGTGAGGGATGTCCCAACAGTAACCCCGAGCGTGGCAACACCTATCCAGTATTGCGGCATCGTGGCAAGGTGGAGAAATGCACCTTCTGTGACCACCGTCTGAAAGTGGGGCTCAATCCTGCTTGTGTCGATGCCTGTCCGTCACATGCTCGGGTTGTGGGCGATTTGGATGACCCTAACAGTGAGGTATCTGTCCTGATCCGCCAATTTGATGGCAAACCGTTGAGAGCTGAATTAGGCACTCAGGCCAAGGTTTTCTATATCAGACAATACACACCAACCCGCCGGGTATAGGGAGGCGCTATGACTAATACATCCAGGATGACCCTGTTACTGGCGGTGGCTGGCTGTCTTTTCGGTGGTTTTTTCGCTATTGAAGAGTGGTTTTTCCACTCTTCATTCAAAACCAACGACAGCATGATCTGGACGCTGCCGCTGATCACCTACATTTTTCTGGCATTGATGAGCACGGGGGCATCCATCTTGCTCGCGTTGGCTGAGATATTGGATGATGACTGGCTGAAACAGAACAAGAGGCAGTTGCTGCTCACCGCCATAGCCCTGTTGCTGGGAGCGTTCACTGCACTGGCGACAGAGATGGGGTCACCCTTTAGCATCATCTGGTTGGTCTTGTCCCCGAACGTGATGTCCCCTATCTGGTGGATGGGAACACTCTATTCCATTGAGCTGGTGTTGTTACTGCTTAAGTTCTTGGCTGAATGGAAGGGAGTACACCTTGCGAAAGGCCGTATGTTGGCCTGGAGTACCTTGGTCATTGCCTGTCTGGCCTCGCTGACATTAGGGTCGGTGTTTGGCACTGTCGTGGCCAGAGCCGCATTTTCAGGGGCGCAGTCAGCGCTGTTTACCCTTGTCTGCGCCATGGTCAGTGGGGTCTCCATTATCGGCTTGCTGCAAGTAACCCGCGCATTCAATCCACGCTTATGGGGTATTTGGCGGCTTGCAGTGATAGCCCAGATTATCCTGCTCTCTGTACTCTGGGTTTACAGCATCAGAAACAGCGGTGTGGGAAACGGTATGTGGGTACAGGGCTGGCTGCCACTCGGTTTTGTCATCGCCTTGGCGCTGTCATTCATGAATGTGAAAGTGGCCATGCTGGTGACCTTGCTCTGGTCTTTCCTGGCTGAGGTTGCCTTTGTGACCAGCGGACAGTTGGTGTCTCTTGGGCCAAAATCGACCTGGTTTGGTGCTGTACAACACTATGTTCCTAACCTGGCCGAGATCGGTATTCTGATCTTGGGGATTTCAATGGCTGCGTTGTTGTTCCAGCTGATGGGGTTGTTCATCAACACACGCTCATCAATAGCCAAGTAATTTTCCCGTGTAAAAAAGGGCCTTCTGTTTCAGAAGGCCCTTTGTCATTTATGCAAACAGCAGTTGGGTCAGATAACCCATCATGACGGCCATCCCCAGTATTACGGTCAGGAACGCCACAATCATAGGTGTTCTGAACATCGACTTGAGCAGGATCACCTCGGTCAGGCTGGCCCCCGCACTACCGATAATCAGTGCCATCACCGCCCCCATGCCCATTCCTTTGCCCAGCAATACCGATGCCAGAGGGATAACGGCTTCTGCCCGGATATAGAGTGGAATACCCACAACTGCGCTGAATGGGATCGCCAGCGGGTTGTCTACCCCGGCGTGGGCCGCTATCCACTCGGCGGGGATGAAACCATAGATAAATGACCCTATCAGCACCCCCAGCAACAAGTAAGGCAGCACTTCTTTGAATTGTTGCCAGGCATCGATACGCGCTTTGGCGAAGGCCGTGGGAATGACTGGGGCCTGGGTCAGTGCCGCAGTGCCATCTGCGCAGCAAGAGACAGTTGGCGCGGCCTCATCGGGTTGCGCAGTACAGCAAGATGCCTGAGCTTTTAGCGGTTTGACGGACTTGATAGCATTGCTTGAGCAGCAGGCTGTTGCACTCACACTTGCAGGTTCTTGTGTAGTGGTGTCACAACCGGTGCCACAGCTGCTTTGCTTGGCCTCTTTGGGGTCAATGACATGACGCTCAAACCCCAGCATGTCCAGCAGCATACTCGCCAGTACAGAAACGCCTGCTGCAATCACGGCATACAGTACCGTCACTTTCCAGCCGAAAGTGGCCCACATCAAGCCGATGATGATCGGGTTGAGCAGCGGCGAGACAAACAGGAAGGTCAGGGTTGGCCCAAAACCGGCTTTGGCAGACAAGAGTCCGCGCAGCATAGGAATGGTTGAGCAACTGCAAAAAGGGGTCAATGCCCCCAGTACCGCAGAAATCAAATAGCCTCTGCCTTTTCGTGCCCCCAGCATGGCTTGAATCTTGGCGTCGGGTATCTTCTGGCGGATCAAGCTGACCCCGGCACTGATCACCAGGAACAGTACAGAGAGCTCAAAGGCCAGGAACAAAAACATCTGAGATGCATCTGTCAGCATGGTTAACCAATCATTCATCTTCATATCCTCTTTGATTTACTACATTTCCAGAATAATCGAACAATTGGGGTGGTCAAGATATTTCTGGTATTATCGAAATATGTTTCATCAAGGAGAGCGAGCTATGGAGTTGGAAGAGGTTGCCAAGGCATTGAAAGAGCTGGGTCATCCGACCCGTTTGTTCATTTTCAAGCATTTGGTCAAGGCGGGAGAACAGGGCCTGCCTGTCGGAGAGTTGCAAAAGCAGCTCGCCATTCCCGCATCGACCCTGAGCCACCACATTGCCGCACTGGTCTCGGTGGGTCTGGTCAAGCAGAACCGGGAGAGCCGTACTCTGCTGTGCGTCTCTCAATACGAAGTGCTGGAAGAGATCATCGCGTTTTTCCGTGAAGAGTGTTGTGTAAACAGCACCTGTACCTAAATAAATCAATGGCAAGGTCTGGGTGGGTTGATCATTTCAACTATTCTTGTATAGTTGTACTCATGAAATGAATGAAGAGGTTCAAATGAATAAAGATACAGCCACTAAAGTCTTCGAGTCTCTCGCATCCGGTATCCGCCTCGATGTATGGCGTCTGCTGGTCAAGGCAGGGCTGGAGGGTATGGTCGCTGGCCAGCTTGCCAGTGAACTGGATATCGCCCCGAACACTCTTTCATTCCATCTGAAAGCCATGCTGCATGCAGGCCTTGTCTCGGTGGAGCAAGAGGGCCGTTTCTTGCGTTACCGCGCCAATATTCCCCTGATGCTCGACTTGATCGGTTACCTCACCGAAGAGTGCTGCTATGGCAATCCAGAGCAGTGCTCGGATATGCGCAGCGCGGCCAATTGTACCCCTGAGGTGCTCCCCCCCGTTCATACCTGCACCAACAAGGAAAGTTGCTCATCATGAATATCTTGTTCCTATGCACAGGCAACTCTTGCCGTTCCATTCTGGCAGAGGCGACCTTTAACCACCTGGCTCCAACCGGTTGGCATGCCATGAGTGCCGGTAGTCAGCCAACCGGTGAGGTACATCCTCGTTCACTGGCGTTATTGACCCACGAAGGTATCGACATCAGCGGATTGCACAGCAAATCTTGGCATGAGCTGCCGGTGACGCCAGATGTTGTGATCAGTGTGTGTGGTAACGCGGCCAATGAAACCTGTCCTGTCTATTTGGGGCCTGTATTGCGAGCCCACTGGGGCGTAGATGATCCCGCTCATGTGACCGGCAGCGAGGAGCAGATAGCGCTCGCCTTTCACTGTGCATACTCGACGCTGAGAAAGCGTATCGAAGCCCTCTTGTCGCAGGATGTATCCCGTTTTTCCAATGATCGCGAGGGGCTGAAAGCAGCTCTGGATACGATTGCCACCGAGATTAAGTGAGGAAGAAATCATGAGACTGATACAGGTATTCGACCCTGCCCTGTGCTGCTCCAGCGGTGTATGTGGCGCAGATGTTGACCAAAATCTGGTGATCTTTGCTGGTGATGCCGAGTGGCTCAAGCAGCAGGGTGGCTCTTTATACCGATTCAACCTGGCACAACAGCCTCTGGTCTTCGCTGAAACCCCGGCAGTATCTTCCTTCTTGGAACTGACAGGGGAAGAAGGATTACCGGTGACGCTGGTTGATGGTCAGGTGGTACTCACTGGTCGTTATCCCAGCCGCGCTGAGCTGATCCGCTATGCAGGACTGGAGTTGCCGAAAGCACCAGAAAGCGATGGTGCCGACGTTGAACAGCCAGAAGCTGAGTCCAACAAAGCCGGGGCCATCAAAGGGATCGTCAAGAGTGGATGCTGCTCCGGTAGCAGTGGTTGCTGCTAAGCACCATCGTGTGGTTGGAAAGATCTCTGTTTGCTTTATGGCCTCGTTCTTCCTGATAGGAGTCTCTCATGTCCCCGTTTCTGAACTACTCGTTTCTCAATGATTCGCCCCCATTTCTCTTCTTCACCGGTAAAGGTGGGGTGGGTAAAACATCGCTGGCCTGTGCCAGTGCGGTTGCCTTGTGTGACAGTGGCAAACGGGTACTGCTGGTCAGCACGGATCCGGCTTCAAACGTAGGCCAAGTGTTCGACACCCAGATAGGGAACCAGATCACCAGGATCCCGCAAGTCGATGGGTTATCAGCACTGGAGATTGACCCGCAAGCCGCCGCGCAAGCCTATCGCGAACGTATCGTTGGCCCAGTGCGCGGCAAGCTGCCCGAAAGCGTGGTACGCAGTATTGAAGAACAGCTCTCCGGTGCCTGCACCACAGAGATCGCCGCCTTTGACGAGTTCACTGCGCTCTTGACCGACAGCAGCCTGGTGGGGGAATACGACCACATCGTGTTCGATACGGCACCGACCGGTCACACCATCCGTCTGTTGCAATTGCCGGGGGCATGGAGCGAGTTTCTGGAGCAGGGCAAAGGCGATGCTTCCTGTCTGGGGCCATTGGCTGGACTGGAAAAGCAGCGCAGCCAATATGCTGAGGCCGTTGCAGCACTCTCTGATGCCGGGAAAACACGGCTGATCCTGGTCGCCCGCGCGCAAGCCTCGACCCTGCGGGAAGTGGCACGTACCCATGACGAACTGGCGACCATCGGTCTTGCCAATCAGCAACTGGTTATCAATGGCATCTTCCCGCAAAGCGAGCTGGTTGATGATCCCTTGGCAACAGCCGTATGGCAACGTGAGCAGCAGGCTATGGCTGATATGCCAGCGCTGCTGGCAAGTTTGCCACAAGACAGAGTGCCGCTGTTAGCGACCAATCTGGTGGGCGTGGACAGCCTGCGCCAGTTACTGGGTGCAGCATCGGTCACTGGGACTTATGAGGTTGAGAGCGCAACCACTGAACCACACCCCGGATTGAAGCAACTGGTCGATGAGCTGGCCAGCGATGGCCACGGGCTCATCATGCTGATGGGCAAGGGCGGTGTGGGTAAAACTACCCTGGCTGCGGCAGTGGCGGTGGAGCTTGCTAGTCGAGGCCTGCCGGTTCACCTGACCACCTCAGATCCCGCCGCCCATTTGGGGGAGACACTGGCAGGGGCACTGCCCAGCCTGGAGGTCAGCCGTATCGATCCCCACGCCGAGACCGAGCGTTACCGTGCTCAGGTGCTGGCTACCAAGGGGGCGAGTCTGGATGCCCAGGGTCGCGCACTGCTGGAAGAAGATTTGCGTTCCCCCTGCACCGAAGAGATTGCCGTGTTTCAGGCCTTCTCGCGGATCATTCGCGAGGCTGGCAAGCGCTTCGTGGTGATGGATACGGCGCCCACTGGCCATACCCTCTTGCTGCTTGATGCGACTGGTGCCTATCACAGAGAGATCGCCCGTCAGATGGGTGGCAAAGGGCTGCACTTCACCACCCCCATGATGCAGCTGCAAGACCCGAAACAGACCAAGGTGATGATCGTCACCCTGCCCGAGCCCACCCCGGTACAGGAGGCGGCCAACTTACAAGCTGACCTGCGCCGCGCCGGTATCGAGCCATGGGCCTGGGTAGTCAATCACATGTTGGCCCCGGCCAGTGTCACCTCGCCACTGCTGGCCCAGCGAGCGTATCGCCAGCAGCCCCATATCGAAGCGGTCAAGCAGGAGCATGCCAAGCGTTATGCCGTGGTGCCCTTGCAAGCTGTCGAGCCGGTGGGCGTGAAAGCGCTGCAAGATTTATGTCACCCCATCTACAAGGAGATGTGAGATGCAACGTCCGTTCAATGTGCTCTTCCTTTGCACCGGCAATTCGGCCCGCAGCATCATGGCGGAGGCGCTACTCAACCGGCTCGGTCAGGGCAACTTCAAGGCGTTTAGTGCTGGCGTCTCCCCGAAAGGGGAGATACACCCACTGACCCTTGAATTGCTGGCGCAACACAATCTGGACACCAGCACCCTGCGCAGTAAAGGCTGGGAAGAATTTGCCCACCCAGATGCCCCCAAGATGGATTTTATCCTGACGGTATGTGACCAGGCGGCAGGCGAGCAGTGCCCGGCATGGCCGGGGCAGCCCATCACCGGCCATTGGGGCTTTAGTGACCCGGCTGCCGTGACAGAGAGTGATGCGGCGCAATGGGCGGCGTTCAACAAGGCTTATCACGAAATCGGCAACCGACTGCGGATCTTTCTGAGCCTGCCACTGAACAAACTGGATCGCATCTCGCTGCAACAAGCGATGCGTACCATCAACCTATCTTCACCCACCTAACGTTCTCAATGAGACATGGAGTCGCTGTTTATCATGCACCCGTTTGACATCCTGAACCTGGATAATGGCGCCCGCCTTATCTTCACCCCCTGCCCTGGCACCAAGGAGGCTTCCTTGCAAGCCTCCCTCAAGACCCTGCAAGCCGCAGGGGCAGATGCGGTGGTCACCATGATGCCCGATGCCGAGCTTAGCGAATTCAAGGCCGATAGCTTGCCCGCAGAGTGCGCCGCGTTGGGGCTGGCCTGGTTCCAGCTGCCGGTAGAGGACGATTGTGCCCCCGAAGCGCCCTTTGCCGCTGCCTTTGCCAACCACAAGGCAGATCTGCTGGCGCGTCTGGCGGCGGGTCAGACCCTGGCCATTCATTGCCGTGGCGGCTCGGGTCGTACCGGGCTGATGGCGGCCATCTTGCTGCTGGAGGCGGGCTACGCCCCCACACAGGTCAAGTCGCTTGTGCAAGGGCTGCGCCCTAAGGCGCTGACCCTGGCGCCCCACGTTCACTACCTCAATACCCACTACTCATTCGCCGGTTAAGGAAAACAGCATGACTATCAAAGTTGGTATCAACGGTTTTGGCCGCATGGGCCGTCTCTCATTTCGCGCCGCCTTCGACTGGGCGGATGTGGAGTTTGTGCGCATCAATGACCCGGCTGGCGATGCCGCCTCTCTGGCACACCTCATCACCTTCGATTCAGTCCATGGCCGCTGGCATCATGAAGCCAGCAGCGATGGGGACGAGATGGTGATCGGTAACCATCGCATCCTCTGCACTCGCAACAAAGAGATCGGTCAGACTGACTGGTCTGATTGTGATGTGGTGATCGAGGCTTCCGGCAAGATGAAAACCAAGGCCCTGCTCAATGCTTATCTAGCGCAAGGGGTGAAGCGTGTTGTGGTGACAGCTCCGGTCAAGGAAGAAGGTGTCCTGAACGTCGTCATGGGAGTCAACCACCACCTCTACGACAAGGCGCAGCATCCCATAGTGACGGCTGCCTCCTGTACCACCAACTGCCTGGCGCCAGTGGTGAAGGTGATCCATGAGCAGCTCGGCATCAAGCACGGCTCCATGACCACCATTCATGACATCACCAACACCCAGACCATTCTGGATGCCCCCCATGCTGACCTGCGCCGTGCCCGCGCCTGCGGCCTGAGCCTGATCCCCACCACCACGGGTTCTGCCACCGCCATCACCCATATCTTCCCCGAGCTCAAGGGCAAGCTGAACGGTCATGCGGTGCGGGTGCCGCTCGCCAACGCCTCCCTCACCGACTGCGTGTTCGAGGTGAACCGCCCTACTACCGAAGCCGAAGTCAATGACTTGCTCAAGGCTGCCGCTATGAGTGAGCTCAAGGGGATCATGGGCTATGAAGAGCGCCCCTTGGTGTCGGTGGATTACAAGACGGATCCGCGCTCCTGCACCATAGATGCACTCTCCACCATGGTGGTCAACGACACCCAGGTGAAGATTTACGCTTGGTATGACAACGAGTGGGGCTATGCCAACCGCACCGCCGAGCTGATGCGCATGGTCGGTCAAATGGACAAGGCGCAAGGATAACCCCGCCATGGAACTGACCCGACTCTCCCCCGAGATCCGCCAGTATCTGCTGGTGACCGGCAACTACTGGGCCTTCACCCTGACCGATGGCGCTCTGCGCATGTTGGTGGTGCTCTACTTCCATGGGCTCGGTTACAGCCCGCTGGCCATCGCCTCCCTGTTTCTCTTTTACGAGATCTTCGGGGTGGTGACCAATCTGGTGGGGGGCTGGCTCGGGGCTCGCCTTGGGCTCAACCGCACCATGAACATAGGGCTGGCCCTCCAGGTGCTGGCACTGGGCATGTTGCTGGTGCCACCGCTCTGGCTGACGGTGCCCTGGGTGATGGGGGCGCAGGCGCTTTCGGGGATAGCCAAAGACCTCAACAAGATGAGCGCCAAAAGCTCCATCAAGTTGCTGGTGCCGGGGGAGGCCCAGGGTCAGCTCTACAAGTGGGTGGCACTCCTCACCGGCTCGAAGAATGCCCTGAAAGGGATGGGCTTTTTCCTCGGTGGCGCCCTGTTGACCCTGCTCGGGTTTCAGGGGGCCGTGCTGGTTATGGCCCTGGCGTTGGCGCTGGTGTGGTGCGTCAGCATGCTGACCCTGAAACGGGATCTCGGCAAAGCCAAGAACAAGCCCAAGTTCAGCGAAATCTTCTCCAAGAGCCGCGCCATCAATTACCTGTCGGCGGCCCGTCTGTTCCTGTTTGGTGCCCGTGATGTCTGGTTTGTGGTGGCGTTGCCTGTCTACCTCGCCTCCAGCTTTGGCTGGGATCACTGGTATGTGGGGGGATTCCTGGCGCTCTGGATCATTGCTTATGGCGTGGTTCAGACCCAGGCGCCCCGCTTTACCGGCAAGCGAGAGGGACGTGTACCCGATGACAAGGCTGCGATGCGTTGGGCGCTAGTGTTGGCACTGACCCCGGCCCTGATTGCCCTGGCGCTCCACTATGAGGTGCATCCGGCCATCAGCCTGGTGGGCGGCTTGATGGTGTTTGGCGCTCTGTTTGCCATCAACTCCTCCCTGCACAGCTACCTCATCGTCAGCTATGCCGGTGCAGATGGGGTATCGCTCGATGTGGGCTTCTACTACATGGCCAATGCCCTGGGGCGCCTGCTAGGCACCCTGCTCTCCGGGCTGGTGTTCCAGCTCTATGGTCTCGAGGCCTGCCTCTGGATCTCCACCCTCTTTATCCTGCTGGCGGCGTTTATCTCCATTGGTTTGCCACGCCATCAGCCTTCCACTTCATCCAACCCTCATGGAGTCTCGTGATGAGTACAACAGCCTGCTGCGATCTGCCCGTCAGCAAAAAAATGAGTTTTCTCGATCGCAATCTCACCCTCTGGATCTTCGTCGCCATGGCCATCGGGGTGGGAATTGGTTACCTGTTCCCCCAGGTGGCTCAGTGGAACGAGGCGGTGTCGGTCGGCACCACCAATATCCCGCTGGCCATAGGCCTCATCCTGATGATGTATCCGCCGCTCGCCAAGGTGAACTACGGCACCATGGGCGCCATGACACGCGACCGTCAGGCGATTACCCTCTCATTGGTAATGAACTGGTTGGTTGGCCCCACCCTGATGTTCGTCATCGCCCTGACATTCTTGCATGATTACCCCGACTACATGGTTGGTCTTATCTTGATTGGCCTGGCTCGTTGTATCGCCATGGTGTTGGTGTGGAACGATCTCGGTGGTGGCAACAAGGAATACGGCGCAGGCCTGGTGGCGCTCAACAGCGGTTTCCAGATCCTCACCTACAGCTTTATGGCCTGGCTGTTCATTACAGTGCTGCCCCCGCTGTTTGGTTTGCAGGGTTTCGCGGTGGATATCACCATGCTGGATATCGCAGAAAGCGTACTGATCTATCTTGGCATTCCCTTCCTGGCAGGTTTTCTGAGCCGTCATTACCTGGTCAAGGCCAAGGGGGAGAAGTGGTACACCGAGCGCTTCATCCCGGCCATTTCCCCCATTACCTTGATCGCCTTGCTGGCCACTATCGTGCTGATGTTCAGCCTCAAGGGCGAGATGATCGTTGAGCTGCCGATGGATGTACTGCGGGTTGCTGTGCCTCTGGTGGTATATTTCGTGCTGATGTTCTTCACCAGCTTCCTGGTGGGCAAGAAGCTGGGTATTCCCTATGACAAGAACGCCTCCATCGCCTTTACTGCGACCGGCAACAACTTCGAGCTGGCCATCGCGGTCTCCATCGCGGTATTCGGCCTGAACTCGGATCAGGCCTTCGCCGGTGTGATAGGCCCGCTGGTTGAAGTGCCCGTGCTGATCGCCCTGGTCAACGTGGCCCTGCGCATGAAGCGCAACTATGGCAAAGCGGAGGCGCAAGCATGAGTGACCCCAAGATCACCATTTACCACAACCCGGCCTGTGGCACCTCTCGCAATACGCTGGCACTTATCCGCAACTCAGGGGTTGAGCCGACCGTCATCCACTATCTGGAGACGCCGCCGAGCCGCGAGATCCTGGTCGCGCTTATTGCCGCCATGGGGATATCGGTGCGCGACCTGTTGCGCAAAAACGTGCCGCCTTTTGAGGCGCTTGGACTGGCCGAGGAGAGATTCAGCGACGACCAGCTGATCGATGCCATGCTGGCTCATCCCATCCTGATCAACCGTCCCATCGTGGTGACCCCGCTTGGCACCAAGCTGTGCCGTCCGTCAGAGGCGGTGTTGGATATCCTGCCGAGCCCTCAGCAAGGGGCCTTTACCAAGGAGGATGGGGAGCAGGTGGTGGATGCCCAAGGAAAACGCATCAAGTGACCCAGCCAACCGGTGCGCCGCCTTGCCTGATGACGGCATGGCAACAGCATGAACATGAGATCTATGGGTGGCTACTCAAGCAATCTGGCAGCCCGATGGATGCAGATGATCTGCTACAAGAGACCTTCTTGCGAGCAATCCGCCAGCAGGGCAAGTTCTGCGCCATCGAGAATGCCAGGGCTTGGCTGTTTGAAGTCGCCAGACATCTGGTGATTGATAGAAGCCGGCGACAACGCCCGATGTTTCAACTACATGACGAGCTGGCAATGCAGCAGAGTGAGCTTGATGCGGTCGATTCATTGGCTGGCTGCTTGCCTAGAGTGCTGGAGAGGCTGGCCCAGGCTGACCGGGATATTCTCAAGCGCTGCGATTTGGAAGGCGTGAAGCAGGCGGATTATGCCGCCCAATACGGTCTGACCCTCACCGCCACCAAGTCGCGTTTATTGCGAGCCAGGCAACGCTTGCGTCAGCAGCTCTCTCTGGACTGTCAGGTCAGGCTGGATGAGACGGGTCGGGTGTGTTGCTTCACTCCGGCTGCGAAGTAAGCCATGACCCATGTTCAGTAAAAAGGCCAAGGTTTTCACCTTGGCCTTTTCTTTATTTGTTCTTGGCTTCGGACAGGTACTCATCCAAGGTTTCTTGGTTGGCTGCTTTAATGGTCATGCCATTGGGGCCTGCCCCGATATTGCTGAACTGTTTTGCCGGTTCGCCATGTTGCTTGAACTCTTCCAGCTCTGGCGAGCCTTCTTTAAAGACCCATAGCCGCCCATCTTCCACTTCGGTGACAAAACCGGGCAGGTTGAATTCGCTCGCAAAGGCGGCGGTGCTAAGCAGACTAAAGCCCAGCAGGGCGGCGGAAGCGACGATTTTTTTCATGTTCATCTATCCATGTTGATTGATTAATTCTTATTAATCATCGCTGGGAAGTATGACGAGAATATGACAATACCTGAGTCAGGTTGACGTGGTTCAGAAAATTGAAGTGCATCCTTTTCGCTGCTTGCGCGTCTTCCTCGTGACGTGCTGCGCTCGTCTGATGAGGATATGAAGATCGCTGTTCGATATGAGGGCTGGGCAACCACGCCTTGAGGTTCGTGAGTCAATAATCAGGATCGTATGATGAGTTCTTTCGACATCCAGAAAGCCAAAGATGATGCAGTCGAGTGGGCATTAACCCACGGTGTAGCCTTTAAAGAGTCGCTGTATTCTGCTGTGCATACCCCATTTACCCTGGCGCCGACACCGATCAGCCAACGGGACTACCAGCATTTGAAAAGTGCGGCACAGACCTTAAGCAAACTGATTTATGCCGTCTCAGAGGATCATGGCTTTTTACATGATGCCATTCATCCCATTACGGCGGGCGATCCCTTCTTTTCAGCCCTGCTCAGCATGCACCAACAGATACACTCATCAGCCACCAAGCCACCCCGGCTGCCATTACTCATCATGCGCAGCGACTTTATGGACGACCAGCGCGATGGCCACAAGCTGATCGAGTTCAATGGTATCGCCGCAGGTATGGGGCCATTTGGTCAGCGGATACATGAACTGCACCGCTATCTGCAACGGCAATGGCCTGCTGCGTACATGCAAGAGCCGCATCAGGCAATGGGTGAACTTGTCAGTAATCATGCCATTGAAGGATTGTCAGCAGGCATTGCCGAGGCCACCTTCAAGATCAAGCGTGAGTTTGGCGACCCCGGCCCGGCAAGGTTTCTGATGATTGTGCAGGAACATGAAAACAATGTGTTTGATCAACACCTGCTTGAGCTGGCACTCCAGCGCAAAGGGATTGAGACGCAGCGCAGAACCTTTCGTGAACTTCATAATCAACTGAGCACGGGCGCTAACAACAGACTGCTCCTCGATGGTGTCGGCTCCCTCGATACCGTCTACCTGCGGGCCGGATACCAATATTCAGATTATGAGGCGACAGACCTCAAAGAGCAGAGATGTTGCCAGGCGCTGATGGCGACCCGTGTGGTGATTGAGCGACATAGAGTCGCCGTCAATGCCACGGTCGCCCAGCAATTGGCGACCAGCAAGCGAGTACAAATGCTGCTGTCACGTTTGGGAGAAGAGGGATTCGCTGCATTTGGCTTGACCCCGCAAGAGGCTGACACGGTAAGAGGCGTGTTGGGTGAAATGCATCCTGTGACCCCTGATAGCCTCCACTTTGTAAAAGCTGCGCCCTCCAATAGTTGGGTACTTAAAAACCAAGGAGAAGGAGGTGGGCATTGTCTGTTTGGGGCAGACATCCTGGCAAAATTAGAAACACTGGAGCCCCGGCAATATCAGGCTTGGTCACTAATGGGCCGATTACATCCCGTTCCCAGACCGATGTCAGCCTGGATAGTACGCAAAGGAGAGCTGCATCGGGTGACGGACTTGATCAGTGAACTAGGCATGTTCACCGTTCAGATAGATGGCAATCCTGGTTGCGCCGAGCAGAGCTTTGCTGGATACCTGATCCGTAGCAAATCAGCCGGATCGACAGAAGGGGGCGTTCATAGCGGGCAAGGCGTCCTTGATTCATTGGTATTCAGTGATTGATGAAGGGGCTGGGGGCGAACCATGAGATCGCGGCGTTAGCAAAAAACAAAAGATATGAGCATCTTTTGCGGACATGCCACGTCTTCTGGATAACACCGATGTTGATGGAGTCATTATGTTTCAGATTTTCACCGACCTAGCCAGCTGGCTGGTCTACGAGCAATTGGGCCTGAGCCCGCAAACCAAGCTGGGGGATGCGCTGCATTTCTTCGTGGAGGATGTGAGCAAGATCTTTGCCCTGCTGCTGGTCATGATTTACATCGTGGCCATGTTGCGGGCCTCCCTGAATGTTGAACGGGTGAGGGACTATTTGGCGGGCAAGCACAGAGGGTTGGGCTATCTTCTTGGCTCCGGCTTTGGTGCCATTACTCCCTTCTGCTCCTGTTCGAGTATCCCTGTGTTCCTCGGCTTCACCTCAGCCGGTATCCCGCTAGGGATTACCATGGCCTTTCTCATCACCTCACCGCTCATCAACGAAGTGGCCGTCTTGTTGCTGGTCAGTCTGCTGGGCTGGAAGTTCACCCTGATTTACGTGGTAGTTGGCATGGCGGTTGGCATGCTGGGTGGGGCGTTTTTGGACAAGATAAAGGCCGAGCGTTGGCTGGCTGATTTTGCCGCTGAGGCCCTCAAGCAGGGGCAGCATCAGCAAGGTGATATCGTCCAGCAGCATACCGATGCCCCGAGCCTCTCGCTGGCCAAGCGTCATGCCTTTGCTAAAGATGAAACCCTCACCATCTTCAAACGGGTATGGATCTGGGTCATTGTCGGTGTGGGGCTTGGTGCCGCGCTTCATGGCTTTGTGCCTGATGGCTGGATTGCCTCACATCTTGGAGCAGGCCAATGGTGGTCAGTGCCTGTGGCGGTTCTCATCGGCATTCCCCTCTACTCCAACGCCACCGCAGTGATCCCGGTGATGGAGAGCTTGATTGTCAATGGGCTGCCGATTGGGACGACACTGGCATTTTGTATGAGCACAGTAGCGGCCAGTTTTCCTGAATTTATTCTGCTCAAACAAGTGATGAAGTGGCAGTTACTGGGCACCTTGCTGCTGGTGCTACTGGTTTCCTTCACGTTGGTTGGGTGGGTGTTTAACTTCGTATCGCCGTTAATTTCTTGATGAGGAATATGAGATGAAAAATGTAAAAGTGCTCGGCATCGGCTGCGCCAACTGCAAGAACACTGTTCAACTTATCCAGCAGGTGGTGGATGAGCTTGGTGTGTCAATTCAGCTTGAGAAGGTGGAGTCATTGCCCGAGATAATGAAGTACAAGGTGATGTCTACGCCAGCAGTCGTCATCGATGACAAGGTAGTACATGCCGGTGGGATACCTGCCAGAGAGGCGGTGCAAAGCTGGTTCTGATACACGCAGGGGCAGGTTATCCCGCCCCTGCTACTAAATTACCTCAGCAACAGCAGAGAGGCTTTGGTCGTTTTCAGTATCCCCGCTGTCGTGCTTCCCACAATGAACTGCCTGATCCGTGAGTGACCGTAAGCCCCCATCACTATAAGGTTGCAACCCACCTCTACCGCATGCTGGCAAACCACTGGCACCACATCCCCTTGCAGCAGTATTGCTTCAACCCTGATACCAGCTCAAGACCTATTTGGCTTGTGCATGCGGGCGTTTGGGCTCGTCACTTGCTGACCATCACCCAGTCACATTCCAGCCCCTTGAGTTTCGGGCGGCATAGTGCATGAAAGCCCAACAGTACCACCACAATGGAATTCTTATGGGTGTGCATGGCGTTTTCGATAATTATCGTTCTGTCAGGTATAATAAGGAAGGTGCGAATAAGTCATATGGCACGAGAGCATTTACTGGTAACCCATTGATATTAAATGACTAAAATTTTCATTTTTGTTCGTGGGATACTTGTTCACTTTCCCAAGCGCTCTTCAATAGGTTTATTACTAATTTGTAATTTTTGTGACAGCTTCATGTAATGACTCAGAGTTTATAGTTAGTCACGTAACTTGAGTCATAATTAAATGAGGTGGTTTATGAATATTAAAATTGGTGCATTAATGGCATGTACGCTGGTCGTCGGAAGCTTCTCCGCTTTTGCTCAGGCTCCGGTGCCTTATAACGTTCGTGCTGGGCACAACATTATATATATGGATTGGAGTGCCAACGCACTTAGTACCGACACTGTAAGTGTATCTACCCTGGATGACACTAAACTGGGTACTGTAATGGCTACTCCTGGGAAGACAAAGCAACTGCAACTCCCCATGGGCAAAAGTATCAACACAGTCAAAGTCAGCTACAACGGTGATGTCCATGTGATTGCACTTCAGCATGGAATGGGTAGTGGGCGAAACAGATAAAGCAAATAAAATCATGCGCTTAACGTAAGTTTGGCGCATTTCTTTCTACGCATTGAGAAAAATGACAGTATTGTAATTGTACATTGATTTCTATAATGAGCATCATCACACATCACAGCTGTGATGAAATGGAGGCGCTTATGAATGATGTTCATAGTAAAAATGGATTTAATCCTTCTATCTCAAGAAGAAAGTTTGTTCAAGGGATTGCTGCTGGCGGAGTTGTGGCATCGATTCCTATGTCAATTAACGCTAAAGAAGAACTGCCGCAAAAGGTTTACAGCTCAGTTTTAAGTGGAACAGTAATCGATCTGGTAGTTGAAGAAGTTGTTGTCAACTTTACTGGAAGTACAAGAATTGCCACGGTTGTCAATCGCTCCATACCTGCACCGACATTACGCTTAAAGGAAGGCGATGAGGTTACTCTTCGTGTTACCAATAAGCTCAGTGAGCCTACCTCTATTCATTGGCATGGTATAATACTCCCATTTGAAATGGATGGCGTACCTGGTATTAGTTTCAATGGTATTAAACCAGGAGAGACATTCACATATAAATTCACGTTGGAACAGTCCGGTACATATTGGTATCACTCTCACTCTGGTTCTCAAGAACAGACGGGAATGTATGGCGCTTTAATTATAGAGCCAAAAGAAGGCGAGATTATATCAGCCGATAGAGATTATGTTGTTCTCTTGTCAGACTGGACAGATGAGCACCCGATGCGAATTTTATCAAAATTGAAATCGCAAAGTGATTACTATAATTTTAATCAGCCTACAGCTATCGACTTCATTAATGATGTCAGCAACAGTGGATTAAAAGTTGCCTTCACCAAACGCCAGATGTGGAATGAAATGAGAATGAATTCTACAGATTTGGCTGACTTATCCTCCGCAACTTTAACCTATCTAATGAATGGGACAACCCCTAATGGAAATTGGACTGGTGTCTTTAATAAAGGTGAGAAGATCAGACTTAGATTTATAAATGGTGCTGGAGGGTCTTTTTACGATGTCAGAATTCCAGGCATAAAAATGACGGTTGTACAAACCGATGGTGTTGATATTGAACCTATAGACGTAGATGAGTTTCGTTTCGGCCCTGGTGAAACTTACGATGTCATTGTTCAACCCATCGATAACGCCCATACGATTTTCGCACAGTCGATGGATCGTACTGGTTTTGCCCGAGGTACGTTGTCGACGGCGATTGGCCTTTCAGCTCCGATTCCTACTGTAGACAAACCTGAGCCTCTTTCAATGGAAGATATGATGGGCTCCATGGACGGAATGGATCACGGCTCCATGGCAGGTATGGATCATGGCTCAATGCCTGGTATGGCATCAGGTGCAATGCCAGCGATGGATCATAGCTCTATGGCAGGTATGGATCATGGCTCAATGCCTGGCATGGCATCGGGGGCAATGCCAGCGATGGATCATAGCTCTATGGCAGGTATGGATCATGGCTCAATGCCTGGCATGGCATCGGGGGCAATGCCAACGATGGATCATAGCTCCATGGCTGGTATGAGTAATGCTACACCGCCAAGCAAGGTTAGGCATGCCAGTACAGAGTTTGGGCCCAGTGTTGATGCGAGGGTAGATACACCAAGACGCAATCTGAATGACCCTGGTGTAGGGCTACGTAATAATGGGAGAAGAGTGCTTACGTTAGCAGACCTGAAAACTAAAGGTGGGCCCATAGATCCAAGACCAGCAGAACGCGAAATTGAACTTCATTTGACTGGAAATATGGAACGCTATACATGGTCGTTTGATGGCGTTGAGTTCGGTAAATCAACACCAATTCATTTTAATTATGGAGAAAGAGTTAGAATTACTCTCCACAATGACACCATGATGACCCATCCCATGCATTTACATGGTATGTGGAGTGAACTTGAGAATGAAGATGGCTCCTTTTTGGCAAGAAAGCACACAATACCTGTGCAGCCAGCACAACGAATTAGTTTTCTTGTGACCGCTGATGCCATTGGCCGTTGGGCTTGGCACTGTCATATTATGTTCCATATGGATGCTGGAATGTTCCGTGAAGTAGTGGTTTCTTGAGGAAATAAATAATGCTAATTCAAAGTATAGTAAAAAATGGAATATGGTTGATCAGCCTTGGGTTATTTGCTTCTCTTTCTTTTTCTGAGGAGTCAAAAGATGCTGTTAGCGGCTATCACCCTGATTTAACCGCATCTGAGGATAGCGAACAAAGAAGCCCTGATGAATATTCTGATGGACTCACACTTAGTTCAGGCCCAAGCCTTTTTGAAGGCAGAGAGCAGCTTTCCTTAGCAGATGAACATACCTTTTCTTCTCTGTTAATTGACAGGCTTGAATATTCAAATGGACGAGAGGAAAATTATGCTTCCTACAAAGCCCTTGCTTGGGTAGGGAAAGACTATCAAAAAATATGGTTTAAATCTGAAGGTGAATATAAAAATTCATTACAGGATACAGAAAACCAAGTTCTTTATGGGTATGCTACATCTGCATACTGGGACATCCTTTTTGGAGCAAGATATGATACATATCAATCTAGAAGCGATAAAGGATGGCTTGCCCTTGGCCTACAAGGATTAGCGCCATATTGGTTTGAGGTTGACTCCTCTTTATTTGTAGATCAGCATGGTCTAATGCTTTTAAGCCTAGAGGCGGAATATGACCTCTTACTTACTCAGAAATTGATACTACAGCCCCAAGCTGCAATGAATATTTACAGTAAAGATAATGATGATATGTCTGTTGGGCGAGGTATCTCAGACATCAGCACTGGCTTGCGGTTACGTTATGAAATAAGTAGGCAGTTTGCTCCTTACATAGGCGTTGAATGGAAAACTCTCGCTGGCAATACATACGATCTAGCAAAAGATCATGGGGAGAGTACATCTGATACGAGATTTATTGCAGGTGCCAGATTCTGGTTCTGATTACATAAGGAAGGTAATGTATGAAATTCAAAATGATTACTGCTGCTGTGATAGTAATTTCTACGGGTGTGATGGCTTCTGAGCAAGGTCATGACATGAACTCAATGAAGAATGGCATGAACCATGACATGAGTTCAATGAAGGGGAATCCAGCTCCTATGGGGCATGACATGGGGAGTATGGCTGGTTCCCCTGGTGTTGCCAAAGATGTGTCTAGAACCATTGACGTATCTATGGATGACACCATGCGGTTTACACCGAAAACGATATCGGTCAAACAAGGTGAAACAATCCGATTCTTTATAAAGAATAATGGAAAACTACCACATGAGTTCGTTCTCGGAACAACCTCAGAGCTCAAAGAGCATGCGGGAATGATGCAACAAATGCAAGGTATGCAGATGAAACATAGCATGCCAAACATGATCTCTCTTGCACCCAGTCAGAAGAGTGCAGTGCTATGGAAATTTGATAAAGCAGGTACAGTATCATTTGCTTGTCTTGTACCTGGGCATATGGAAGCTGGTATGGTTGGAGAGGTTGTCGTTAAATAAGAGGCTATCTGAGCCTATAT
>NZ_CBCPLW010000033.1:0-25158 GCF_965119515.1 Aeromonas sp. Marseille-Q7275
GCAAGGAGCGCCAGGCGGTGACTGACAGCCTCAACCAGCTGGAGAGCACGGGCCAGGAGTACCATGTGCGGGTCGATGAGCTGCGCAAGCAGTTGCTGCAGACCCGCTCCCAGCTCGATCGCTTGAGCTTCAGCAACGAGTCGGACAGGCTGCAGGAGGCCCAGCAACTGGCCACCCGCCTCAAGGAGCAGAGCCTCTCCGACCGGATCCAGATGCTGGAGCTGGAGCAGCTCTCCGCCCAGCAACGCAACGATCTCGGCAAGCTGAAGCTGCAGGAGCTCAACCTCGCCATCACGGACGAGGACGAGTGGCAGAACAGCCTGCTCAATCAGCAAAACCAGCTGCGGCGAGAAAAAACGGAGCAGGCGCTGGCGGAGAGCGAGCGGCTGCGCCGGCAGCTCACCTCGGATCTGCCCCTGCTGCAGGAGCAGCAACAGCAGAACCAGGCGCTCTCCCTGCAACTCGGCGCCCTGGAGGATCAGATAGAGCGGGTACAGGACGAGCAGCGCGGCATCGACACCTCCCTGTCAGGGCTGAGCGATCTGGTCAACTCGGTGCGGGAGCAACTGGAGTGGCTGCAGATAAGCAACGCCTACGGCGAAAACCTGCGCAGCAAGCTGGCGGATCTGCCTGCCTACTTCCCCCTGGAGAAGCTGGAGTCCGACATCGTCAAGGCGCGCATGGCGAAGTACCAGTACGAGACAGAGCAGGATGCCCTGAAGGATCCCGTGCAGATCCGCAACAACCTGCTCAGCGGGGATGAGATCACCCTGGACAGGGCCCAGCGCGCCGTACTCGACAACCTGCTCAAGGCCAGACGCCAGCTGCTGACCCGGCTCAACGACGCCTCGGATACCCTCATTCAGGAGCAGACCCGGCTCAAGCTGCTCTACAGCCGCCAGAACAGCAAGATCGACGAAATCCGCGAGATCAGCGCCAGCCACCTGTTCTGGATGCCGGACGTACGCCCGCTCACCCCGGCCGTCCTGCTCGGCGTGCCCACCGCCCTGAGCCTGCTGCTCGATCCCGTCAACTGGCTGCAACTGCCCAGGGCCATAGTGGAGAACAACCCCATGACCCTGACCCTGGCGGGGCTCGGCCTGCTGGTGCTGGCCTGGTGCTGGGCCAAGCTGGGGCGCCACCTGGTGCAGTACAGCCACTACATAGCCCCGCGCATCGGCAAGGTGACCCAGGACAAGTTCAGCCTCACCAGCCGGCTGCTGGTGCGCTCCCTGCTCGCGGCCCTGCCGCTGCCCGCCATGGTGCTGATGATGCGCGGCCTGCTGGACGGCGCCTGGCAATACCCCTTCGCGGTGGCGGTGGCCCGGGGCCTTGGCGAGATCTGGTTCCTGCTGCTGGCGCTGCTGGTCGCCCGCCATCTGACCCTGGAGAAGGGGATCCTCATCCTCCATTTCCGCTGGCCAAAAGAGTCGGTACAGCGGGTCTGGGGCCAGTTCCGCACCCTGCTGCTGGTGCTGATCCCCAGCTTCTTCGTGCAGGGCATGGCCAACAGCTATCAGGAGCACGCCGTCTACGACTCCCTGGGTCGCCTCGCCTTCATCATCGGTGCCCTCTGGCTGCTGCTCTTCTTCGCCCGCCTCAACCGGGAGAGGCTGCCGCTCACCTGGGGCCAGGCGGACATGACCAAGCCCCACCTGCTGCACCACTTCATCTGGAACAGCCTGATGCTGGCCCCCCTGCTGGCGGTGCTGGGCTCCCTGTTCGGCTACTTCTATACCTCCCGCATCCTGCTGCGCCAGCTGGAGCTAAGCCTGCTGGCGGGGCTCGGCTGCCTGCTGATCTACTACCTGGCCCATCGCTGGATGCTGATCCAGCGCCGCCGCCTCGCCTTCGATCGCGCCAAGAGCAAGCGGGCCGAGATCCTGGCCCAGCGGGAGCGAGAGGATGACGACTTGAGCTCCGAGATCCCGGACGCGGTGGAGGAGCCCGAGCTGGATCTGGACACCATCAGCGCCCAGTCCCTCGGCCTGGTGCGCACCCTGCTGATGCTGGGCTTCACCATGCTGGTGGTGGTGCAATGGTCGGATCTCAACTCCGCCTTCAGCTTCCTCAGCAGCATCGAGGTGTGGCAGGTGAGCAGCAAGGTGGCCGGCATAGAGCAGCTCTCCGCCATCACCCTGCAGGATCTGATGCTGACCGCCTTCGCCTTCATCCTGACGGTGGTCACCGCCCGCAACCTGCCGGGGCTGATGGAGCTCACCCTGCTCCAGCACCTGAGCCTCTCCCCCGGCACCGGCTTCGCCCTGACCACGGTCAGCAAGTATCTGGTGATCCTCATCGGCGCCCTCACCGGCTTCTCCATGCTCGGCATCGACTGGTCCAAGACCCAGTGGCTGGTGGCGGCGCTCTCGGTGGGCCTGGGCTTTGGTCTGCAGGAGATCTTCGCGAACTTCGTCTCCGGCCTCATCATCCTGTTCGAGAAGCCGATCCGGCTCGGTGACACCGTCACCATTCGCGATCTGACCGGCACTGTCACCAAGATCAAGACCCGCGCCACCACTATCGTGGACTGGGACAGGAAGGAGATCATCGTCCCCAACAAGGCCTTCATCACCGAGCAGTTCATCAACTGGTCCCTGTCCGATGCCATCACCCGGGTCAAGCTGCGCATCCGCATCGGCCTGACCCAGGAGCCCAAGCGGGTGCAGCAGCTGCTGGAGCAGTGCGTGCAGGAGTCCACCCTGGTGCTGGATACCCCCACCCCAGAGGTGTTCCTGATCGAGTTCACCGACTCGGCCCTCATCTACGAGATCCGGCTCTATGTGAACAACATGGATCACCGGATGCCGATCACCCACGAGGTCCATTCGCTGATCCTGGAGAAACTCAACCAGCTCGGCATGCCTCTGCCCCACCAGCAGATCGACATTCGGATGAGCCGGGGCTAAGCCCAGACAACGCAGGAGCCAATCATGCAGATCATTGCCCATCGCGGTGCCAGCAAACTGGCGCCGGAGAACACCCTCAAGGCGATGGAGATAGCCATCGCACTCGGAGTCGGCGCCATCGAGCTCGACGTGCAGTGGGCAGACGGCGAGCTCTGGGTCTTCCACGACCGGCGGCTGGAGCGTTGCACCGACGGCCACGGGGTGCTGACCGAGCAGTCCCGGGACTATCTGGCGAGCCTGGATGCGGGAGAAGGGGAGAAGATCCCGACCCTGTGGCAGGTGATGGGCCTGGTGGCGGGGCGCTGCGAGCTGCACATAGAGCTCAAGGGGGCGCACACCGCCGAGCCAGTGGCGGCCCTGACCCTCCGCGCCGAGGCGGAGCTTGGCTTCACCCCGGCCCACTGGGTCGTCTCCTCCTTTCACCATCCCGAACTGGCGCGCTTCAAGGCACTGCGGCCAGAGATCCGGCTTGGCGCCCTGACCGCCAGCCTGCCGCTGCACGGTGCCCGTTTCGCCGAAGAGCTGGGAGCCTGGTCCCTGAATTGCGACGTGGATTTTGTCGACGCCGGGCTGGTGGCGGATGCCCATCGCCGTGGGCTCAAGATCCTGGTCTACACGGTCGACGAACTGAGTGATGGGGCTGCCTTGGCGGCCATGGGTGTCGATGGCATCTTTACCAACCGACCAGATCGATTCAGCTGAGTATCGGCGCGCCCTGGCGGCCCATCAGGAGGTGAAAAAAGATCGAAAATTTCCTGTGCACCGGGATACATAAAGTCCACTTTCAGCCGATACAGAGTTGGCTCATAACAATAACAAACACCACACAGATCTCAGACCGACGCTCACAAGGATGTAAACATGAATCTATCCATCAAGAACAAGCTGGTCCTCGCCATCGGGGCCATTATCCTGGTCATCTCCAGCCTGCAGGTCTGGTACAACACCACCCAGCTGCGCAGCGAAACCCAGCGGCTGATCTGGAGCTTCATCGACGACAGCTCCATCGCCAACGTCAAGGGGATCTCCCGCTGGCTCGATGCGCGCATCAATCTCGTCACCGCCACCAAGGAAGCCTTCACCAAGGAGGATGAGCCCCTCAGCCACCTGGCCCAGTCCATGAACGCAGGCAACTTCGACCTCGTCTATGTGGGTACCAAGGATGGCCAGATGATCCAGAGCAAGCAGACCAACCTGCCTGCCGGTTATGATCCGCGCCAGCGTCCCTGGTACAAGGACGCCATGGCCGCCGGCAAGCTCGCCATCACGGCCCCCTATGCCGATGCCGCGTCTGGCAACCTCATCATCACCATCGCCGAGCCCTTCAGCCGTGGCAACACCGACGGTGTCATCGCCGGTGACGTCTCCATCGACGGCCTGGTGCGCGACGTGCTGGCCATCAACTCGGAAGGCACCTACGCCATCCTGGTGGACAGCAACGGCACCATCATAGCCCACCCGGACAAGGCGCTGACCCTCAAGCCCGCCACCGCCCTCTCCCCCGAGCTGACGGCGGCCAAGGTCAACGAGCTGGCCCATGACAACACCATCTCCGAGATGGATATCAGCGGCAAGGCCAGCGTGTTCGACCTCACCGAGATCCCCAATACCAACTGGTACTTCGGCATAGTGGTGGACGAGGCGGTCGCCTACCAGTCCGTCTCCCGCATGGTCACCTCTGCCCTGCTGCAGGGTCTGCTGACCATCCTCATCGTCGCGGGCTTCTCCTACGTGGCCATCAACAGCTCCCTGGCCCCGCTGAAGACCCTCGGCGAGGCGATCGCGGATCTCTCCCGCGGCCATGGCGACCTGACCCGCCGCATCAAGATCGAGCGGGAAGACGAGGTCGGCACCGTCGCCAAGCACGTCAACACCTTCATCGAGCGCATCCACGTCATGGTGCAGGACATCTCCAACTCCTCCGGGCAGCTCAACCAGCAGGCCAGGTCCTCCCACGACATGGCGGAGAAATCCAACCAGGGTCTGGCGCGCCAGCAGAACGAGATCTCCCAGATAGCCACGGCGGTGCACGAGATGTCCGCCACCGCGGTCGAGGTCGCCAGCAATGCCGAGCAGACCGCGGAGGCAGCCCGCAGCTCCTCCAGCAGTTGCGAGCACGGCAAGCAGGTGATCGCCCGCAACCAGCGCTCCATCACGAATCTCGCCACACAGGTCAAACAGGCCTCCGGCATCATCCAGGAGCTAGAGAAAAACGCCCAGGAGATCAACACCATACTCTCCACCATCCAGGGCATCGCCGAGCAGACCAACCTGCTGGCACTGAACGCCGCCATCGAGGCCGCCCGGGCCGGTGAGCAGGGTCGCGGCTTTGCGGTGGTCGCCGACGAGGTACGGGTACTGTCACAACGCACCCACAGCTCCACCGTCGAGATCCGCAGCATGATAGAGACGCTGCAGCGCAACACCCAGGGGGCCGTCAGCACCATGCACGAGGGCCAGCTGCTGGCCCAGAACAGCGTGGAAGATGCGAACGATGCCACCCAGGCCCTGGAGCAGATCACCACCTCCATCAACCAGATCTCCGACATGGCGACCCAGATCTCCAGTGCCGCCGAGGAGCAGCGGGCGGTGACCGACGAGGTGAGCCGCAATATCCAGGCGGTCAAGGACGTCTCGGACGAGCTGGCGGTGGATGCGGACAGCTCCCGCAATCTCTCGGCTCAACTTAAAAATATTTCAGGTGAGCTCAACAATCAGGTCGGCATGTTCCGCATCTGATCGAGCCAATGAAGAGGGGCCGTCCAGGCCCCTTTTTTTATATAACCCCTTTTCGTTTCAATGGTTATAATTCCCTTTCGACACCGGACACTCTGTGATCCGCCTCTCCATTCGAGTATCATTCTGACGCGACTGGTGCCTGCCCTGACTATATTCGCATTACTTTTTTCGATGTTTTTGCAGCACCCCCAAGGTGATAATAGTTATCACTAAACATTTCTGATAAAAAACTTAAAAACTTTAGGGGTAATACCTAAAAAGAGAGGCATTTCTCATTTTTTTGAAAGAAAACTACGTACAATCTTGGGGTTAAAATCACCAGAGTAGCGAGTACGGCTGATCCAGATCACTGATGGATGGCGATAATGACGGCATTTTCATCCAAGGAATGGGGTGGTTGTAATAAAAATCACCGTTGCCAAGCACTAAAACAAAGCAGTTTGACTTGCATCAAGCCTGAATTTTTTTCATAGAGCAAAATCGTGCCCAGCAAATCTATCCCTAAGGAGGCAGATGTGGATATTATCAAGACCGATGTTGCCATCATCGGTGCCGGTGGCGGTGGCCTGCGTGCCGCAATCGCCATTGCAGAAGCCCACCCGGAGCTGGAAATCGCCCTGATTTCCAAGGTCTATCCGATGCGCAGCCACACCGTGGCCGCCGAAGGTGGCGCCGCAGGCGTCGTCCGTGATGACGACTCCCTCGAAAACCACTTCAACGACACCGTCTCCGGTGGCGACTGGTTGTGTGAGCAGGACGTGGTCGAGTACTTCGTCAACAACGCCACCAACGAGATGATCCAGCTGGAGCACTGGGGCTGCCCCTGGAGCCGCAAGCCGGATGGCAAGGCCAACGTCCGCCGCTTCGGCGGGATGAAAATCCCGCGCACCTGGTTCGCCGCAGACAAGTCCGGTTTCCACATTCTGCACACCCTGTTCCAGACCTCCATCAAGTACCCGACCATCAAGCGCTATGACGAGCACTTCTGTCTGGATCTCATCGTGGACGATGGCCGCGTTCAGGGGGTACTGACCTTCGACATCCAGAACGGCATCACCCGCTTCATCCAGGCCAAGTCCGTGGTGCTGGCCACCGGCGGTGCCGGTCGCGTCTACCGCTACAACACCAACGGCGGCATAGTCACCGGCGACGGCATGGCGCTGGCCTACCGTCACGGCGTACCGCTGCGTGACATGGAGTTCGTCCAGTATCACCCGACCGGCCTGCCGGGCACCGGCATCCTGATGACCGAAGGCTGTCGTGGCGAGGGTGGCATCCTGCTCAACAAGGATGGCTACCGCTACCTGCAAGACTATGGTCTGGGCCCGGAAACCCCGGTCGGCCAGCCGAAGAACAAGCACATGGAGCTGGGTCCGCGCGATCGTCTCTCCCAGGCATTCTGGCAGGAGCAGCAGAAAGGCCGCGTGATCCAGGGCCCCATGGGCGACGTGGTTCACCTCGACCTGCGCCACCTCGGCGAGAAGTACCTCAAAGAGCGTCTGCCCTTCATCTGCGAACTGGCCAAGGCCTACGTGGGTGTGGATCCGGTCAAGGAGCCGATCCCGGTCCGTCCGACTGCCCACTACACCATGGGCGGCATCGAGACTGACGGCAAATGCGCCACCCGCATGCCGGGCCTCTACGCCGCTGGCGAGTGCGCCTCCGTCGGTCTGCACGGCGCCAACCGTCTGGGTTCCAACTCCCTGTCCGAGATCGTGGTGTTCGGCAAGGTGGCCGGTGAGCAGGCAGCCGAATTCGCGGCGACCCAGCAGCACGGTAACACCGAAGCGTTGGCCGCCAAGGCCGAGGCACTGATCAAGCAGCACCTCTCCCTGCTCGACATCGACGGGACCGAAAACCCGGCCGATATCCGCAACGAGCTGGGCATGTCCATGGAAGCTGGCGTCGGTATCTACCGTACCGAAGAGCTGATGCAGGGCACCATCGACAAGATCAACGAGCTGAAGGCCCGTTACAAGAAGGTCAAGATCAACGACAAGTCCTCTGTCTTCAACACCGACCTGCTGTACGCCATCGAACTGGGCTACATGCTGGACGTGGCCGAAGCCATGGCCCACTCCGCCCTCAACCGCAAAGAGTCTCGTGGCTCCCACCAGCGTCTGGACGGTTACGAAGAGCGGGATGACGTGAACTACCTCAAGCACTCCCTCTCCTTCTACAACCAGGAAGGCGCCCCGACCATCGATTACTCCGATGTGAAGATCACTAAATCCCAACCGGCCAAGCGTGTGTACGGTTCCGAGGGTGAGAAACAAGACGAGGCTAAGAAGAATGGCTGAGATGATCGAAATTGAAATCCTGCGCTACCGCCCCGAGCAGGATAACGAGCCCTGGATGCAGACCTTCCAGGTGCCTTACCTGAAAGAGATGTCCCTGCTGGATGCGCTGCAGTACATCAAGGATCAGCTGGACTCCACCCTGAGCTTCCGCTGGTCCTGCCGGATGGCGATCTGCGGCTCCTGCGGCATGATGGTCAACGGCATTCCGAAGCTGGGTTGCAAGACCTTCCTGCGGGACTACCTGCCGGGCAAGATGAAAATCGAGCCGCTCAACAACTTCCCGATCGAGCGCGACCTCGTGGTCGACATGTCCGATTTCATCGAGAAGCTGGAGAGCATCAAGCCCTATATCATCCCGAGCGAACCGCGCAGCCTGTGCGACGGCGAGTACACCCAGACCCCGGCCGACATGGCGAAGTATCACCAGTTCTCCATGTGCATCAACTGTGGCCTGTGCTACGCCGCCTGCCCGCAATATGGCATCAACAAGAAGTTCACCGGCCCGGCGGCCCTGGCGCTGGCCTATCGCTACAACGCCGACAACCGCGACAGCGCGTCCAAGGAGCGGATGAAGATCATCAGCCAGGACGAAGGCGTCTGGGGCTGTACCTTCGTGGGTTACTGCTCTGATGTCTGTCCGAAGGGCGTGGATCCGGCCGCCGCCATCCAGCTTGGCAAGGTCGAGAGCGCCAAGGACTACATGATCGCCATGTTCAAGCCGGATTGAGGAGTGAGACCATGAACAACACAGAGAGCAAGCGTAAGCCTTACGTGCGCGAGATGAAGAAAGACTGGTGGCTGAAGAATGCCTTCTACACCGGCTACATGATCCGCGAAGGCACCAGCATCTTCGTCTCCATCTACGCCGTGGTGCTGATGTGGGGTCTGATGCGTCTGGTGCAGGGTCAGGAGGCGTTCAACGGCTGGCTGGAGTCCCTGCAGAGCCCCATCGCCATCCTGTTCCACGTCATCGCCCTGGCCGCCTGCCTGTTCCACGCCAAGACCTGGTTCGCACTGGCCCCCAAGGCCATGCGCATCTTCCGTGGCGAAGACCTGGTGCCGGAGAAGCCGATCGTCATCGCGCAATATGTGGCACTGGCGGCGGTATCCCTGCTGATCCTGATCATCGTGGCTTGAGGAGATTAATGATGAGACGTTCTGACGAACCCATTTACTGGGGACTCTTTGGTGCCGGTGGCATGGTGGTTGCCATGCTGCTGCCGGTGATTGTCCTCATTACCGGTCTGCTGGTGCCCATGGGCATCATGGACGTGGAGACCATGAGCTACGAGCGCGTGCTCGCCTTCGCCAGCTCCTGGTGGGGTGCCTGCATCCTGCTGGTCATCATAGCCCTGCCCATCTGGCACGGCATGCACCGCATCTACCACGGCCTGCATGATCTCGGGATCCACACCACCAAGCTGCACCACTATGTGTTCTATGGCTTCGCCTTCCTGGTGTCCGCCATCACGGTCGGCCTGCTGATGGTGCTGGTACTCCAGTAATCCTTAAGTTGCCAGCAACAGATGATAAAACCGGGCCCAGTGCCCGGTTTTTGTTTGGCTGATATGCAGCGGCGGGCTAAGGGCCCGGTGTTGGCCACAGGGCCAGCAAGGGAGCGGGGATGGCGCCAAGTTTCAGGGTCGGGGTCTGGTGCCAGTCGGCCAGCTTTTGCAGCGCCTTCCCCAGATCCTGCGCCAGGGTGCGCGTCACCCTGACCCCGTCTTCCAGATAGAGGCTCTTGACCTCGAACACCCCCTCCTTGCGATGGGCCTTGGCGTCCATCCGGCCCACCAGCTTGCCGCGATGCAGCAGGGGCAGCACGAAGTAGCCGTACTGGCGCTTGGGGGCCGGGGTGTAGCACTCGATGCGGTAGTCAAAGCCAAAGAGCTCGCTGGCCCGCTTGCGATCCCACACCAGGGGATCGAAGGGGGAGAGCACGGCGGTGTGGGTCGCCTTGAGGCTGCCAGCCTGGGCCCGGGCCAGCTCATCGGCCAGAGAGGCGTGAACGAAGGCGCCGTGCTGCCACCCCTCCACCCGCACCGGCAACAGCTCCCCCTCGTCCGCCAGCTGATGGAGCAGGGCATCGTATTTGCCGCGCTTGAGCCGGTAGTAATCCGCCACCCAGCCGGTCTTGACCAGCCCCAGCGCCCGGCAGCTGGCGCGCACCATGTCCCGCTGGGCCTGCTCGACACTCGGCAGATCCCGCCCGTCGTCCCACTCGGGCATGACCCGCTCGGCGAGATCGTAGACCCGCTGGAAGTTGCGCCGCTCGCGCACCATCAGGCGCCCTGCGGTGAACAGCACCTCCAGGTGGCGCTTCTCGGGCTTCCAGTCCCACCAGCCGTTGCCCTTGCCCTCCTTGCGCTCAAAATCGGCGGCCCGCACCGGGCCATCCCGACGAATCCGCTCGACTATCTGCTCTATCTCGCCGCCGTGGGTCTTGAGCCACTGGGCGGAGAACTTCCAGCCCATGGCGGCGGGATCCAGCATGCGATGGCGCAACAGCCGGTAATCTTCCCGGGGGACGAAGCAGGCCTCGTGGGCCCAGTACTCATAGATCTCGCCATCGACCAGCAGTTGCTCCAGCCAGCGCGGATCGTAATGGCCGAGCCGGCTGAACAGCACCAGATAGGGGCTGCGAGCCACCACCGAGATGGTGTCTATCTGCAGCAGCGCCATGCGCCTGATGCAGGCCAGCAGATCGGAGGGAGAAGCCTTGGCGCGGCGCGGGGTCAGCAGCCCCTGGGCGGCGAGTTGCAGGTGGCGGGCGTCTTGCAATGACAAATGGGGGATCGACATGGAAATAGGGGCATCCGTTCCTAGGTTTCAGGCCACCAGCATGCCCAACTCATGGCCAAATGAAAACGCCCGTCTCAGGGTTTGACGAGCACGGCCACATCGGCGTGGGGAAACTCGAGCTGCGCCTGCCAGCGGGCTGCCAGGGCGCGGAACGAGGACTCGGCGAAGAAGACGATGTGGGTCGGATCGTGGCGGTAGCGCCACTGCCTGAAACGCTCGTCTCCCAGCACCCTCTGGGTCTGCAACACCAGCAGGCCGCCGGGTTTGAGGCAGCCCCAGAGCCGGTCCAGCACGGCGCGCGGGGTGGCGATGTGCTCGATCACCTCGGTGCTGGTGATGAAGTCATACTGCCGCGTCAGCAGCTCGGGCCGGTCGGCATAGAACTTGTCGTAACCCGCCATCTCAAAGCCCGCCTCCCGCCCCATGGCGATGAGGGCAGGCCCGGGACCACAGCCGAAATCGAGGCCGCTGGCAGGAGGGCTCACCCGGGAGAGCACCTCGCCGAAGGCCCGCATCAGAAAACCGCGATAACGGGGATCGTCCACCTGGTTGTCGTGCCCGTCATAGACCGCCTTCTCGGCGCCCTCGTCAAGGTGATCCGCCTCATCCAGCCAGACCAGCTCGCAGTCCAGACAACGGTGATAGCGCTTGCCCGCCACCGGCAGGGGGTAGCTGTGGCGAGCCGAGCAGAGGGGGCAGCTGGCGCTTGATGACATGACGGATCCTCCTGGGTGACAGCCGCGCAGATTGCCTGCCCGCCGCCTCCCTGACAACTTTTTTTACTCCTTAAGGGTTTCTTAAGTTTGCCCTTTTACTCTCAAGCCATCCCAAGAGAAGGAGCCAACCATGACCATAGAGATCCAAGCCCCCTACAGGTTGATCCTGGCCGACTCCCCGCAGCAGGTCATGGCGCTGCAAGCTTATATCCAGGCCGCCTACACCCTCGAATTCAACGCCCGCATCCCCCATTTTCTGCCCTGCCTGCTCGGGCTCTACCGGGCCGATGGGGTGCTGGTCGGCGCCTGTGGCCTCAACCAGGCCTGCAACGGCGAGGGTGGGCAGCCCCTCTATCTGGAGCAGTATCTGGAGCAACCCATCGAGGCCGCCATCGAAACCCGCCTCGGGGTACGTCCGGCCCGCAGCCGCATCATCGAAGTGGGCAACCTGGCCTGCAGCGAGCCGGGCAATGCCCGCCTGATGTTTGCCGCCCTGTGCCGGCTCTTGTGTGACAACGCCCTCGACTACGTGGTGTTCACCGGCACCGCCAAGCTGCGCAACAGCTTTGCCCGGCTGCGCCTCAACCCGGTGGAGCTGGCCCCCGCCCAGGCCCATCAGGTGGGGGAAGACGCCAGCGCCTGGGGGGAGTACTACCGCTGCCAGCCCAAGGTGATGGCCGGGGACATCAACCAGGGGCGCGAGGTGCTCGCCCAGAGCAGCCTGCTGCTCAACCTGCTGGGGCCCATGCCCATGCTTTTTAACCAGGCTGGCCATGACAAGAGGTGCGCCCAATGAGCCTGTTCGACGCCATCGCCCGCCACGCCGGCCTGACGCCGAGCCAACCGGCACTGCAAGGCAGCCAGGGCGAGCTGGATTACCAGACCCTGTGGCAGCAGATCCAGCACCTGGCCGACCGCCTGCGGCAAGCCGGCATTCGCCGCCTGGCCCTGCAGCTCGACAACGGCCTGCCCTGGGCGCTGATCGATCTGGCCTGCACCCGGGCCGGCATAGTGGTCATCCCGGTGCCCCACTTCTTCAGCCCGGCCCAGCAGGCATGGCTGCTGGAGAGCAGCGGGGCCGATGCCCTGGTGGGCCCCGAGCATGAGGCCTGGCAGGCAGCCGCCCCCCTCATCCTGATGACGGGCAGGCCGGATGAACAGGCGCTGCCCCTGTGGCGCCGTACCCCCGCCAGCCTGCCCGAGCTGCCGGCGGGCACCGCCAAGATCACCTATACCTCGGGCACCACGGGCCAGCCCAAGGGGGTCTGCCTCTCCCTTGCCCAGATGACGGCGGTCTGCGAGTCCCTGGCCCTGCGGGTCGCCCCTGCCCGGGTCGAACAGCACCTGACCCTGCTGCCCCTGGCCACCCTGCTCGAGAATCTGACCGGTCTGTACGTGCCGCTGCTCACTGGCGCCTGCAGCCGCATCCCGTCCCTCGGCGAGCTGGGCTTCACCGGCTCCAGCACCCTCAACCCGGCCATGCTGGGCCAGGCCCTGGCGCGCTGGCCCAGCCACAGCCTGGTGCTGGTGCCCGAGCTGCTGCGCCTGCTGCTGGCGCTGTGCGCCATTACCCCGGCCCTGGCCGAGCGGCTCAAGGGGCTGCGCTTCGTCGCCGTCGGTGGCGGCAAGGTGGCCCCCGAGCTCATCGCACATGCCCGCACTCTGGGGCTCCCTGTCTATGAGGGCTATGGCCTGTCGGAATGCGGCTCTGTCGTGGCGCTCAACGGCCCGGACGCCGACCGTCCGGGCAGCGTCGGCCGCCCCCTGCCCCACTGCCAGGTGACTATCGCCGCCGACGGCGAAGTCATGGTGAGCGGCAGCGCCATGCTCGGCTATCTGGGGGAAGAGGCGCCCGCCATCCCGCTCATCGCCACCGGTGATCTGGGGCGGATCGACGAGGATGGTTTTCTCCACATCACGGGGCGCAAGAAGAACGTGCAGATCACCGCCTTTGGCCGCAACTTCTCCCCCGAATGGGTGGAGGCCCAGGCCCAGCTCTGCCCGGCCATCGCCCGCATCGTGATCTTCGGTGACGGCCAGCCCGCCAACGTGGCCCTGATCCAGCCGCTGCCGGGCACCCAGTTCCAGCTGGCCGAGCAGATTGCCCGGCTCAACCAGCAACTGCCCGATTACGCCCGCATCCATCACTGGCTGCCGGTGGCGCTGGATCAGCACCCCGGCCTGCTGACCGCCAACGGCCGCCCCCGTCGCAACGAGATTTATCACCACTTTTCCCGGCAGATCGACCAATGCCTGACCCAAGGCCTCACAGGAGAGACCTCATGAGCTTCTACCAGACCCTGCAACAAGCCACCGCCTCCGAGCGCGAGCACCTGTTCAATGCCCCCATCATCGAGGCCTGCCGCCGCGGCGACATCAGCCGGGAGACCTACCTCGCCTTCCTGGCAGAGGCTTACTACCACGTGCGCCATACTGTGCCGCTCCTGATGGCCACCGGCGGCAAGCTGGGACAGGAGTACGAATGGGTGCGCGGCGCCATCCGGGAGTACATCGACGAGGAGTACGGCCACCAGGAGTGGATCCTGAACGACATCCGCGCCTGCGGCGGTGACGCCGAGGCGGTGCGCCACGGCCGGCCCGGCCTGCCCATCGAGCTGATGGTGGCCTTCCTCTACGACCAGATCCAGCGCGGCAACCCCATGGGCTTCTTCGGCATGGTACAGGTGCTGGAAGGCACCAGCGTCGCCATCGCCCTGACGGTGGCGGACCAGCTCAAGCGCGGTCTGGGCCTGCCGCCCCAGGCGATGAGCTACCTGAGCTCCCACGGCGCCCTGGATCAGGAGCACCTCAAGTTCTTCGAATCCCTGATGAACCAGGTGGAAGACGCCGCCGATCAGGCCGCCATCATTCACTCGGCCAGGGTGGTCTACCGCCTCTATGGCGACATGCTCCATCAGCTCACGGGATCCTGCCAATGAAGCTTGAAGGGAAACGCATACTGCTCACCGGCGCCAGCGGCGGCATAGGGGAAGCCCTGGCCATGGAGCTGGCGGCCCAGGGGGCGCACCTGCTGCTGCACGGACGCCGGGCCAGCGCCCTGGAGCGCCTGCGCAAGGAGCTGCCCCATTCGGAGCGCCACCAGACGGTGACCGCCGATCTGGGCTCGCCCCAGGAGCGGGCCAGGCTGTTGCAGCACCCGGCGCTGGAAGAAGGCCTGGATGTGCTGATCAACAGCGCGGGCTGCAACCAGTTCGCCTGGCTGGAGGATCAGAGCGGCGAGCAGGTGACGCGCCAGCTGCTGCTCAACATCGAGGCCCCCATCCAGCTCACCCGCGCCCTGCTGCCCCGGCTGCGCAAGCCCGCCGTCATCATGAACATAGGCTCCAGCCTCGGGGCCATCGGCTATCCCGGTTACAGCGTCTATTGCGCCAGCAAGTTCGCCCTGCGCGGCTTTAGCGAGGCCCTGGGGCGGGAGCTGGAGGGCACCGGCATCAAGGTGCTGCACTTTGCCCCCCGCGCCACCCGCACTCATCTCAACTCCGAGGCGGCCTACGCCATGAATGCCGAGCTCGGCACCCGGACCGACAGCCCCCAGGACGTGGCCGAGGAGACCGTCATCGCCCTGTGCAACGAGACACGCCGCCGCTGGCTCGGCTGGCCGGAGAAGCTGTTCGTGCGGCTCAATGCCCTGCTGCCCGCCCTGGTCGACAGGGCGCTGGCCAGACAGCTGCCCGTCATCGAACGCCATGCCCGCCACCCCGCCCCCCTGGCCACAGATCACGGGGACAACTCCGCCTGTGCCACGAACGAGAAGGAACATTGAGATGAAACACGCCACTTTGCGCCCCCGATTTGGTCACAGCGTCCTGCTGCTCGCCCTGGCAAGCAGCCTGGTTCAGGCCGCCGATGCCCTGCCCACCATTCAGCAACAGTGGGCCCACTGCCAGTATCAGGAGACCGGCAAGGCCAAGGAGAGCTGCCTGGAGACCCTGAGCGCCCAGGCGGATCAGGCCAGTGCCAAGGAAGCCTTTCGTACCGATCTGCTGATCTGGTCCGCCATCGTCAAGAGCACCTGGGCTGGCGCCAAGGGCGGCCTCGGGGCCCTCAGCCTGGTGAAGGAGGCCAAGGCCAGGCTGGAGATCGCCATCAAGCAGGATCCCAAGGCGCTGGAGGGCTCCGCCTACACCAGCCTGGGTTCGCTCTACTACCAGGTGCCGGGCTGGCCGGTCGGCTTCGGGGATGACGACAAGGCCGAGCAGTTGCTCAAGCAGGCGCTCGCCATCAACCCCAACGGCATCGACCCCAACTTCTTCTACGGCGACTTCCTGCTGGATCAGGGGGACAAGGCCCAGGCGAAGCGCTACCTGGACAAGGCCCTGGCCGCCCCGGCCAGACCGGGCCGCGAGCTGGCGGACGAAGGGCGCAGGACGGAGATCCGCGAGCGTCTCGCCAAGCTATAAACACAAGCAGAACAGTGCGCTATTTAAACTCTGCCCACCAACTTGCATACTGGTGGGCAGCGTCATTTGAGGGAGAGAACAATGCGGATCCTGTTGGTGGAAGATGATGTGATGCTGGGGGATGGCATGGTGGATGCCCTGCGCAGCAGCGGCTACACGGTGGACTGGCTGCAGCAGGGGCTGCCCGCCCTGTCGGCGCTCAAGAGCGAGGAGTTTGCCGCCCTCATCCTAGATCTCAACCTGCCGGACATCGACGGCATCAGCCTGCTGCGCAAGTTGCGACGGGAGGGGCAGGTGCTGCCGGTGCTCATCCTCACCGCCCGGGATGCCCTGGACGATAGGGTGCTGGGGCTGGATGCGGGCTCCGATGACTACATGGTCAAGCCCTTCGCCCTGCAGGAGCTCAACGCCCGCCTGCGCGCCCTGGTGCGCCGCAGCAAGGGGCAGGCCCAGGCGGTGCTGGAGTATGGCGACATCCTCATCTACCCCGAATCCCAGCAGGTCACCTATCAGGGGGAGGCGGTCAGGCTGACCCCCCACGAATACAAGCTGCTGCAGGAGCTCATCACCCAGAGCGGCCGGGTGCTGAGCCGGGATCAGCTGCAGCAGAGCCTCTATGGCTGGGACGAGGGGGCCGAGAGCAATGCGGTGGAGGTGCACATTCACCACCTGCGCAAGAAGTTCTTCCCCGAGCTCATCCGCAACATCCGCGGCGTCGGCTACATAGTGCCGCAGCCAGATACCCCGGGCAGCAGAGGGATGCCCACCCCATGAGTCGCGTCCGCTCCATCCGCCGCTTCCTGCTCTCCGGCATCCTGGCCCTGGTCAGCCTCAGCCTGGCCGTCAGCGGCCTCATCGGCTACCTGGAAGCCAACCACGAGATGGAGGAGCTGTTCGATGCCCGTCTCGCCCAGTCCGCCCGCATCACCAACCAGCTGCTCAGCCGTTATCTGAAGCAGCGCGGCGAGCTGCCCAGCAACGGGGCCGTCTACCAGGAGTGGGAGCAGGCCGTGCCCGACGACCCCCATCAGGAGAAGCGCAGCTTCAGCCAGCTGGGGCGGGACAACGAGTTCACCCCCTACGGCCACGAGTTCGAGCGCAACCTCACCTTCCAGCTGCTCGACGAGCAGGGCACCATACTGCTGCGCTCACCCAATGCGCCGAGTCAGCCCCTGGCCACCCTGGAGCGCGGCTTCGACAGCGAGACCAAGGATCACCACGAGTGGCGCACCTTCACCCTCTACAACGAGGATGAACACACCTGGCTCATCGTCGCGGAGCGGGATGACGAGCGCGGGGAGCTGGCCAGCAAGATGGCCACCCTGACCATGCTGCCGCTCTTCATCACCCTGCCCTTCCTGCTCGCCCTGCTGTGGTGGCTGGTCACCCGGGGACTGGCCCCGCTGCACCAGCTGACCCAGGCGATAGGGGAGCGCCATCCCGCCAACCTGAGCCCGCTCAACCTGGCCATCAAGGCCGAGGAGCTGACGCCGCTGGTGGCGGAGATCAACCGGCTGATGCACACCCTGGCAGACACCATAGAGCGGGAGAAACAGTTCACCAACGAGGCGGCCCACGAGCTGCGCACTCCGCTCGCGGTGCTGCGCATCCACAGCGAGAACGCCCTGGCCGCCGAGGATGAGCAGAGCCGGGAGCAGGCGCTGCGCAAGATGCTGTTGGCGCTCGATCGCAGCGACCGCCTGATCCGCCAGCTGCTGACCCAGGCCCGCATCGACAACCAGCAGGCCCCCGCGCTCGGCAAGCTGGATCTGAGCCTGCTGTTGCAGGGCACCCTGGCCACCCTGGCCCCCATCGCCCTGAAGAAGGATCTGCAGCTCTCCCTGGAGGGGGACGAGCATCTGCAGGTGATGGGGCAGGCCATGTTGCTGGAGCTGATGTTTGGCAACCTCATCGACAACGCGCTGCGCTACACCCAGGTGGGCGGCGAGGTCGCCGTGGTGATCAGCCAGGAGGGCAACAGGGTCAGGGTGGATGTGCGGGACAACGGCCCCGGCATCCCCACCGCCGCCCTGTCGCGCCTGTGCGAGCGCTTCTTCCGGGTCAATCCCCAGCAGGGGGACGGGGTGGGCCTTGGCATGGCCATAGTCCAGCGCATAGTGCAGCTGCACGGCGCGGATCTCGACATCCACAACCGGCCAGAGGGGGGCCTTGAGGTGAGCGTGCTGCTGCCCGCCCCGCCGCGTCCGGCATAGGCGGCGCAGGCCTCAGCAAAGAAAAAGCGCGGGGGCCCAAGCCCCCGCGCACCATAGATGATCCCAACGCGGCCTTCCTAGCCGCAGCTCGGCTGCACCGTGAAGGTGCGGGAAGAGTCCACCGGCCCCAGCTCCGCCAGCAGGCGGCGACCCAGCAGCACGGGATAGATCATGTCGCTGCGATCCCGCAGGGTGAACCACTCCTTGTAGACCTTGTCACCGACACAGATGGACATGGTGACCGTGGGGCGCTCCTCCATGCCACCGGCGCCGCGCACCGTCACGCTGCGCTCCACCGGCCGCTCCAGGGTCTGGCGCACCTCCTTGTCGGTGTTGGCATCGGTCAGTGCCAGGGTGAAGCGCACCCAGGGCTTGCCGTCACGCTTGAAGTGGTGCAGCTCCCGTGCATCCAGCGAGGACGTGAGGGCGCCGGTATCCAGCTTCATCTTGACCGCCACCCCACCGGGCATGAGCACGCCCTTCTCTATCCAGCCATAGACGGTGGGGGCGGCCCAGGCGCCCGATGAGAAGCAGAGGCTGGCCAGCAACAACCAGCCGGCTTTGTGTGATACGGACAATGTGTTCTCCTCGTCGAAGCGGGCCCACGCTGGCCCTCTGCGCCAGAGTGGGCAGCACGCAGGCCCCTGTCAACTGGCAAACGTGGCGCAGGCGCCCAGAACCCGGGCTTCTGGCGTTCACGGCATGGGGGATCCGACAGCAGTTGACTCTGAGGCAAGGTGCAAAAAGAGGGGGGAGAGGGGCCATGGCGAGGTGCTGGATGAAGCTGGTGGCCAACCTCGGGTTGTGACGCCAAAGGCTACCACAATGATGAGCGAATTATCAGTCTTGTTCTGGCGGGATTTTTGCCTAGACTGTTGTAAACCGGAGGCCTTGAAAACCTGCGGTTTTTTTGTGCCTGCCGAAAATAAGCCACTGCAAAGTGACGTTCACAAGGCTCAATAAGGAATTTGCAATGCGTATCGAAGAAGACTTGAAGCTCGGTTTCAAGGATGTCCTGTTTCGTCCCAAGCGCTCTACCCTCAAGAGCCGTTCCCAGGTCAGCCTGACCCGCCAGTTCACCTTCAAGCACACCCGGACCCAGTGGCAGGGGGTGCCCGTCATCGCCGCCAACATGGACACCGTCGGCACCTTCGCCATGGCACGCACCCTGGCGGGCTTCGAGATGATGACGGCGGTACACAAGCACTACAGCCTCGCGCAGTGGCAAGCCTTCGTGAACGACACAGATCCTGCCCTGCTCGGCCATGTGATGGTCTCCACCGGCACCTCGGAAGAGGACTTCATCAAGACTCGCCAGATCCTGGCCATGTCGGCGGCACTGCGCTTCATCTGCGTGGACGTGGCCAACGGCTACTCCCAGCACTTCGTCGAGTTCCTGCGCAAGATCCGTGAAGCCTGCCCGAACCACGTCATCCTGGCGGGCAACGTGGTCACCGGCGAGATGGTGGAAGAGCTGATCCTCTCCGGCGCCGACATCGTCAAGGTGGGCATAGGCCCGGGCTCGGTCTGCACCACCCGGGTCAAGACCGGCGTCGGCTATCCGCAGCTCTCCGCCATCATAGAGTGCGCCGATGCGGCCCACGGCCTCGGCGGCCAGATCGTCGGTGACGGCGGCTGCACCTGCCCGGGTGACGTGGCCAAGGCCTTTGGCGGCGGCGCCGACTTCGTGATGCTGGGGGGCATGCTGGCGGCCCACGAGGAGTGCGGCGGCGAGGTGGTGGACGTCGATGGCGCCCCCTTCATGAAGTTCTACGGCATGAGCTCGTCGAGCGCCATGGACAAGCACGCCGGCGGCGTCGCCGAGTACCGCGCCTCCGAGGGCAAGACGGTGCTGCTGCCCTACCGCGGTCCGGTCGAGAACGCCGTGCGTGACATCCTCGGCGGCGTGCGATCCACCTGCACCTACGTCGGCGCCAGCCAGCTGAAAGAGCTCACCAAGCGCACCACCTTTATCCGGGTGCGCGAGCAGGAGAACAATGTCTACGGCAAGGAGTAACCTGCCGCAGCCACCGTCACGCGCTGACGGTTAGAAGCCAAGTCACCGGTGTGCTACCCTGCGCACCGGTTTTTTGCATCTGGAACCCCGAGCCATGACAAGCCCCCTGCCCCCCTTTGACTGGGACATCTTCTGCACCGTGGTGGACAACTTCGGCGACATCGGCGTCACCTGGCGGCTGGCCCGCCAGCTCGAGCGGGAGGGGCATGGAGAGGTGCGGCTCTGGGTGGACGATCTGGCGAGCTTCGCCCGTATCTGTCCGGGGCTGGATCCCGCGCTGGATCGCCAGTGGGTTGAGGGAATTCACATCCAGCGCTGGCAGGGCCCCCTGCCAGCGGATGCCATCCCGGCCAGAGTGGTCATAGAGGCCTTCGCCTGCCAGCTGCCCGCCCCCTTTATCGAACGCATGGCCGAGCAGAGCCCGCCCCCCTGCTGGATCAATCTGGAGTATCTCTCGGCAGAGAGCTGGGTCGAGGATTGCCACGGCCTCGCCTCGCCGCAGCGGGTGGGTAACCAGAGCCTCAATAAATACTTCTTCTTCCCGGGCTTCACGGCTAAGACCGGTGGCCTCCTGTGCGAGCGTGACCTCATCGCCGAGCGGGAGCGGTGGCAGCAGGATGAGGCAGGCCTTGCCGCCTACTGGGCGAGCCTGGGGCTGCCGCCCAGGGCGCAAGACGAGCTGCGGATCAGCCTCTTCACCTACGAGAGCGAGGCGCTGAAAAGCCTGGTCCAGTGCTGGAGCCAGGGCGCCACCCCGGTCACCCTGCTGCTGCCGCTCGGTCGCTCCCTCAACGACGTGCTCAGCGGCGCAGGGCTTGAGAGTGCCATCGGCACGGCCAGGGCGGGGGATCTGCTGCAGGCGGGGCAGCTTGCCATCAAACTGCTGCCGATGACGAGCCAGGCGGGCTACGATCGGCTGCTGTGGAGCTGCGATCTCAACCTGGTGCGCGGCGAAGACTCCTTCGTGCGAGCCCAGTGGGCGGCGCGGCCCTTCCTGTGGCACATCTATCCCCAGGACGATCAGGCTCACATTGCCAAGCTGGATGATTTCCTCGACCACTACTTATCTAGCTTGCCAGATCTGGCCGACTTGCCGACCGATGGCGGCCAGTGGCTGCGCGCCTTCAACCATGCCCTCAACCATGGGCAGGATGTGCGCGAACTCTGGGCCCAATGGCCGCAATTCGGCACTGTTTGGCAACAACATGCGCGAAGCTGGTCACAGAAGTTGCTTGCCGATAGGGATCTCGTCACTCGGCTGGTGAAATTTTTAGAAAGCCGTATATAATCTGGCAGTTTTTATCTGCCCGTATACGAACAGGAATTTTTACATGAAAACCGCACAGGAAATCCGCGCTGGTAACGTCGTCATGATCGGTACCGAGCCGATGGTGGTCCAGAAAGCCGAATTCAACAAATCCGGCCGTAACTCCGCCGTGGTCAAGATGAAGCTGAAAGGCCTGCTGAACGGCAGCGCCACCGAGACCGTATTCAAGGCCGACGACAAGCTGGAAGTCGTTCAGCTGGAGCGTAAAGAGTGCACCTACTCTTACTTCTCCGACCCCCTGTATGTCTTCATGGACACCGAGTACAACCAGTACGACGTCGAGAAAGACAACCTGGGTGACGCCCTGAACTACATGGTTGACGGCATGGAAGACATCTGCGAAGTGACTTTCTACAACGAGAAAGCCATCTCCGTCGAACTGCCGACCACCATCGTTCGCGAAGTCGAGTACACCGAGCCGGCCGCCCGTGGCGACACCTCCGGTAAAGTGACCAAGCCGGCCCGCCTGAAAGGCACCACCTACGAGCTGGCCGTTGCCGCCTTCGTAGAGATCGGCGACAAGATCGAAATCGACACCCGCACCGGCGAGTTCAAGCGTCGCGTCAACTGATTTGACGGCTTCACGCCCGTGTTGAAAAAAGCGAGCCCCAGGCTCGCTTTTTTTTTTATGGGCACCGGCCCTGCGATCATTCAGCCCCGGTCAGTGACAGCGGCCCGCCCCTTGAGGGAGAATTCCCCTGCCCCTTTTCGTCTCGCGCCGATTGGGGCTACACCATGAAGTCAGGTTCTTCCTTCGCCACAGGCTCCCTATGACATCTCATCAAAAACTCCTGCTGTTGCTGCTCACCCTGGTCCTGCTGGTGCTCTCCGGCTGGCAACCCTATGACAGGGTCACCTGGCTGCTGGAAGTCGCCCCCGTGCTCATCGTCGTGCCGCTGTTGCTGCTGAGCCAGCGCAGCTACCCCCTCACCAGCCTGCTCTACTTGTGCATCTTCCTGCACGGGGCCGTGCTGATGCTGGGGGGCGCTTACACCTATGCCCGGGTGCCACTCGGTTTCGATCTGCAGCAGTGGTTCGATCTCAGCCGCAACCCCTATGACAAGATTGGCCACTTCTTCCAGGGGTTCGTGCCCGCCCTGGCCTGCCGCGAGATACTGCTGCGCGGCCACCATGTGCAGGGCAAGAAGATGCTGGTGTTTCTGGTGATCTGCGTGGTGCTCGCCGTCAGCGCCAGCTATGAGCTCATCGAGTGGGGCGCCGCACTGGCACTGGGTCAGGGCGCCGACGAGTTCCTCGGCACCCAGGGGGATCCCTGGGATACCCAGTCAGACATGTTTTGTGCCCTCGTGGGGGCCGTCAGTGCCCTGTTGCTGCTCTCCCCCCTGCACGACCGCCAGCTCGGCAGGCTTGCCCGGCCCTGAGCCCGTCGAGGGAAGGGGCCTGCCCCTTCCCTCTTGCTACTGGATCCCCCGACCCCCTTCAGAAATCCGGCACGCCGCCGCTAACCCAGTCAACCGGGGAGCGCATCATGGCCAGATTATCCTTACCACTGCTGTTTTTGACCCTGCTGGCGAGCACCACCTTGCCGGCCAACGAGATCTCGCCCCCAGCCCCGCTCGATCACTGGCAGGAGAGCGACTGGAAGGGGATGCCTGACAGCACCCGGATCGACAAGCAGCGGGTGCTCTTTGCCAAGCACGACGGCGACAGCTACCTGGGGCTCGCCATCCTGCTGCCGGACTGGCAGCGCAGCGGCCAGCTGTGGCAGCTGACCCGGGAGCTGGGGCGGCTCGGCTTCGACACCCTGCTGCTGCTCCCCTCCCCCCAGCAGACAGAGCTGGATCCGGCCTCCGAGAAGAAGCAGGAGAACATTGACGCATTTCGCCAGCAATTTGCCGAGCGCATCGTCAAGCTAGGTGATGCCAAGCTGCAGGAGGGCGGCTTCAAGCTGCTGCTGGCGCAAGGCACCAGCGCGGCCTGGGCCGCCAACCTCATCACCAGCGAACAGTTGCCCGCCCCCGATGCCCTGGTGCTGCTCGACGGTTTCTTTCCCAACCAGCTGAGCAACCAGACCCTGGCCAAGCAGGTGGCCCAGGCCAGCATCCCTACCCTGGATCTCTATCAGGAAGACGGGGGGCGCTGGCCCCTGCTGGCGGCCGAGGCGCGCCAGAGCGAGAGCCGCCGCAGCCACAAGCTCAACTACCGCCCCTATGCCCTGATGGCGCTGGACGAAACGCCGGGGCGCATCCAGGGCTGGCTGACCCATCTGGGCTGGATCTGATCCGAACTGCTAGAGAGCATGGAGTTGGGCCATCCGGCCCGTCTGCATCCGTGCTGGTCAGCCGCCCCCCATCTTTGGCATCATGGCGACTCCCACGCGGCAGCGAACGGCAGGAGGCTTCATGCAGCAAATCGTGTTTCTCGACAGTGACACCCTGGACGCCGGCATCAATCTGCGTCGCCCCGATTTCCCCCATCACTGGCAAAGCTACCCCGAGACGAGACCGGAACAGGTGGTGGAGCGGCTCAAGTGCGCCAGCATCGCCATCATCAACAAGATCCGCATCGGCAAGGACGAGCTGGCCCAGTTGCCGGAGCTGCGCCTGATCGCCCTGGCGGCCACCGGCAGCGACAACCTGGATCTGGAGGCGTGCCGCGCCGCCAATGTCGCCGTGTGCAACATCCGCAACTATTCGGGACCCTCGGTCCCCGAACATGCCATGGCACTGATGTTGGCCCTGTCACGCAACCTGTTCGCCTGGCGCCAGTCCCTGCAAGAGGGGCGCTGGCAGCAGAGCGGCCAGTTCTGTTTCTTCGATCACCCCATCATGGATCTGCACGGCAAGCGCCTCGGCATCATAGGCAAGGGCACCCTGGGTCAGGCCCTGGGGCAGCGGGCCAGCGCCATCGGCATGGAGGTCTTCTATGCCCAGAGCCAGGTCGGCGCCCCCGGGGATGAAGACAGATTGCCCCTGGAGTCCCTGCTGCAGAGTTCGGATGTGATCAGCCTGCACTGCCCGCTCACCCCCTACACCCGCCACCTCATCGGGGAGCGGGAGCTGGCCATGATGAAACCGGGGGCCCTGCTGATCAACGTGGGCCGTGGCGGCCTGGTGGACGAGCAGGCCCTGCTGGAGGCGCTCGGCAACGGTCGCCTCGGCGGTGCCGGGTTCGACGTGGCAAGCGTGGAGCCGCCGCCCCCCGACCACCCCCTGATGCAGGCGCTGCGTTACCCCAACTTCATCCTGACGCCCCATGTGGCCTGGGCCAGCGAGGAGTCGATGCAGCGCCTCGCGGATCAGCTGATCGACAACATCAACGCCTTCTACCTTGGCAGGCGCCAGCACCGACTGGTCTAGAGAACGGACACGAAAAAGGGGCCCCTGGCCCCTTTCTCTCTCCTGGCAGATCTCAGTCGTCGTCATGCCATCTGTGCTTGCGGTGCTTCTTGTATTTCTTGTGGTGCTTGTGATAGCGCCTGTCGTCATAGTAACGATTGTTGTTGCTCTCGTGGCCATCGCCGGTTCTGGCACCGATGGCGGAGCCACCGGCACCGCCTATGCCGGCGCCGATCAGCTGGCCCGTGCTGCCACCCACGCTCTTGCCGATGGCGGCGCCACCCAGGGCACCGACGGCGCCACCCAGGGCAGCCTCATTCTTGTTGCCCCTGTCGGCCGTGGCCGCACCGCCCGCCGCGCCGCCGACGGCAGCCCCCACCAGGGCGCCGGTGTCGCCCCCCAGCTGCTTGCCTAT
>NZ_CBCPLW010000034.1:0-25157 GCF_965119515.1 Aeromonas sp. Marseille-Q7275
TTGTAAATGGTAAAACGAAGATGACTGCACAATGTCTCTACCTATGATTGTATCTGACATGAAAATATGTGACCTAGGATGCAAGAGTGCTCCAACGCCGTTTCGCTCTGCGTTGCAGTCCTATCTATTTCAGCCGGTAGGATCGTTCCCCATAGTTATTCGTCGCTGTACTGGTGGCAGAGTAGAAATGAGAGCTACGGGGTTGTGTATATGATTAAAACGAAATGTTAGCCAGCCCAGCTTGGCTGCACACTCAGAACTGGCTAACTATGAGCCAGAATACATTTTTTGGTGATATGGATAGGGCTTGAGATGGCAGATTGGATGATGCTGTACGATGCGGTGTAGCGATTCATACCGGTCGAGCTAAATTAATTTCAGCGCTCGATACGCTGTGTAATGCCTGTGCAGTCGAGTCTGAGTACACCAACCTCAGTATCATCGATATTTTCAGAATGCCCCCAAGCTCAGGGTTATTGTTTTCAATGGTTTTGTTGTGGTCAACAATGAGGGGATTGAGAAACCTGCCGGTTTCTAGTTGGCCGTCTGGACGATGCTTCTGATGACAACGAATGTGGTTTCGCCTGGCACTGGCTGAAACTGTACCAGACCAGACCAGACCAGACCAGACCAGACCAGACCAGACCAGACCAGACCAGACCAGACCAGACCAGACCAGACTTGGGTGGTTTGTATGCAGTTATAAGGTTAGGTGTTTGGCATGTTCGAGTTTATTGGCAGGCCATTTGGTTAGAGCAACAGCTATGGTTATGGCAGCAATGATGCAGGCGAGACCCCTAGGGCCTTGGCGATCTGATAAACTTTTTCCAGGGTTACCCTAGTTTCCCCACGTTCGATTTTTCCCATATGACCACGGTCTATACCAGCAATTAGTGCTAGTTTTTCCTGTTGCATACCTCGTGCAGACCGCAGCTCTCGTACATTTTTACCGAATGCAGTTGCGAGCATCGCCAGCTCAAACTCGTCAGAATCCATTTTATCTCCTCACTAGAGGATCTATGGTCTACGTTATACGGCGTGCTGTACACGGCTGTGAGTACACGCATATAATGACACTGCATATAAGCATCATTTCGAGGTGGAAAATGTCCAATCAGCAGATCGTTCTGAGCCAGAATCAAAAAAGTGGCACAGTGACACTAACCTTTCAAGATGCGGATTTCCTAGCCGCAGTAGGAGATTCTTTGAGAGTGGAGTCATTCGTACATGTCACTATCAATCAATCCGTATATGATGAATTTGTTAAGAGCATTATGGTTTCGTTTGTTGCCGAATTTATGGATTTTAAGCAGCAATGGCCGATACCTCAGGAGCTAAGAAAGTGAACAAGTCTCTGACATGATGGAGGGCATTCGGGTCTTTCTCGCGGTTTGCTGTATTGGTGGACTTATTTGTCGCTCATCCTCGTAAAGTAATGCCAACGTAGCCTCAGCTTCTTTGGATTATAACCGGCGCCAATTAGCATTTTTATCGCCTTATGAGTCTCCATAGAGACGGACGTCATTAAGCACCTCTTTAATATCGGTAAACCCAACATAACATCCTAGCCTAGGCGTTCAGTCAGGATCCCATGCTCGATGCGGCTGAGGAGGTCGAGCACAGCCTGAGCGAGTTCGGGCGTATCCTGATGGTTGAACGGACGAACACCTCCTAGGTAACGGGATATATGATCCTGTGTTGAGCAACATGTCAGTACTACAGCTTGCAACTCCGGCACCGGTACAGTGATGGGAGCCCGCCAGCACAAGCCTTACTGACAGTATTAGCCATGGATTGGTCTTGTTGCTTTGGGTCAACCCAAGGAGACGAATCCTACTTTGGGGGCCTGTTTTGTGTTGGACATCGCTCAATCACTCTTAGGTGGCTCTTATTCAAGGGCGCGGATTTTACCGGAATGGCTAACCAAAAACTATACAACCGAGGTTGTCAGGCCGAACAATATTTACGGTCAGCTTTTGTCCCTTGCCGTCAGGGAGGCTGTGCCCGCTCATGAGGGCACAGCCGCCGTCCCCTCGCCGCCGGGGAAGCCTGGCCCTGGTTGACCCGCTGGAGGGGACAGGCACTCAGGACTTCTTTGAGTAGTCTTAAATCTGATAGGGTGACATGTCCGCTGATGGGATATTAAAGGAGCACACAATGAAGAGCCGATCCTGGTTGATTGCCGCCGTCCTGGCACTTGCATCTGGCCCCAGCCATGCCGACTGGGCGAAATTGAAGGAAGCGGCCTCCGAGCTTGGCACCGCGGTGAGCGACACCAGCAAGGAAGCCTGGCAGGGGATCACCGACTTCTCCAAGGCGACCTGGGAGTCTGTCTCCACCTGGGGAGCCGATGCCTACAACAAGGCGGGCGCCTGGACGGAAGAGAGCGCCGCCACCGGCAAGGAGTGGTTGACGGCCGCCGACAAGAAGCTCGACACCATGCTGGAGCCCAAGACCCCCGCCGAGGCCAGAACCGCCCTGGATACCATGGCCGATACCGCCCTGGTACGGCTGTTCAACGAGCAACCCTCCGCCAAGCTGCTGTTTGACAAGGCCTATGGCTATGCGGTGTTCGACTCGCGCAAGTTCTCCCTGATGGTGCACACCAACCAGGGATCCGGGGTTGCCATCAATCGCAAGACGGGCAAGCACACCTATATGAAGATGTTTGGCGCCGGGCTGGCCGCCGGCATGGGGGGCAAGTTCTACCAGCAGGTGGTGCTGTTTGAAGACAAGGCCAGGTTCGATGCCTTCGTCAACAAGGGCTGGGAGGCCACCTCCGAAGTGGGGGCCGTGGCCGGCAAGGAGAGTGCCGAGCTGACCGCCAAGTACAATGGCGGCATGGCCATCTACCAGATCGGGGAGAAGGGGCTGCTGCTCGATGCCAATATCTCGGGTTCCAAATACTGGCTTGATGAGGATCTGAACAAGTGACGAAGGTCCCTGGCTGCGATCCGGTATTTTTCTTTTATCATGTTGAAATACTGCCTGTTTAAATGACGTGACTTGCAGTAAAAAGGGGGCCTTCGGCCCTCTTTTTCATGGGCGCAAGCAAGACACAGTCGTTGAACAAGGAGAGTGGCATGACCCAAGCATCTGAATCTGCCGTGGAGCGGCGCCGGGAGTGGGAGCGGCAGTGCATCTATCTGCGGCTGCAGGAGGGCAGTCCCATGGTCCTCTGGGTCAATGGCGATGAGGTCGCACCCCTGGCGGAAGGGGCGGCTGAGGGGGTCGTCTTCGGCTGGGGACGGGCGGACGAGGCGACCATGGCTCTGGCGCTGGCCATCGTCGCCAGGCTGGTGGCGGTGGGCCTGGCGGACCCTGAGCAGGCCACCGAGAAGGCGCGCTTCCTGCACGACGAGGTGCTGGTCAAGCTGCCAGCGGACGAGCACCGAGATCTGCATCTCGGTTATCTGAAGCTGGTGCTGGGGTGACATGAGTCGGGGCCAGGAGGCCCGCTTGTGGCTCCCCCTTGGCGCCGGCGGCCAGTCCATCTTCCCTTTTGGCACTCTAATTGCTTAAGGCTTGCCAGTGTCAATGATTTGTCTGGGAAGGGAAGATGGAAATTAGCGCAAGCAGCCTGATGCAAGAGATGCAGGCACTCAAGGTCGAAGCCGGTGCCACGCCGCTGACCCAGCCCGGTCGTCCGGTCAACTCGGATTTCGGTCAGATGCTGCAGCAGGCCCTGGACAACGTCAACGAGTTGCAGGGCAGCGCCAACGATCTGCGCACCCGGTTCGATATGGGCGACAAGTCGGTGGACCTGTCCGAGGTGATGATCGCCGGGCAGAAATCCTCCATCGCCTTCGAGGCGACGGTACAGGTGCGCAACAAGATGGTCGATGCCTACAAGACCATCATGAACATGCCGGTATAACTCGGCCCCATGGCGACCGAGCATCACGAAGATGTCAGCAATAAGGACCTGAAGAGTGGCTAACGATCCAAACGGCGATCTGCTGATGAACAACGAGGGGGCTGCCGCCCTCGATGAGCACGAGCAGAAGAGCTCGGCCCTGGGCTTCTTGTCCAACACCGATGTGTTGCGGCAGATCACCCTGATCCTGGGGTTGACCATCTGTCTGGCCATCGCCGTCTTCATCCTCTTGTGGGGCAAGGAGCCGGAGATGCGTCCCCTCGGCACCTTCAACACCCAGGAGCTGGTCTCCACCCTGGATTATCTGGATCAGCAGAAGATCCCCTATCAGGTCGAAGGCAAGAGCGTGCTGGTCAGTGCCGAGAATTATGCGGACATCCGGCTGCGCCTGACCCGCGCCGGCCTCGCCAGCAGCAGCGAGGCCAGCAACGACGGCGAAGCCATACTGCTCAAGGACTCCAGCTTCGGGGTCAGCCAGCGCATGGAGAGCGAGCGTCTGAAACTGAGCCGCGAGCGCCAGCTGGCGAGCGCCATCGAGCAGTTCCAGAACGTCGCCAAGGCCCAGGTGCTGCTGGCCATTCCCAAGGACAACGTGTTCGCCCGCAACGAGCGCAAGCCGAGCGCCACCGTCGTGCTGAGCCTGAAAGGGGCTGCCCTGGGCCAGGGGGAGGTGGACTCCATCGTCGACATGGTCGCCTCCGCCGTGCACGGCCTGGAGCCGACCCGCGTCACCGTGACCGATCAGAACGGCCGCCTGCTCAACTCCGGCTCGCAAGACCCGCTCTCTGCCCAGACTCGCAAGGAGTTTGCGATGCAGCAGAAGCAGGAGCTCGAATACAAACAAAAAATTGACGCCATCCTGATCCCGGTGCTGGGAGCCGACAACTATACGGCCGAGGTGGATCTCTCCCTCGACTTCTCCCAGCAGGAGCAGACCCGCAAGACCTACAATCCGGACCTGCCTGCGGTGCGCTCCGAGATGACGGTGGAAGAGAACAGCGCCAATGGCAGCAATGGCGGCGTGCCTGGTGCACTCACCAATCAGCCCCCCGCCGCCTCCAGCATTCCCGAGCAGGCCGCCGGCGCTGAAGGGGGAACCGGCTCTTCCGGCCGCTCCCGCAAGGAGGCGACCCGCAACTTCGAACTGGACACCACCGTCAGCCACATCCGGCGCCAGCAGGGCGGCATCCGCCGCATGACGGTGTCGGTGGCGGTGGATTACAAGGCCACTCCCGGTGCTGAGGGGGCGGTCACTCGCGAGCCCCGCAGCCAGGCCGAGCTCGATACCCTGCGCCGTCTGCTGAGCGGCGGCCTCGGCTTTGACGTGACCCGGGGAGACACCCTGGAGGTGGTTGCCATTCCGTTCAACCGCCCCGAGCTGGAAGCCGTGGCCGACATGCCTATCTACGAGCAGCCCTGGTTCTGGCGCGCGGTGCGCATCGCCGCCTCGGTGCTGGTCATCATAGTGCTCATCGTCACCGTGGTGCGGCCCATGCTCAAGCGCCTGCTCTACCCGGATGCCAAGCCGGAAGGGGAGCTGGACTTCGACAACCACACCGTACTGGGTGGCGACGACGAGCTGAGCCTGCTGGCGGCCCAGGCCGAGGCCGAGCCGGTGTTCGGCCTGCGGGATGGCCAGCTCAAGCTGCCTGACTTGCACCGTGACGAGGACCTGCTCAAGGCCGTACGCGCCTTGGTAGCGAATGAACCAGACCTGGCCGCTCAGGTCATCAAAGAATGGGTAACGAACCGAGATGCCTGAAGAGAAGAAAAACCAAGTCACCGGTAACGACATCACCGAAAGCCAGCGCCAGATCCTGGATCAGATGGGCGGGATGGAGATGGCGGCGGTGCTGATGCTGAGCCTCAACGAGGAGGATGCCGCCCAGATCTTCCGCCACCTCGAGCCCAAGCAGGTGCAGCGGCTCGGCATGTCCATGGCCTCCATGTCGGATTTCAGTCACGATCGGGTGGCGGCGGTGCATCGTCAATTTATCGACGACATCCAGAAATACACCAACATCGGCATCGGCAGCGAAGACTTCGTGCGCAAGGCCCTGGTGGCGGCGCTCGGGGAGGACAAGGCCAGCAACCTGGTGGATCAGATCATCCTGGGATCCGGTGCCCGCGGCCTCGACTCCCTCAAGTGGATGGATGCCCGCCAGGTGGCCAGCATCATCCAGAACGAGCACCCGCAGATCCAGACCATAGTGCTCTCCTATCTGGAGCCGGAGCAGTCCGCCGAGATATTGAGCCAGTTCCCGGAGCAGGTGCGCCTCGACTTGGTGATGCGTATCGCCAACCTCGAAGAGGTGCAACCGGCGGCGCTGCAAGAGCTCAACGACATCATGGAGAAGCAGTTCGCCGGTGCGGCCGGTGCCCAGGCGGCCAAGATGGGTGGCCTCAAGGCTGCCGCCAACATCATGAACTACCTGGACACCAACATCGAAGGCCAGCTGATGGACTCCATCCGCGAGTCGGACGAGGAGATGAGCCAGCAGATCCAGGACTTGATGTTCGTGTTCGAGAACCTCATCGACGTGGACGATCGGGGCATCCAGACCCTGCTGCGGGAAGTGCCCGGGGATCTGCTGCAACGGGCCCTCAAGGGCTCGGACGACCAGATGCGCGAGAAGGTGTTCAAGAACATGTCCAAGCGGGCCGCCGAGATGCTGGCGGACGATCTGGAGGCCATGGGGCCGATCCGGGTTTCCGAGGTGGAAGCCGCCCAGAAGGAGATCCTCTCCACGGCACGCCGTCTGGCGGACGCGGGCGAGATCATGCTGGGGGCCGGCGGTGGCGAAGAGTTCCTCTAAGCCATGGGCAATGGAATGTGCGATGATGTCGCCCCCTTCGTCCGGCACGCCAGGAGTGTCTTTCGCACATGAATAACAAGAACAGCAAGCTGCGGGGTTATGTCAGACCCGAGACGGACGAGACCCGGGTAGAGGCCTGGGGCTGGCCCGAGATGGAGGTCGAGTCCGAGATCCAGAGCAATGCCCTGGGGCTCGGCCCTGACTGGTATCGCCAGGAGCAGGCGGACGAGATGCCGCCAGAAGAGCAGCCGGAGGAGCCCACCCCCAGCATCACCGCCGAAGAGGTGGAGGCAATCCGCCAGGCCGCCTGGGAAGAGGGGCTGGTCGAGGGGCGGGAGGCCGGTTTTGCCAAGGGGCTCGAAGAGGGCAAGCTGGAAGGCTTGCAGCAGGGCCATCAGGCGGGCCTGGAGCAGGGTCGCGAAGAGGGGCTGGCCCTGGGCCGCGACCAGGTGGAGCAGGAGATTGCCCACTGGCAGGGGCTCGCCGCCCGCCTCGCCAATCCGCTCCAGGAGCTGGATGGCGCCGTGGAGCAGCAGCTCATCACGCTGGTCCAGCAGCTTGCCCGCGCCCTCATTCGCCACGAGGCCGAGACCTCCCCAAGACTGCTGCTCGAAGCCCTCAAGCAGGGCCTTGCCCTGCTGCCCGCCGCCGAGCAGGGGGTCACCCTGATGCTGCACCCGGAGGATGTGGCCCGGGTCGAGCAGGCCTTCGGCGCCGAGGAGTGTGCCCGGCGTCACTGGCGGCTGCAAAGCGATCCCACCCTCTCCCCGGGGGATCTGCAGCTGGCCACCGAACTCTCCAGCATCGATCTGACCCTCTCGGGGCGCATCGAGCAACTGCTGCGCAACTTCCTTCGTGACAATGCCGGCTGACACCCTTTTCCGGTCAGGCACAGGGGAGCCTGGCTGCTGCGCCCCCTCTCCCTTCGCGGCAATGCCGGCTGACACTCTTTTCCGGTCAGGCACAGGGGAGCCTGGCTGCTGCGCCCCCTCTCCCTTCGTGACAATGCCGGCTGACACCCTTTTCCGGTCAGGCAAGGGGAAGCCAGGCTGCTGCGCACCATTTCCCTTCGTGACAATGCCGGCTGACACTCTTTCCCCTTTCTCTCTGGAGGCGCGATGACCGCATCCCTGCTCAGTCGACTGCAAGGCTACCGGGTCCGCGATCTGGCTCCCATACCGCCGGTGGCGGGCAAACTCACCCGGGTGGTGGGGCTGACCCTGGAAGCCATCGGCTGCCGCGCCGCCATCGGTGCCCTCTGCCGCATCGACACCCAGGACGGCGTGCTGGAGGCCGAAGTGGTGGGCTTCTCCGGCGATCGGCTGTTTCTGATGCCGAGCGAGCAGCTCAAGGGGGTCATCCCCGGCGCCCGTGTGGTGCCCATCACCGAGGATCACGGCATCCCCGTGGGCATGAACCTGCTCGGCCGGGTCATAGATGGCATAGGTCAGCCCCTGGACGGGCTGGGCCCCATCATCTCCTCCCAGACGGTGCAGTTCGCCCAGCATCGCATCAACCCCCTGGCCCGTCGTCCCATCCATGAGCCCATGGACGTGGGGGTGCGCGCCATCAACGCCGTGCTCACCGTGGGACGGGGTCAGCGGATGGGGCTGTTTGCCGGCTCCGGGGTCGGCAAGTCGGTGCTGCTCGGCATGATGACCCGTGGCTCGGTGGCGGACGTGGTGGTGGTGGGCCTCATCGGCGAGCGGGGTCGGGAGGTGAAGGAGTTCATCGAGGAGATCCTCGGCGCCGAGGGGCGCGAGCGCGCCGTGGTGGTGGCGGCGCCGGCCGATGCCTCGCCGCTGATGCGGCTCAAGGGGTGCGAGACGGCGCTCGCCATCGCCGAGTATTTCCGCGAGCAGGGGCTCAACGTGCTGCTGCTGATGGACTCCCTCACCCGCTACGCCCAGGCTCAGCGCGAGATCGCCCTGGCGGTGGGGGAGCCGCCGGCCACCAAGGGCTACCCCCCCTCGGTGTTTGCCAAATTGCCGGCGCTGGTGGAGCGGGCCGGCAACGGCAGCGATGGCCAGGGCTCCATCACGGCCTTTTTCACCGTGCTGACGGAGGGGGACGATCTGCAGGATCCCATCGCCGACGCGGCGCGGGCCATCCTGGATGGCCACATAGTGCTGGCACGGGAGCTGGCGGATGCGGGCCACTACCCGGCCATCGACATCGAAAAGTCCATCAGCCGGGTCATGCCCATGGTGACCTCACCTGAGCACATGGAGCTGGCGCGCGCCTTCAAGCAGTTCTACTCCCTCTATCAGCAGAACCGGGATCTCATCACCATAGGCGCCTACAGCCAGGGATCGGATCCGCGCATCGACAGGGCCATCATTCAGAAACCCTATCTGGATCAGTTCTTGCAGCAGAAGATGCGCGAGGTCATTCACTACGACGAAGGCCTGCAATCCCTGCAGCTGGTGGCCATGCCGCTGATGCGTTAACCGGTGGAGAGCCCTTATGAGTAAAGGATTGACGTTGCTGGCGGGCCGGCTGCTGGAGGCCGAACAGCAGGCCGCCATGGCGCTGGCCAAGGCCCAGCAGGATCTCAAGCTGTTCATGGATCAGCAGAACGCCCTCAACCAGTACCGCCAGATCTATCACCAGCAGTGGACGGATCGCGGCCTGCAGGGGATCACGCCCCAGCAGAACAGCCAGTATCACGCCTTCATCAACAAGCTGGAAAATGCGGCGACCCAGCAGTACCAAGGGGTGCTGCAGGTGCGCGAGGCGCTGGCCCAGTGCCGTACCCAGTGGCTCGAAGCCCAGCAGCGGCGCAAGGCCGTCGAGCTGCTGCTCGAGAAGCAGGCGGGACGAGCGCAGCTGAAGGCCCAGCGTCAGGAGCAGAAGATGCTGGACGATTACGCCATACTGCGACGCTATCACCATTCTGGCCTGTAACTTGCTTTCTATTGCCAACACAGGCTAAGACGCCGCCTCCGCCCCTGGATGTGCGGTCATCACAGGATTGTCGTCAGGGATCCCAGCATGATACAGACCCAGTTAAACCTAGCGCCCAGTCAGGCAGTCCCTGCCGACGGCGCCCTGTCGCCCTCGCTCCTCGCCGGGGGGGAAGGAAAGGATCTGTCGCTGGCGGACGGCAAGGCCGCATTTGCCGATGCCATGGCGAGGGCCCAGCTGCTGGGCCAGGAGCCATCGGCCAGTCAAGGGGGTGACGACGCCCAGGCAGTGACCACCCCGGATGCCAAATCTTTGGCGTCTGCCGAGGCAACGGACAGTCAGGAGGCGGCCAGCAAGGCGCCCTCTGAGGAGACCGAGCTTCCCCCCGAGGATTTTCTGCAGCAGCTTCAGGCCTCCCTCAGGCAGGATGTCAGCCTGGTGGTGCCCCCTGCCTTGCCCCCCCAGGAGGTGACGGCGACCGTCGACGGCAATGACTTGCCGCCCGAGTCGCATCCCGTGGCACAGGCCGCGGGGCCTGTGATGGCGGGGGCGGCGCCTGCCTTGCCGGTGGCGGTCGATGGGCAGGGCGCAGAGGCGCTCCCCCTTGAAAATGAAGAGAGCGGGCTCGCCGCTGACAAGGCACCCGTCGCCGCAGGCAAGGGCCAGTCATCGTCGGGTGAGCCGCAGCAGAGCGAGCAGGCCACTGCCGAACACAGCACGGCGGCCCCCAAGGCCGGTCAGCCGGCGGCCGCGGTGGCGACTGAACCCTTGTCCGGCGAGGCGCGGGCGGCCCTGCTTGCCAAGGTGGTGGCCGGTGAGGCCCCCCCTGTGCAGGCGAGTCAGGGCTCGGTGGCGGGCGGGCAGCCGTCCGGGCCAGTTTCCCATGACGAACAGATCACCGCGGCCTCTGCGACCACCGCCAGGGCCTTCGACGCAGGCGTGGTCAGGGTGGAGCCCCAGGGCGCGGCGCAGGCCACGCCAGAACCTGGCACTGCCGGTGGCGAGGGCGACAAGGCGAGCCCGGCTGGTGACGCCCGGGAGGCCAAGCCAGGCGCGGCCCCCAGAGCCGAGACGGCGGCCAGTGGCACCACTCCCCAGCCCGCTCCATCCAGCCCGGATCCCGTGCTGACGGCGCCCCAGCAGACGCTGGCGCGTCACGAGTCCCAGGGGCCGCAAGCCTCGCTGACGGCGCTCTCGGCCGGTATCCAGCAGATGGAGGCCGAACCCGCGGTGGCCGTCGGAGCCGCCGTGGATCTCAAGCCGGCGGCGCAGAAATCCAGGCTCGATGAGCTGGGCAAGCAGCTCGGGATCGAGGTCAAGGGCACCGAATCGAGCGAGGGAAGCCAGCCGCTGCAGCATGCTCAGAGCAGCGATGGCAAGCCGGCGGCCGAGGTGAGTGCGCGGCGGGAGCCCCAGAGCCTGCCGCACCTCAAGCTGGCCACCCCGGAGGCGCCAGCCCAGTTGCACCAGAAGGTGAACCTGATGCTGGCGGACAAGCTGCAGCAGGCGGAGATCCAGCTAGACCCCCTGGGCCTTGGCAAGATGAAGATCCAAATCCAGCTGGATGCCTCCAGCCAGGCCAGCGTCCACTTCGTGGTGCAGCATGGCCAGACCCGGGAGATGCTGGAGCAGGCCATGCCCAGGCTGCGGGACATGCTGGCGGGGCAGGGGATCCAGCTCGGTCAGACGGTGGTGCAACAACAGGCGCAGCAGCAGGGGCAACAGCAGCAGGGACAGCCGTCATCACAGGGCCAGTCTGGCTTCGGCGGTCAGGGTCAGCAAGGGGGAGGCTTTGCCGGTGGCGACCAGTCGGAGGGGGAGGGCAGGGCCCGCACCCTGAGTCTGCTGGTGGAATCGACAAACGATGCCGGAATTGATTTCTATGCTTGATGCCTGCCCGAGTAAGTTTATGATACCGAACAAGTTTGAGACTAGGGTGGACAAGGGATGGCAGACGATAACGAACTGACGCTGAAGGACCCGGCGGCGGCCAAGAAAAAGAAGCTGATCATGATAGTCGCCCTGGTCGTCATCCTCCTGGGTGGCGGCGGGGCCGGTGCCTGGTTCATGTTTGCCGGGTCGGACGCGCCGGCGGCCGACACCGCCGAGGCCAAGCCCGAAGCCAGTGCGCCCCAGCCCTCCCTCTATGTGGGCATGCCGCGTCCCTTCGTGTTCAACGTGGCGGGCGGGCAACGGGATCGGCTGGTGCAGATCAAGATCCAGCTGATGGTGCGCGGGGCCGCTGACGAGACCCTGGCGAAACAGAACATTCCCCTGATCGAAGGGACCCTGCTGCGGGTCTTCAGCGCGGCCACCGCCGAGCAGCTGATGACCTTCGAGGGCAAGGAGAAGCTGCGTCAGGATTCATTGGAAGAGTGTCGCCGGGTCCTGAAGGATCTGGTCTCTTCCCCCGTAATAGAACAAGTGCTGTTTACCGGCTTTGTCATGCAATGAAAGGTGAAGCGTGAGCGATCTGTTAAGTCAGGACGAGATTGATGCCCTGCTGCACGGTGTCGATGATGTCGAAGAGGAAGAGCTAGGGGCGGCCGGGGATCCCGGTATCGCCCAGTTTGACTTCTCCTCCCAGGACCGCATCGTCCGTGGCCGCATGCCGACCCTGGAGCTGGTGAACGAGCGGTTCGCCCGTCACATGCGCATCAGCCTGTTCAACATGATGCGGCGCACCGCCGAGGTGTCGATCAACGGCGTGCAGATGCTCAAGTTCGGCGAGTACGTGCACACCCTGTTCGTGCCGACCAGCCTGAACATGGTGCGCTTCCGCCCGCTCAAGGGGACGGCGCTCATCACCATGGAGGCACGTCTCGTCTTCATCCTGGTGGAGAACTTCTTCGGCGGCGACGGCCGCTATCACGCCAAGATCGAGGGGCGCGAGTTCACCCCCACGGAGCGGCGCATCATTCAGATGCTGCTCAAGCTGGTGTTCGAGGACTACAAGGATGCCTGGGCGCCCGTGATGGACGTCGGCTTCGAATACCTCGACTCGGAAGTGAACCCGGCCATGGCGAACATCGTCAGCCCCACCGAGGTGATAGTGGTGAGCTCCTTCCACATCGAGCTGGATGGCGGCGGCGGCGACTTCCACGTGGCCATGCCCTACTCCATGCTCGAACCCATCCGCGAGCTGCTGGATGCCGGGGTGCAGAGTGACAAGGGTGACACAGACGTGCGCTGGAGCAAGGCCCTGCGCGACGAGATCATGGACGTCAAGGTGGAGCTCAAGGCCAAGCTGCTGGAGACAGAGCTGACCCTGCGCGAGCTGATGGAGCTGCAACCGGGCGACATCATCCCGGTGGAGATGCCGGAGAACCTGCTGGTCTTCGTGGAGGACCTGCCCACCTTCCACGCCAAGATGGGGCGCACCAAGGAGAACGTGGCGCTCAAGATAGTGGACAAAATCAAGCGCCCTGACGGAGTCAAGACAGAGATGCATCTGGTGACCCGGGGGGGCGTGCGCATCGATGGCGAGGCCGAGCTGGAAGAGCTCGAACGCAGCATCGCCGATAAACAGCCCTAACAGACCCGTCGCCTGCGACCTGGGTCAAGAAGCAGCATGAGGAAGTGAAGATGAGCGGAACCGATGACGAGCAGGATCTGATGGCTGACGCCTGGGCTGCCGCGCTGGAAGAGCAGGTGACGGCCGAGGCCAAGCCCGCCCCCCTGGAAGAGCTGAAGGACGACGCCCCCATCAGCGCCGAGGAGCGGCGCAAGCTGGACACCATTCTGGACATCCCGGTGACCATCGCCATGGAAGTGGGGCGCAGCCAGATCAGCATTCGCAACCTGCTGCAGCTGAACCAGGGCTCTGTCGTGGAGCTGGATCGGGTGGCGGGCGAACCCCTGGATGTGCTGGTCAACGGCACCCTGATCGCCCACGGCGAAGTGGTGGTGGTAAACGACAAGTTCGGCATTCGCCTGACCGATGTCATCAGCCAGATAGAGCGCATTAAGAAACTCAAATGATCCGTGCTCTCGCTCTGATACTGTTTGCCGCCCCCGCACTGGCCAACCCGGGGGCGGGCGCCACTCCCCCCAGCATCACCTCCTGGCTGCTCTCCAGCCTGATGGTGATCGGCCTCATCCTGGTACTGGGCTTCCTGCTCAAGAAGAGCAAGCTCACCCAGGTGATGGGGGGCGGCCAGATGAAGGTCATCGCCACCCTGCCGCTCGGCTACAAGGAGAAGCTGATGGTGGTCAAGGTGGGCGAGCAACAGCTGCTCATCGGGGTGACGCCGCAGCAGGTCAACTTCCTCTATCGCCTGGAAGAGCCCCTGGACGAGCGTCAGCCCCAGGCCTTCTCCCAGCAGCTCGGCAAATTGATGGGCAAGCATGAAAAAAGTTAACTGGATCGGGGGCCTGGGCCTGCTCTGCGTGCTGCTGTCGCCCCTGGCGATGGCCCAGGACGGCATGTCGGCGCTGACGGTCAAGACCATGGCGGATGGCAGTCAGGAGTACAGCCTGACCCTGCAGGTGCTGGCGCTGATGACCGCGCTCTCCTTCCTGCCGGCCATTGTCATCATGATGACCTCCTTCACCCGGATCATAGTGGTGCTCGGCATCCTCAGACAGGCCATAGGCCTGCAGCAGAGTCCGTCCAACCAGGTGCTGATCGGCATCGCCCTCTTCATGTCCTTCTTCATCATGTCGCCGGTGCTGGATCGCATCAACGAGGAGGCGCTGCAGCCCTATCTGGCGGAGACCATAGGGCCCAAGGAGGCGCTGGAGAAGGCCGAGCTGCCCATTCACCAGTTCATGCTGGCCCAGACCCGGGTCAAGGATCTCAACACCTTCATGGAGATAGCGAACGTGCAGGTGGAGAAACCTGCCGATGTGCCGCTGCGGGTGCTGATCCCGGCCTTCGTCACCAGCGAGCTCAAGACCGCCTTCCAGATAGGCTTCATGCTGTTTCTGCCCTTCCTGGTCATCGATCTGGTGGTGGCGAGCATACTGATGGCCATGGGGATGATGATGCTTTCCCCCATGCTGGTCTCCCTGCCGTTCAAGCTGATGCTGTTCGTCATGGTGGATGGCTGGAACCTGATCCTGGGCTCCCTGGCGACCAGCTTCGGGTTGGGGGCGGGGTGATGATGCTGTCCTCCAATTCAGGTCTCCCTGCCGTTCAAGCTGATGCTGTTTGTCATGGTGGATGGCTGGAACCTGATCCTGGGCTCCCTGGCCACCAGCTTCGGGCTGGGGGCGGGGTGATGCCGTCCCTCAAGCTCATCCCGGTGTCCCTGGCCAGGCTGGCCGGGACGGGCGGTTAAGCCGCGCAAGGAGCACGAACATGAGTCCTGAAACCTTTGTCGACGTATTCCGCGAGGCGCTCTGGCTGGTGACCATCATGGTGTGCGCCGTGATCCTGCCGAGCCTGATGGTGGGGCTGGTGGTCGCCATCTTCCAGGCCGCCACCTCCATCAACGAACAGACCCTGAGCTTCCTGCCCCGTCTCGTGGTTACCCTGCTGGCCCTGGGGGCCGGTGCCCACTGGGGCTTGCAGAGTCTGATGGACTTCTTCCAGCTGATGGTGAGCCAGATCCCCGAGGTGGTCGGCTGATGCCAGTGTCGGCATTTGCGACCATCAGGCTGCCGATGACGACCCGTCCCACGGCTTTCGGAGCGGCGGCGTGAGCTATACCACTGCGGTGATCATGGAGTGGCTGGCGTCCGTGCTCTGGCCGCTTGCCCGGGTGAGCAGCCTGCTGATGGTGATGGCGGTGTTCGGCAGCCGGCTCGCTCCTGCCAACGTTCGCATGGGGCTGGCGCTCGCCATCACCTTCATCATCGCCCCTCTGCTGCCCCCCATGCCCAAGGTGGAGCTGTTCTCCGTCGGCAGCTTCCTGGTGCTGGGGCAGCAGCTGCTCATCGGCATAGCGCTCGGCCTCATGACCCAGTTTCTGCTGGAAAGCTTCGTGATGGCGGGCCAGATCATCGCCATGCAGACCAGCCTGGGCTTCGCCACCCTGGTGGATCCCATGAACGGCCAGTCGGCCCCCGTGGTGGGCCAGTTCTACCTGATGCTGGCGACCCTGGTGTTCCTGGCGGTGGATGGCCATCTCCTGATGATCAGGATGGTGGTACTGAGCTTCGAGACCCTGCCGGTCTCGGACAGCGGGCTCAGCCTGCCCGCCATCCGCAGCCTGGTGAGCTTCCTCGGGGTCATGTACCAGGCCTCCCTGGTGATGGCTCTGTCGGCCATCATAGCCCTGCTGCTCATCAACTTCGCGTTCGGAGTCATGACCCGGGCGGCCCCCCAGCTCAACATCTTCAGCATCGGCTTTGCGGTCAGCATGATGTCGGGCCTCTTCATCCTCTGGCTCACCATAGGGGGTTTCATGGGGCACTTCGATTCCCTCTGGGAGCGGGTGCAGGAGACCAGCTGCGAGCTTATCAAGGTCCAGTGCCTGGGGGGGCAGAATGGTTGATACCGGTCTGCTCGACAGTTGCCAGCCAGTCGGGAGACTGCATCTCATTGATACCGAGCGGGTCAACGGCACCGAACAACCAGGCCATGCTATCGGCTGGCTGATCTACAACGGCCAGTCAGTCGGGGGACTGCATGCCATTGATACCGATCGGGTCAATGGCACCGAACAACCAGGCCATGCTATCGGCTGGCTGATCGACAGCGGCCAGTCAGTCGGGGGTCAGCGTGGCTGATACCGATCAGGAACGCACAGAACAACCCACGGGCAAACGACTGCAACAGGCCCGGGAAAAAGGGCAGATTGCACGCTCCAAGGAGCTGGGAACCGCCAGCGTCCTGCTGGCGACCGTGTTCGGCTTGCTGATGATCAAGGAGAGCCTGGCGGGTGCCATGGTCAAGGTGCTCACCATGGGCTTTACCCTGGACCGGGATCAGGCCTTCGATCCCAACGCCATGGGGGTCATGCTGCCCACCCTGCTGTGGGAGCTGCTGCAACCCCTCGGCCTGCTGTTCCTGCTGGTGACCATAGCCGCCTTCGTGGGCAACACATTGCTGGGGGGGATGAACTTCTCCTCCGAGGCCATGTTGCCCAAGTGGAGCAAGTTGAGCCCCTTGAGTGGTTTGAAGAGGATGTTTGGGGTGCAGTCCCTGGTGGAGCTCGTCAAGTCAATCGCCAAGGTGGTGTTCATCAGCCTGTTCGCCTGGTGGATGCTGTCGAGCCAGTTCAATCACCTGCTCAATCTCTCCCTCGAGGGTTTCCCCGGCGGCATCATAGACGCCCTGGATCTGCTGCTGTGGATGCTGATCATCCTCTGCTGCGCCCTGATCCCCATCGTCGCTATAGACGTGCCCTTCCAGACCTGGAACCACAATCGCCAGCTCAAGATGACCAAGCAGGAGATCAAGGACGAGTTCAAGGACAGCGAGGGCAAGCCCGAGGTCAAGGGGCGGATACGCCAGTTGCAGATGCAGATGGCGATGCGCCGCATGATGGGGGATGTGCCCAAGGCGGACGTCATCATCACCAACCCGACCCACTACTCGGTTGCCCTGAAGTACGACGCGGGCAAGCCGGGGGCCGCCCCCAAGGTGCTGGCCAAGGGGGTGGACGAGGTGGCGATGAAGATCCGGGAGATAGCGCGGGAATACGACATCCCCGTGATGTCCTCGCCGCCCCTGACCCGGGCCATCTACCATGCCACCGAGATTGGCCAGGAGATCCCCGAGGGGCTCTTTGCCGCCGTGGCCCAGGTGCTGGCCTACGTCTATCAGCTCAAGAAGTTCCGCCGTGGCCGTGGCCGCCGTCCGACCCCGGTCGCCAGGGATCTCCCCATTCCGCCGGAATATCGCAAGTAATCTCTATTTTGGGAGGCGCTGGTTGTCTCCATCCCCAAGGATCTGTCCACTATGGCACCGGAATATCGCAGGTAGTCTGGTGTTCAGTGGAGGCTGGCTGCCCTGAGCGCCATGGTTCAGCCCATTGTGCCACCGGACTATCACAAGTCGTCACTGCTCTGAGGCGTTGACTGCTCCCGTTGTCAGGGAGCTGTCCACTGTGCCACCTGAATATTGCAACTAACCTCGCTCCCGCCCCGTTTGCATGGATCAGCGCGCTATTCCCCACACTGATCACCATGGCGTTGCCCGTTTGAGCGGGATTTGCGGGCAACACCTCGCTGCCCATCAAGCTACCCGAACAAGTCCTCCGACGGACTTCTGACAGCATCAAAATAAAATCCATATAGATCAAGCCATTGGGTAATTGGCTTGATATTTGCTTTAATTCGCCATCGGCAGTGGTAAATCGAGAAGAACGATGGGATTCAAGGCTGGAGTGAGCCGTTTCAAAGAGTACAGATGGTTGCTCAGCAAGGGGATAGGGACCCCGTTGCTGGTGCTCGCCTCCCTCGGCATGGTGGTGCTCCCCATACCGCCCCTGATGCTGGATATCCTCTTCTCCTTCAACATCGCCCTCTCCATAGTGGTGCTGCTGGTGGCCGTCTATACCCGTCGGCCGCTGGAGTTTGCCGCCTTCCCCACAGTCCTGCTGATAGCGACCCTGCTGCGACTCGCCCTCAACGTCGCCTCCACCCGGGTGGTGCTGCTGGAAGGCCACAACGGCAGCGCGGCGGCGGGCCATGTGATCGAGGCCTTCGGCAACGTGGTGATCGGCGGCAACTATGCGGTGGGCATCATCGTCTTCATGATCCTGGTGATCATCAACTTCGTGGTGGTCACCAAGGGTGCGGGCCGGATCTCCGAGGTGAGCGCCCGCTTCACCCTGGATGCCATGCCCGGCAAGCAGATGGCCATAGATGCGGACCTGAACGCCGGTCTCATCAACCAGGAAGAGGCGAAGAAGCGCCGTCAGGACGTGACCCAGGAAGCTGACTTCTACGGCTCCATGGACGGTGCCTCCAAATTCGTGAAGGGGGATGCCGTCGCCGGCATCATGATCCTCTTCATCAACATCATCGGTGGCTTCATCATCGGCATGATGCAGCACCAGCTCAGCTTCGGCGAAGCGGCCGAGATCTACACCCTGCTCGCCATAGGTGACGGCCTGGTTGCCCAGATCCCCTCACTGCTGCTCTCCATCGCCGCCGCCATCATAGTCACCCGTCAAAATACCGATCAGGACATGGGCACGGCCGTGCTCGGCCAACTGTTCGAGAACCCCAAGGCGCTGGTGATCTCCGCCGGCATACTGCTGATGATGGGCAGCGTGCCCGGCATGCCGCACCTGGCCTTCCTGAGTCTGGGGGCCGTGGCGGCAGCGGGGGCCTGGTGGCTGCTGCGCCGGGAGAAACTGAACAAGGCGAGGGCGGCGAGCGGTGAACTCTTGCCGGCCCAGGGGGATGCCCCGGTGGAGCAGAAGGACCTGAGCTGGGATGACGTCATGCCGGTGGACATCATAGGCCTGGAGGTGGGCTATCAGCTCATCCCGCTGGTGGACAAGAACCAGGGGGGCGAGCTGCTCAACCGGATCAAGGGGGTGCGCAAGAAGCTCTCCCAGGAGTTCGGCTTCCTGGTGCCTGCGGTGCACATCCGCGACAACCTGGATCTCGCCCCCAACCAGTACCGCATCACCCTGATGGGGGTGAGCACCGGCGAGGCCACCGTCTATCACGACAAGGAGATGGCCATCAACCCGGGTCAGGTGTTCGGCCAGATCCAGGGCATAGCGACCCAGGATCCCGCGTTCGGACTGGAAGCTGTCTGGGTCGCCAAGGATCAGGTCTCCCAGGCCCAGACCCTTGGCTACACAGTGGTGGATGCGGCCACCGTGGTGGCAACCCACCTGAGCCAGATCCTCTCCAACCATGCCGCCCTGCTGCTGGGTCACGACGAGGTGCAGCAACTGCTGGACATGATAGGGAAGCATCAGAGCAAGCTGGTGGAAGGGCTGGTTCCCGAGGTGATCAGCATGGGCAACCTGGTCAAGGTATTGCAAAATCTCCTCAATGAAGGCGTGCCAATTCGCGATATGCGCACTATCCTGCAGACCCTCGTGGAATATGCGCCACGCAGTCCTGACCCGGAAGTGCTGACCGCCGCCTGCCGTATCGCCCTGCGCAGGCTGATCGTGCAGGAGATTGCCGGCCCCGAGCCCGAGCTGCCGGTGATCACCCTTTCACCAGAACTGGAACGCATATTGCATCAATCCCTGCAAGCAGGTGGGGGAGATGGCGCCGGTATAGAACCGGGACTGGCGGAGCGGATGCAGCGCTCCCTGGTGGAAGCCACTCAACGACAAGAACTGGAAGGCCAGCCGGCCGTGCTTCTGACATCGGGGATATTGCGCAATACCCTGGCGAAATTTGTCAAGAATGCCATTCCTGGATTACGCGTCCTGTCTTATCAGGAAGTGCCTGATGACAAGCAGATCCGCATCGTCAGTGCGGTGGGACAGGGCTAGTTAGCGGAGATGACGGGTGAAGATTAAGCGGTTTTTTGCCAAAGACATGCGCACGGCGCTGGCCGAGGTCAAGGAGACTCTCGGGCCGGATGCCGTCATCATGTCCAACAAAAAGGTCACCGGTGGGGTGGAGATAGTCGCGGCCGTCGATTATCAGTCCCAGGTGCCTGGACCTAAAGATGCGCCGGTTCGCCGTCAGTTGAACGATGAGAGCGTCAATATCTCGTCTGCGGGCAAGCAGATGACGCGCTCGGCTCCCCCCAAGGAGCAGAACGAATACTATGCCGATACCCTGGCGGCCCTGCTGGCGCGCCAGCAGAAGCTCAACCCGGCCAATCCGGCGGGCGGCAACGCCGCTCAGGGGTCATGGCCAGCGAATGGGGCGGGCAACGGCAATGGCGGCGCCGGCACCCAGTCCGCCGGACTGGCGTCTGCCGCCAGCGCACCCAGAACCCTGGCCGAACAGGGCCAGTGGGGTGCGGCCCCCGAGCCCGCCAAGCCCAAGGCGCGCCCGGCCCCCGGCCCCCGTGCTGCCCCGTCCGCCCCGCGGGATCAGGAGATGGAGGGGATGCGCAAGGAGATGGCGAGCATCCGCAAGCTGCTGGAGCACCAGATCTCCGGCCTGATGTGGCAGGAGGTGGAGCGCCGCGAGCCGATGCGGGCGCTGCTCATCAAGGAACTCAAGAAGATGGGGTTCGATGATGCCTTCGCCGATCAGCTGGCCGGGCTTATCCCGGAAGACATGCCCATCCATCAGGCGATGGCCCAGCTGGCCGAGGTGCTGACGGCCCAGCTCAAGATCAGCGAAGACGACATCCTGCGCCAGGGCGGTGCCGTGGCCCTGCTCGGCCCGACTGGGGTGGGCAAGACCACCACCATCGCCAAGCTGGCGGCCCGCTTTGCCATGAAGTATGGCGCCGAGCAGGTGGCCCTCATCACCACGGACAACTACAGGATCGGGGCCCACGAACAGCTGCAGACCTATGGTCGCATCATGGGTTGCCCGGTGCGTCAGGTGCGCGATGCCGAGGAGCTGGCCAGTGCGCTCTATCAGTTCCGTCACCGCCGGCTGGTGCTCATCGACACCGCCGGGGTGGGGCAGCGGGATATCCGCCTGACCGAGCAGCTCGACACCCTGGTGAAGAATGCCAAGGTGCGCATTCGCAGCTACCTGGTCATGTCGGCCACCTCCCAGCGCCGGGTGATGCAGGAGGCGGTGGATCACTTCCGGCGCATTCCGCTCTCCGGCTGCATCCTGACCAAGCTCGATGAGAGCCTGAATCTGGGTGAAGTGATTAACGTATGCATTCAGAACGCCCTGCCCATCAGCTACATCACGGATGGACAGCGGGTGCCGGAAGATATTCAAGTTGCCAATGCGGCGCTGCTGGTCGGCGCGGCCATGGGCTCGCTGGAGCGGGAAACAGAAGACCCTTACTTCTGGGGTTCAGGTTTTGGCGAGGCCGAAGATTCGGAGTTTTATGAGTAACATGTATATGGATCAGGCGAGTGGTCTGCGCAAAATGCGTCAAAACAATCGAGTGAAAGTGATCGCCGTGTCCGGAGGCAAGGGGGGCGTTGGCAAGACCAACGTGACCCTGAACGTGGCGGGAGCCATGGCCGCCCAGGGCAAGCGGGTGTTGGTGCTGGATGCCGACCTTGGTCTGGCCAACGTCGACGTCATGCTGGGGCTGCGGGTGCACCGCAACCTCTCCCATGTGCTGGCGGGGGAGTGCACCATAGACGACATCATAGTCGAGGGGCCCTACGGCATGATGATAGTGCCGGCCACCTCGGGCACCCAGTCCATGGTGGAGCTGTCGCCGGTGCAACACGCCGAGCTCATCCGCGCCTTCAGCGAGATGAAGACCCAGGTGGACGTGCTGCTGGTGGACACGGCGGCGGGGATCTCCGACATGGTGCTGAGCTTCACCCGTGCGGCCCAGGACATCATGGTGGTGGTGTGCGACGAGCCCACCTCCATCACGGATGCCTATGCCCTCATCAAGATCCTCTCCAAGGATCACGGGGTGTTCCGCTTCAAGGTGGTGGCCAACATGGTCCGCTCCCTGCGCGAGGGGCAGGAGCTGTTCGCCAAGCTGACCCGGGTCACCGACCGCTTCCTGGACACCTCCCTGGAGCTGGTGGCCTGCGTGCCCTACGACACCAACCTGCGGGCCGCGGTGCGCAAGCAGAAGCTGATCGTCGAGGCGTTTCCCAAGTCCCCCGCCTCCCTGGCATTCCGTGCCCTGGCGAACAAGGCGGCGAGCTGGCCCATCCCGAACCAGCCGGGGGGACACCTCGAATTTTTCCTGGAAAACTTATTGCAAAAGCCGGTCATAGCACAGGAAGACTCCCGTGAATAAAGCCCAAGCATACTTGCGTCATCAGGATTCCTACGTGCTGGTCGAGCGTCATGCTCCGCTGGTCAAGCGGATTGCCCAGCATTTATTGGCTCGCCTGCCAAGCAGTGTCTTGCTGGATGACCTGATCCAGGCAGGTATGATTGGGCTGCTCGAAGCTTCCCGCAACTTTGACGGCAGCAAGGGCGCCAGCTTTGAAACCTATGCCGGCATCCGCATCCGCGGCGCCATGCTCGACGAGATCCGCCGCGGGGACTGGGTGCCCCGCTCGGTGCACCGCAACAGCCGTGCCATCGCAGAGGCGATCGAGAACGTGGAGCAGGCCCATGGCCGGGATGCCAGAGACACCGAGGTGGCCGCCAACATGGGGGTCTCCCTTGGCGAATACCATGCCATGCTGCAGGATGTCTCCTGCGGCAAGATCATCGGCATCGAGGATCTCGGGGTCAGCGAGGATGTGATAGGGCATCCCGATGACGCCAGCGATCACGGCGGCTTCGACGATCTGGCGGCCGAGCGCTTTCAGGGCGCCCTGGCCGAACACATCGCCCGCCTGCCCGAACGGGAAGCCCTGGTGCTGTCGCTGTATTACGACGAAGAGCTGAACTTGCGTGAAATCGGGGAAGTCCTGAGCGTGAGCGAGTCTCGGGTGAGCCAGATCCACAGCCAGGCCATGCACAGGCTGCGGGCCCGTTTGAGAGATTGGAATTTATAAGTGGTTGTACTGGCTACACTGGAACGCAACTCTAAGGCATAATCCGCACCATAAAACCTGCGATCTGCATCATGTAAGTGAGCCGTTTTGGCGGCTATTTAGGAGGGAATTTTGGACAAGAACATGAAAATCCTCATCGTCGACGATTTTTCAACGATGCGCCGGATTATCAAGAACTTGCTGCGTGACCTGGGATATAACAATACCCATGAAGCAGACGATGGCAACACGGCCCTGCCGATGTTGAAAAACGGCGATTATCAGTTCGTGGTCACCGACTGGAACATGCCCGGCATGCAGGGCATAGACCTGCTCAAGGCGATCCGTCTCGATGACAAGCTCAAGCACCTGCCGGTACTGATGGTGACTGCGGAAGCCAAGCGCGAGCAGATCATCGAAGCCGCCCAGGCCGGGGTCAATGGCTATATCGTCAAGCCGTTCACTGCCGCCACCCTCAAAGAGAAGCTCGACAAAATCTTTGAACGAATCGGCTAAGGAGCGGCAGGGATGAAGGCCAAAACGAGTGCCATGATCTCGCTTGAACAGGCAAGGATGCTGGTTGCCCACCTGGAGCGAGAAGAGTTTGAACAGGCCGATACCATCCTCGCCGATGTGTGCGCCCCCAATGCGGCGGCCCTGTTTGACAAGGTGGGGCAGCTGACCCGCCAGTTGCACAACTCACTGCAAGATTTTCGCCTGGATCCCAGGATCCCCGACCTGGCCACCCATGAGATCCCGGATGCCCGGGAGCGGCTCAGCTATGTCATCGACATGACGGACAAGGCGGCCAATCGCACCATGGATGCGGTCGAGGCCAGCCTTCCCATCGCCGATCGGCTCAATGACAACATTCAGCTGGTGATGCCCAATTGGAATGCCCTGATGAGCCGGGATCTTGAACTGGGCCAGTTCAAGGCACTCTGCCATCAACTGAATGATTTTATTAAGGCTTCGGAGACGGATGCCGATAAGTTACGACAACTGCTGACTGAAATCCTGATGGCTCAGGATTTCCAGGACTTGACCGGTCAGATGATCCGCAAGGTGATCAAGCTGGTGCAGGAAGTTGAAACAAAGTTGATAGAGATGCTGACCATGTTTGGTGAGGCCGTCATCGAGAATTCGGCGCGCAGCCTGCCAGCGAGCGGCATCGAGGCAGAGGGCCCCATCATGAACCCGCAGACAAGGTCCGATGTGGTCAATGGTCAAGATGATGTGGACGATCTGCTGTCTAGCCTGGGATTCTAATGGAGTGACGCATGGCCTTCGAAGTTGATGAAGACATACTGCAAGACTTTTTGGTCGAAGCATCAGAAATATTGGAACAGTTGTCTGAACAACTGGTCGACTTGGAAAAGCGGCCCGATGACAAGAATCTGTTGAATGCCATCTTTCGCGGCTTCCATACCGTCAAGGGGGGAGCGGGTTTCCTCTCCCTGACCGAGCTGGTGGACGTCTGCCACGGTGCCGAGAACCTGTTCGACATGCTGCGCAACGGCAAGCGAACCCTCAGTGCCGAGCTGATGGATGTCATCTTGCAGGCCCTTGATGCCATCAACGTCATGTTTGCCCAGGTGCAGAACCGGGAGCCGACCAGCCCGGCCTCTGCGGATCTGCTGCACGATCTGCACGAGCTGTGCAAACCGGAAGGGCAGGAGCAGCTGCGTACCGCCAGTGTTGCCGCCCCGCAGCAGCCAGAACCCGAGCCCGAACCCGTCATCGTCGTCGAGAGCGCCCCTGTGGCCGTCAACGGTGGCGGCTCGATCGACGAGATCTCCGCCGACGAATTCGAGCGTCTGCTGGATGAACTGCACGGTGCCGGCAAGGCGCCGACGGTCTCTGCCGCCCCCGTGTTGAGCGGCTCGGGCGACATCACGGACGACGAGTTCGAGGCCCTGCTCGATCAGCTGCATGGCCAGGGCCAGCACGGCGGCGCCCCGGATCTCTCCCCGCTGCAATCGGTACAAAAAGAGGTGGACGAGCTCATCGACGACGACGAGTTCGAACGCCTGCTGGATGAATTGCATGGCCGTGGCCAGGCGCCCCAGCACAGCATGGCGGCTGCATCGGCTCCCGAGCCCAAGGCTCCCGCCGTGCCCGTGACCCCCAAGGCGCCGG
>NZ_CBCPLW010000035.1:0-24676 GCF_965119515.1 Aeromonas sp. Marseille-Q7275
TTTGAGTATGCACTAATGTTGCTGATTGGCAGCGTGATACTTCAGCCTAAAAAAAATACAAATGAGAATAAAGTTGCTTCGATTAAAAATAAAATAGAATCGATAAGTTCAAAAATAGAAATCATGATTCAATCTGTGGGAGCAACCACAGAGGGAGATATACATATTCTGTTGACTGAACGACTAGATAAATTATCTAGGGAACGTAAACAGTTAAATGAAGAATTGACCATTGAGATTAGTCATGCGGAGGCTTCTATTAACCCAGATATATATATGCTGATACCACCAAACTACATTGACTACAATCAGGCTGATATAAGGAGCGAGGTAAGGGATATAATATATAAGACAGTAAAATCAATAAAGGTGCATTCTGTTACTGGCTGTTTCTATATTCAGGTTGAGTTGTTTGGTGGAATGAGTACCGATGGTATTGTTATTGACAATAAGTATATCTCCGACTTCGGTTTTGATATGCACCATCAGCAGGAGAACGAGGAAGCATTCCTGGCTTACAATAAATTTGTCAATAACTTCGAGTGTATCGATAAAGATGGAAAGTTAATTAGAATGTTAGACTTGGTGAATGGCACTGATTTTATAATTTCTGATGAACTATATCTCAATCAAAGGGTAAAGGTTTTAAAGGAGAAGCCTATGACTGAGGAAATGCGTACTGCTATTGAAAAATTTGAAAATTGGGTTCCTAAAATCCAGTAATTAATATGCCGGTTAGTGATAAGGCTTTTTACCTTTTTACCTTTTTACCTTTTTACCTTTTTACCATTACTAATGGTTGATATGTAAAATCACTAAATTATTCTGCTAAGGTAAATAATGCTGTATATTCACGGCATGATGTGTAGCGTCATGCATATGAATGAGCAAAAAAAATGAAATTTTGTGGTGGCCCCATGCAGCGCAAGCTGCAAGACTGAAAGAATCCACCAAAATGGAAATGAGATTCAACTAAACCACCAATTTCTCTACATATTTTTTGATACCCAACCTAGTATTTTCTAATGCTTGCTGTAGCGCCACCCAGCAGCAATAAATCCAGTTTTTCATTAGCTCCGGCCTGTTATTTTAACCTCGCAGTTCCTTTCCAGCAGGCATACTTGCGGGAACGAACTCTAGGTGTTTCAATTCTCTCTAGAAAACGTTGTATTTTTTCTTTAAAAATAGCATCTTAGACTATGAGTGTCTTGTAGCTTGCTCGATGACTACCATATGAATTTACCCTATAGCTGCTTCCAACATTTTTTGAGCTGTGCATGGCAAGGTAAATATGGGAAATGGTTAAAATTACCTTCCCCTGGTGCATCTTAATAGTTAGGAAATTAAAATTTCAGATACTACTGTATCTTTCAAATTAGTATATTCTTCAATGCTTCACAGCGACCATTCTCACAGTAGCCCCACCAGTCAGTCTTTTGACCAATGATCGCTACTATGGATGTGCTGTTTTTAGGTAAGCCTTTACGCCAACTAGATACGTCAGTGGCAGAGGGCAAAGGATTCGATTCAGGATGGGTATGCCACTCACCTATGTAAGTAAGATAGCCTCCTGATGTGTGCCAAAGTTGATCAACCATAACTTGATGGTGTTGTTTTTTACGTACAAAACCAAAACGCGATGCTTGGTCGTAGGGACTAGGTTCTGTAACGTGAGTTATTATTATATGAGGTGGCCGAATTTCTCCAATAAATACACCTCCTTGCTCAGGTTGACTGTGATGTAACTGCCGATATCGATTTAAAATATGAAGTACCGCAGTCTCAACGATTATTAGTCCACCAGCTCTATTACTCAAGGTCAGCTCAGCCTTAACGTCAGGAACAAACACTACATTCTCCAAATTTTTTCAGCTTTCTACGCTTATGATGAATTACATTACCTGTCGAGTGTTGAGCATAGGTCCAGGGAAGCTTATCCTGAAGAGTATTCAGCACGGCCTCTTGAATTAGTGCGGCAGTAATTGTGCTGACGCTAGCATCATAGGGTGTAAAAATGCTGCCGCAGGAAACTCGATGAGGAGCTACAGGTCTATCGACCTCCTTGAGGATCTCGAGACGCTTGGCACATTCATAACAGGCTTTTCCATCGTCGATCATAACAACAGACGCTTGACCATAAGCATCATTGTAGCCGTGGATGATGAAGGGAGGACGTTGGGTAGAAGCTCGAGCCAAGTAACTGAGCATTTTACCTGTTGGGGCGTGACCAGTAGCATCGATCACAATATCATAGCCACGAATATTATCTTCATTCATTTCAAAACGATAAGGTTTGACATCTATTCTTGGATTGCCCAAAGAGTCACGCTTTATTAGCTTACTTAGGGCCTCAGCTTTATTCCAACCGATATAAGTGGCTGGGAGAGCATGCCGACTCAGATTGCCTGGAGACAGAATGTCACTGTCACAGAGAACTAGCCGACCGGTATTGCCACGCCCTGCTCCTACCTTGGCAAGCAGCTGAGCAGCAAAGCCACCAATGGTGCCGCAGCCAATTATCAAGATTTGCTTGTTCTCAAGATCAAGGAAAACAGGTCTGTTGCGCCGTTGAAGCTCTTGGTCGCTTATCGAGCTCACATTTAAGCGAGAGAATGCGGTCGTTGCGGATTTTGATCTGAGCATAGGAAGGGTAGAGCCGAGCTTTAGTTTGTGTTTACCTCCCCTAGATTTAGCTCGTTCCGTTGTACGGTGTTTCAGGATCGTCTGGGTGGCTTTACTGAAGCAGACTTCAAAGCCAATGATGCCTTCGTTCGAAATATCGAACAACACCATTTGCCTGCCCTTGGTGAGCCTGGTGAGTATTCCATTGGCCAGTGAGTCATGAGCAGGGAGGTCAGCAGATTTTAACCAATCAAAGACTTCCCTGAGTGATTGAGGCGGCCATTTACTTGGTGCTATCGCAGTGTTGTTAACTCTGACTATGGTCACGTCGCCATCAATGCCCACAGCCGGTTTTTCTCCTCGTAACCTAAACCAGTCATCCCTTTGCCCAGCGTTGTGGAAGACAACATATTCTTTGTCTGTTTGTCCATCTGCTGAGGTTGCCACTTTCAGCGACTTGTATGAGAATTTTGTACCTGACAGCTTGCCTGCATCACCATAAATGTAAGCATCCACGACCCCATTCCAGTAGTTCACAAACTCGGTTTGAAATTCCTCTTGCCGTTGATGGCCAGCTGTTACGGCATTGTCCAATGCTTGCTGGATCAGGCTGTTTAACATGGTAATTACAGCAGGTGGGTGTTGGGGATCCCAATCGGCAGTGTCCTGGTTCACCAAACATAATCTTTGGAAACTGCTTATGTGAGGTAAGGCCATACCGATTAAGTTGGCAGGGCGACTGATAACGTAAGTTTCCGGCAAGCGACTAAGATCTTCTCTTGGCCTAACTACAGCAATAATGAATTCACCTGCCTGTGTTTGGTAGGCTTTTATATAGGCTGGACACTCTCTCGGTAGAGAAATTGGTAGGCCGGTGATGTTGCGACTCTCGACATATCGAAAGCCGCTATGTAATAACAAGTTATGGATAGTCACTATCAACCACTCGTCATTGAATCGGTCATTTGGCTTTGTCGTTGAGGTTGTCGTTGTTGTTGGTATGCAGGTATGGCAACCCAAGGCTTGATAAGCTCTTCGTTTACAACACTGTCACCAAAAAGTCCATTTAGAGTTTTCAGTACTTCGTTCTTTGTTGAGAGCCTATTCAGTGCTCGATTAAGTTCTTCGTGCAGAGTCTCTGCTTTCGAGATAATGCTCTGAACCGTATTATCATCCATCTTTTCCTTGGGAAACAACAAGCGACCTTCATCTGAGGCATCTGGACTTTCCACTCCATCCCTTAACTTGGTGGCCAACTGTTCTGTTACTTTTAACAAAAGTTCACCATGATCTTTTGTGTCAGGCATAGGTGTATTATCAAAGGTGTCAACGACGCATTTCATAAGAGCTATGGAGGATAATTCAGGAGATTTCCACTGCACATCTCGCCAAGCCTTCAGGTATCGACAGACCTGCCGCATAGGGTCACCATGTCGCGCTACTGCGCTCCTGAACCAACGCGCAACGATTTCTGGATCTGACTTAATCCACTTATCCTTTCCTCTGACAGCCAAGTAAACACAATTTTCATCAAGCTTTCGAGTGGCTGACTTACTGAGAACACTTTCATTCAGTGAATCCATCCCTGCGACAGAGTTCAATGCCACTTCTCGAGTTTCAAACTGATCTCTTGGGATTGCATACATGGGCACATCTACATGCACATTTCTATCTTCGATGACAATACGTCCACAAGTAGGCTTCTTTAATGCTTTCCAGTTGTAGTTTTCTTCTGCCAAAGATGCTAGCGATGCATCTACAAGTAGGAGAAGAAGCTCATGGCCGACTAACGGTTGCTCTTTGAACATATCCATAGGCATGTATGTACCATCATCAATGTCCATCTGTTGTGGCGGTTTATGATATGGCTTGTTCAGTGTTTTGTACTTGTAACTTCCTTGAACCCAAAATCTTGGCTCTGTATTCAAGAAGGCTCCGCGTGCGTCATCACTCATATCCAAGAGCAGTTTCACAACTCGCTGGACATCTGCATTGTCAAGATAGCGCAGGTTGGTTTTCCTAATTGCACTTTCTACGAGTTGGATATTCGTTGAGCTCCGAGAACGGCTGGCCAGCATTTTGACGACATCTTTTGCTTCTGTGAATACACCCTTTGTCCGAATTCTGATCGTGTCCTTAAGTTTCTCGAGAGAAGCCTTGTCGGTGCTGGTAGGCTCCAGTCTTTTCATGAGACCGTCATTGGTATTGGTAAGATATAGATGTGCTGACCATTTCATTCTGACGCTTCCTTACGGTCGGTGGGGTGAATGAAGGCTGGAGCCTCCGTGCTAAAGAAAGTCTCGATAAGTGCTTTTTTGCCAGTAGCTGTGGTTGCTACAGATTTTCCCCACGCGACAAGTGCTTTCAGTGACTCTTCGCTCGCATTGTCTAACGAGATGACTCGAGCCTGTTGATCAGGCACGGTTTCATCAAGCGAGAAATAGCAAGGGGGCATGCCTTCTCGATTTAGTGCCTTACCGGCCATGAACCCGTGCATTTTCTGCGAGGAGGACATGACTGTCTCAATGAGTGCCTTTCCACCGCCCCAAAGGCCAAAGTACCCAGGGAACCACCTAGAGATGTTATTGGGATTGATACAAAAATCGTTGGAGAGGGTTCCAATATTAAGAATTTTGATATCGTTTGCTGTTATACCCTTAAACTCCTCATCATCCAGATAATTCAGCGCTTCATGATAGGCGACGAATGATGGATTGTTTGCTAGTAAGCCTCCATCGGCAAAATACGCACTCTGCCACTCGATATAGTGAGGTAGGAAGTAGGTGGGGGCAGCAGATGTAGCCATGGCTACATCAACCAAGGTGAATTGATCATCTCGGGTGAACAGGGAGTTATGACAGGTTTTGATGAACAAAGGGCGACCTGTGCTCAGGTTGACCGTTGGGATGAGCAGGCGTCGTTTTAGCGATCTGACCGTCTTGCCGGTTCCCACGATCTCAGTCACTGCTTTTTCCAGGTTGTTAGCCTTATAGAGGGGGCTCAGCAACAGCTTACCTAGCTGGTATATGTTTCGAACACAATTGGGCACCCAACTCTGGCGAGGGAAAATATCTGGAGCTGCTTTGTGAAACTTGCCCTGCAAGTCTCTAGCTTTCTGACCATCAGCCAAAGCAATGGCAATTATTCCGCCGATGGAAGCCCCGGTGATCATATCGAAGTAATTACCGATGGCCAAATCAGGATTGTTGTTGCGCTCAGCCAGAACCCGTTCTAGTTCCGCTAAAATGGTAATTGAGAAGAGACCACGCACCCCTCCACCGTTCAAAGACAGGATTTTGAATTGCTTGTTAGAGTCGTTCATGGAGCCTCCATTAGAACCGTACACAATATGCGGGGATTCTGTGCTCACTTCAATGGGGAGCGTAAAAAGAACACTGTAACGGCTACTCTACGGCGCTGTTGCCAAAATGAACTGTTCTGATAACAGCTAACCCTGCTCCAAGTTACTGTTACTCTTTGGTCTTTTCTCCACGGGTCACCTGCCTTAGTAGAACCACTCACCGTGCAGTATGAGCGGGCACAGGCCAACATATATCGGCGATGAATGAGGCTAGAAAAGCTTATGAAATGCGTATTGCACGTCATTCCAGATATGTAGTTATGTTGAAGCTCTGCGGGCTAGAGCTGCATCCTCATTACTTGCTCTAATAGTGTGCTGCATGTGTTATATTCGGCTCAAATATTGAGCCGAATGATGGGCTGGGTCGGCTAATAATTGAGACACTAGCACGTTGGATGAGGAAATAATGGAACCATTTTGGATTTGGCAACAAGCTGACTGGCCCCATTTTCGTTGGCGGGATAGCGAGATATTGCCCAGATTACGGCATGCTCAACGCAGGCTGGGAATGCTAATAGGTAGTCATTCCAGATTGGGGAACTCCGACCAAACGTTGGATACGTTACTGGCTAACATCATCTCCTCATCCGCTATCGAAGGCGAACGTCTCAATGCCCAATCCGTGCGATCTTCCCTGGCTAGGCGGTTAGGGAGCTCACAAACTCAGTCCTATCCAGTATCAGAGCGCTCAGAGGGGCTCGCGGCCATGATGCTGGATGCCATCGACAACCATGAACAACCACTGACAATTGAACGACTTTACCAATGGCATCGTTGGCTGTTCCCTGTCAACGAATGGTCGGTACAGCCAATGAACGTAGGGCAGTTGCGAGGAGATGAGCCGATGCTGGTTGTCTCTGGGCGTGTTGATCGCCCTACCGTGCATTTTGAGGCACCGCCCAGAGCAACTCTGGACGATCAACTGGCCGAGTTCATCCCCTGGTTTAACCAGACTCAGCATGACCCCACGATGGATCCACTGCTTCGTGCGGCGATCTGTCATTTCTGGTTCGTGACCCTGCATCCCGTTGATGATGGCAATGGGCGGCTCACGCGGGCATTGACCGATCTCGCGCTGTCACAGGCTGACAGCCACAGCATCCGTTTGTATGCCATGTCAGTTGCTATTCTAGAACGGCGGGCTGACTACTATTGGGCACTGGAGTCAACACAGAAGGGCACGCTGGATATTACGTCCTGGCTATGTTGGTTCCTCGACACACTGGATTACTCCATAGAGCTGGCATTACAGGTTATTGCTCGTTCTCTTGCCAAGGCTCATTTTTGGTTGCGGCACTGTCATGACAGTCTGAGTCCAGAGCAAACCAAAGTGCTGAATCGTTTACTGGATGGCGGCGAACAGGGTTTTGAAAATGGCATCAGTGCCAGTCAATATCAAAAAGTCGCCGGAGTCAGCAAGGCGACTGCCACACGCCATCTGGCTGAACTGGTGGAGAGGGGATGCATTGAGAAATTACCTGGTGGCGGACGCAATACACGCTATCAGATCTGCTTGCACACCGAGGGAGTTTGAAAAAGCATCGCCATGGGGCGTTAATTTCATCTGGTAGATGAGAGCTGCGATTGGTGTACAAATGACGCTATTTAGTTAAATGTTGACGCCATGATGTGTGCCGTCAGGCATATGAACGAATAGACTTAACCGACAGTCATGGCTCTCAACTAATCTTTTGAGTGATAACAAACTATCGAGAACATCGGGATCTATTGCAGGAACATCACCAGGCCCGAGATTTGAAAGCAGTTTGGTCACACTGAGACGTACCAGTTGCTCTTCGGCCAGCGCCTTGGCTCTCTGGACAACCTCGGGTGATTCGGATGAAATCATATCCTCCAATGTCCTCCCCATACGGTGCTCCTACTACAGATAGAATTAAAGGCCCACGCCGAGCAGGCATGGGCTCTCAGCATTAGATCAAGAAGTCATCCAGTGCTTTTCCAGCCGCAACAGCGTCTGCAATGGCCTTGGGCATGCGCCCCTGGCCAGTCCATGTCTTCTCCTGACCGCCTTCGGTGTACTTGTATTTTGCAGGACGGGGAGCGCGTTTGGCTTTGTTGGCTGAACCATCAGCTTTCGCTGGAGCCGCAGTGCCAACCAGCTCACTCGGATCTATGCCCGCTTGTTTCAGCAGCTCGGTAAACTCAGCCAGTTTTTGCAGGCGTTCAGCTGACTCTTCTCTCAATTTGCTCTCTTGCTGCTCACGTTCGGCATAGATTTCGTCAAATTTGTCTTTAGCCTCGACCAACTGCTCATAAGACAACTCACGCAGTACAGCTCGCAGACTACGAATATTCATCAGTGTTTTCAAAAAATCGTTCATTGATAGCCTCATGTATCACATTTTTATATCATGAAAATTATCTCTCAATCTCAGCATCAGCTCCACTGTTTTTTGCACCAAGATAGTTTGGAAATAGAATCATTCAAAAATCGTGAGCTAAATTGCGCTTGAATCTATTTAATAGCCTAGCTCCAATCTGCTATGAAACTATGTAGCCAAAAATTAAATCTAGGTGGTAGTGAGCGTTGAGACCATCTCACCAGATGAGCCGATGAAGGATCTTGTTCGGCTCACGAAATGAGCCGATTGAAAAGTATCATTGGCTCACAGAATGAGTCGATGATAAGAGATTTTTATCTCCATACAAACTAGAGTATGGGAGCATATTACTCATATTATTTCCCTATTAGAATAATCACGCCCAAATGTGTCTGGGTTTGCAGCCTCATAGTCATCGTCAAACATATGTTCCCCGCGATGCATCTCCCTCACTGTTGCGAGTGTACCGAAAAAGCACATTTCACACAGATGCACCTTATAACGTTCACCATCGTGACGGGAACCATAGCCAAAATCCGCCGATAACGAGCCGTATTGATTGGTTCCAAAATTCGTTTTTGTACTACGACCACAGACATCACAGAGAATGTCAACGACCTGCTCTGTTGGCACAATTTCTTTTACGAGCATGCTACGCTCCTAATCTGATGAGAATAGGAGTTATCATACGCGGACACACTATATATATTGCAACTTGTTTTGGTTACTTTCTGGTATCCATGCGAATGAGAGCTTTCACTTCGACAACAGTGGCGCCGATAGGAACACCTATCGAACTCAATAACTCGCCATTTTCAGTTCTGGTAACCTCGGGATCACCCTTATACCAACACCATTCTCGGCCAGTTTTTGTGTCGGCTGCCTCTAAGATGCCACAACGATAATCAAAATTGATGGTCACTGAATGTTCTCTCGGCTAGCTAGTGGTTATAGCATAGTAAATATATGAGAATTCAAGTCTCATAAAGACCCCAGATAGAATTATGCACAGAGATTCACGAAAAAGTTGGTATTGCCCGAATGGGGCGCTTCAACCTCTGTATCCTGTGCCTCATCCAACAAAGTCCTCAGACCCATCGCCATCGCCATCGCCACATGGAACAGATAGGATAAGGTAATCTGGTATCGTAGGTTCAGGGGAGATTTCATCATGTCCTATGCGAGTTATCATCCAGGTAAGGCTACGGCCTCTACTAAGACAATATTTGACTCTCTTGGCATACCGAGTGACCCGTTGGGGGCACATCTATGGATCGTGGCTGGCGTAGCTCCTGGCATCATTCATCGACTAGCTGAATTGATGAACACAGACTCAGGTTTGATATGCCGCTTAGCAGGCATTAGCCGGAGCACTGTTGCTCGCAAGCTGAGGATTGAGGCTCCCCTATCAATCTCGCAGGGCACCAGGGTATACGGCGTTGTACAGGCCCTAGATGCGGTTCTCTCCCTCCATGAGCACGACACCACCAGAGCGATTTCATGGTTAAGCCGCCCAGCCTGGGGCTTAGGTGGCATAGCTCCAGCTGAGGTATTGACGACACAAATGGGGGTTCTGGCTGTTGTCGATCTGGTGGGACGGATTAGGCATGGGGTTTGCGTATAAGCAATAAGTCGGGGGGCGGTGAGAATAAAACCATCCAGATTGGCTAAATTTCCACCAAACAGAATTATTTTCAAACTTTTTCACATCCCCCCACTTGAAAAATTCGGAAAATTGTCCATTTACTAATTATGAGAGCTATAAATTAATTTTTTCCATTTCAACATTCCGCTGCTGCGCAGCGAAGAGAAACCAGTTTTACTGCCCCCCCCATAAGCTATTTTTTTAAATAAATGAAATTTAAAGACACTGATAAATTAAAGTTCCTTAACTTAGCTTAAGATATCAATGCTCCATCACTCAGTAATAAATTAGATTCATATAAAACAGAAAACAGAAAACAAAACAGAAAACAGAAAAACAGAAAACAGAAACAAAATGTAACCTCAGTTAAGATGTGGTTATATTCGCCCTGTAGGGCGGAAATTTAAAAGGTGTTTTTGCTAGGGAAGGTGCGAATAAGCGGGAAATTCTTCTCGGCTGACTCAGTCATTTCATTTTTCGTTTGAGCCGATCTTCTTCCCGTAAATGCCTTGAATCGCCTATTTAGACTGCTTCTTCGCCATTTAAGGCGTTATTCAGTTTTTAGTGAGATCTTCCCACTGACGTATCATTTGTCCGCCTGAAACAGGTTGGCCAGCGTGAATAACATCGCCAGTTGGTTATCGTTTTTCAGTAAGTTGATGACTCATGATGAACCCTTTTTCATGGCTCCAGATGACAAACATGATCTCATATCAGGGACTTGTTCGCACCTTCCCTAGGTTAATGAAAGGCATCAGTGCAAAACTGATGCCTATTGAAAAATAGATTACACACAACTACCTTAAATTAACTAAACCATTAATAATATCAATTATTTCTTTTTTACCTAAAGACCCTGAATTTAATTTTAATGTGGCAACGTTGACTATGTAACTATATCTAGAAATAGCTAACTTTGTCTTTGCATCATACAATTTTCTATTAGCATCCAATACATCAATGATAGTCCTAGTGCCAACCTCATATCCTGCCTCGGTCGCTTTTAAAGCACTTTCAGCAGAAACTACAGCTTGTTGGTATGCTCGAACGGATCCTATGCTTGCATTAACATTGTTATATGAAGACTTAACTGCACTCATGACCGAGCGATAACTTTTCTCCAGCTGCTCACTGGCAGCAACATAGTCAAAAGAAGATTGTTTGACTTGTGATGCTGTTGCACCACCTGTATATAGTGGCAATGAAAATTTAATACCAATGTCGCCTTGATTGGAATAACCGTCCGTATTAACTGTATTATCTTTGTAGTTATTATAAGTTGAAGATAACCCCATAGTAAGATCAACTAATGGCTTATGTCCTGACTTAGATAAATCGATCTGCATCTTCGCAAGTTCTTTTTTAATCCGAGCCTGATGTAATGCCAAATTTTTTTCAATTGCTGCATCAGTCCACTTATCAATTTTCCATAAAGTTTTTTGAGGACTGAAACGCTCTGTATCAAGCTTATTAAGCTTTCTATGCTCAAGACCAGTTAACTCACGTAGAGCCTCATAGCTATTTTCAAGCGTGTTCTCTGCATAGATCTCATCGGCAAAAGACTGATCGAAGGCGGCCTCTGCCTCATGTACATCAGTAATCGCGGCCAAACCTACCTCAAAACGCTGCTGGGTTTGAGCAAGCTGCCTCTGAATTGCCTTTTTCGTTGCCTGAGAATAAATCAGCGAATCTTCAGCCTGGAGAACATTAAAATATGTCTGTATTGTACGAAGCACTAAGTTTTGATGCTCAAGAACATAAGAAACATCTGATAGTGTCGCATTCTTCGCAGCTAAATCAAGATTAATCCAATTAGCACTGTTGTAGAGAGATTGCTCTAGATTGATTGCACTATTCGTTGCGCTCCCAGTTTGCATATCCAGATTATCGTAAACATAGTTAGCACTAAGACCAAGATTTATCTTTGGTAGAAATGATGCTTGCTCTTCATTGATTTTTTCGAATGATTGGTCACGCATTGCCTTTGACTCAAGAAGTTGCGGATCCTTTTGCTTCGCCAAGTTATAAATATCTAGCAAGCCCTCCGCATGCGTGTAACTACTAAGAAGAGCGAGTATAGGTAAAAACATTTTGTTCATCATGATAGATACCAACAGATTGTAAATAAAGAAAACGAAAGTAGCGGATGCATATTCATATAATGCATCCGCCTGTGCACCAACCGTTATTCAGGCATATCAACACCTGTAGTATTAGTGATGCTCTTCAGAGTACGTCTACGCCATAAGTAAAATGCCGCAGGTAGAACTAAGAGAGTTAAAACGAGTGCGCTTACCATCCCACCAATCATTGGCGCGGCTATTCGTTGCATAACCTCAGAGCCAGTCCCATGACTCCACATGATAGGTAATAGGCCAGCAATTATCGTTACCACTGTCATCATTTTAGGACGTAGTCGCATTGCAGCTCCATGGATAACGGCACCATGTAATCCTGCATTATCAAGTTTATCGTTCTTAACGAGATCATCCCAAGCATGGTTGAGATAGATCAACATCAATACACCTGTTTCTACAGCGACACCTGCAAGTGCTATGAATCCAACTCCAACGGCCACTGACATATTAAATCCAGCTAGCCACACGTACCAAATGCCACCAACTACAGCAAGAGGCAAGGTCGTAAGAATAAGAAGCACTTCTTGAACACGCCGAAACGCCAAGTAAAGCAATAGAACTATGATGGCAACGGTTAATGGGACTACATAGGTAAGGCGAGCTTTAGCTCGTTCCATATATTCGTATTGACCAGACCAAGTAATAGAGTACCCAGCAGGAAGAACTAATTGTTCTCCGACCATTTTTTTTGCATCCGCGACAAATGATCCAATATCTCTATTACTAATATCAACATATACCCAACCATTTAACCTAGCATTTTCACTTCGCAACATTGGGGCTTCATCGCTAATATAAATTCGAGCAACATCAGCTAGAGCAATTCGTTCACCTTTGGGAGTGATCAAAGGAAGCAACTCTAGACTAGCGACTGAGTCGCGATAGCTTTGTGGATAGCGTATATTGATTGGATATCGCTCTCGCCCCTCTATCGTCTGTCCAACATCCATGCCGCCCACAGCCGTTGCTAGTACTGCTTGAACATCCGCAATATTGAGTCCATATCGGGCAGCCTTCAGTCTATCGATATCAACTTTGACATAACGACCACCGGCGACACGCTCAGCATACACGGATGATGCCCCCTCTACACTGCCAACAATTTTCTCAAGTTGCTGTCCTATTTTTTGTATCACTTTAAGATCTGGACCAGCAATCTTGATCCCAACAGGTGTTTTAATTCCTGTTGCGAGCATATCTGTTCGAGTCTTGATTGGGGGGACCCACGCATTTGTCAAACCAGGAAATTGAATTAATGAGTCTAGCTCTTCCCGTAATTTCTCTGGTGTCATCCCAGGACGCCACTCTGATTGAGGCTTCAGCTGAATAGTGGTTTCCATCATAACAAGATCAGCTGGATCTGTTGCACTATCCGCACGGCCAGCCTTACCGAATACATTCTTTACCTCAGGGACAGTTCTAATCAGCTTATCTGTTTGTTGTAATATCTCTCGCGTTTTCCCTACCGAGATATTTGTTGCCGTTGTCGGCATATACATCAGATCCCCCTCATCAAGTGGAGGAATAAACTCAGACCCTAAATATTTTAAAGGCAAGAAACCAACAACGGTCACGATAAATGCTAAAGTAAGAGTCACCTTCGGCCATGCTAAGACGCATTTCAGCAAAGGTATATAACCCTGACTTAGCCATCTATTAATTGGGTTCGCTTGTTCAGCAAGTACCTTACCACGAATAAAGTACCCCATTACAACAGGGACTAACGTTATTGCAAGTGCAGCAGCTGCGGCCATAGCATAAGTCTTAGTATATGCGAGCGGAGCAAACATCCGCCCTTCTTGTGCTTCAAGAGCAAATACTGGTAAAAAGCTCATGGTAATAATTAATAGAGAGAAAAATATAGCAGGGCCGACTTCTGCACTGGCCTCTCCAATTACCTTCCATCTGTTTTCATTAGTTAGGGGTGTCTGTTCCATATGCTTATGGACATTTTCAATCATTACAATTGCACCATCAACCATTGCTCCAATTGCGATGGCTATCCCTCCCAAAGACATTATGTTGGCGTTGACACCCTGTATATTCATTATTATAAATGCAACTAGAATTGCAATTGGTAGGGTAATAATCACTACTAACGATGACCGTAGGTGGAATAAAAATGCTAAACAAACTAATACAACAACAATAAACTCTTCCAGTAACTTCCCTGAAAGGTTGTCGATTGCTCTTTGGATTAGATCTGAGCGGTCATATACAGTTATTATCTCAACCCCATCTGGTAGACTACTTTTTAATTCATCAAGACGAGTCTTAACTCCATCAATAGTGTGTTGTGCATTTTCGCCATAACGCATGACGATAATGCCCCCAACGACTTCACCTTCACCATTGAGCTCTGCGATGCCTCGACGTGCTTGAGGGCCAGTTACCACATCCGCTACATCACCTAGCAATAGTGGAGCACCACGTACATTTGTTCCTAATGGAATGTTTTTTAGATCAGAGACATTTTTCAAATACCCATTGGAGCGAACCATATACTCAGCTTCGGCCATCTCGATAACTGAAGCACCTGTTTCCTGGTTACCTTGTTCTATTGCTGTCTGAATTAAAGACAAAGGTACACCATATGCACGCAGCTTATTGGGGTCTACACGAACCTGATACTGACGAACCATTCCTCCAACCGTAGCGACTTCAGAAACCCCCTCTACAGTCTGTAATTCATACTTTAAAAACCAGTTTTGCAGTGAGGTTAATTCACTTAAGTCATGCTTACCTGTTCTATCGATCAGTGCATACTGATAGACCCAACCAACACCAGTTGCATCAGGCCCAAGCTGGGGCCTCGCAGAAGATGGTAAATTAGGAGCAACTTGGCTCAAGTATTCTAAAACTCGCGCCCGCGCCCAATACAAATCCGTATTGTCATCGAATAGAACATAAACGAAAGAATCACCAAAGAAAGAATAACCACGGACGGTAGTTGCACCAGGAACAGCAAGCATGGCGGTGGTTAATGGGTAAGTTACTTGGTCTTCAACTACTTGTGGTGCTTGCCCAGGATAACTTGTTTTGATAATAACTTGAACATCCGACAAATCAGGCAGCGCATCAACAGGAGTTTGCTTGACTGACCATATTCCCCATGCAGTGAGCAACACACTTAACAAAAGAACAAGGAATCGATTGCCAATAGACCATCGAATTATTGATGTGATCATTTCTGACCTCCTATCTCATCCATTTCGGCCATATCATGCTTGGAATGGTCCAATTGTGGAGCAGATGGAGCCTTACCTTTCCCGTTGCTACTATTTGAATCTGAATTTTTAATATTTGTTTTAGCAATCGGCTCCTTGATACCAGTTATAATGTATCGTTCCCCATCCTGCCTTAGCAAAACACTCACGGAGTGACCCATCTTTAAACTTGAAGGAGCAATACTCTTATCAAGTTCAAAGCTCATACGCATTGCTGGCCATTGCCATTCTGGTACTTGTTGGTGTGCAATTGTGATCTGCCTATTCTGACCAATATCAACGATGTCAGCATTGACCCAGACTTGAGCAGGACGAAATGCAGTCATGCGCTGGAAGTCGGAACTGATACTTGACTCAGAGTCTAATAAAAACTGAGCAGACCTTACTATCTCATCACCTTCTTCAACTCCAGATGTAACAACGATATGTTCCCTAAACTGAGAACCGAGAGTGACTTCAACAGATTTGAAGCGCCCATCACCTAATGACAGCACTACTCGATTCTGCGTTCCTGTTCTAATAATAGCCTCACTAGGCACCACAAGATTAGACTCGGTTCCACCGGCTTTTATGTTGATCTGAGCAAACATATTCGGCTTAAGGAACTCGTCTGGATTATCAAAGCGTAGCCTGACCTTAAGCGTTCTAGTTGATGCGTCTAGGGTGGGATATAAATAATCAACTTTACCGACCCAAGTTCTGCTTGGCGCATAATCAAGAGTCATGGTAACTGGATCTCCCAATTTCAATACGGTAGCTTGGCGCTCAAAAATTTCTGCACTGACCCAAACTTGTTGTAATGTGCTGATATTAAATAGCGCCTCAGCTGGTTCTACGTACTGTCCCTCTCGAATTTTTAGCTCAGAAATATATCCATCACTAGGTGCATAGAAATTAATTGTTTCACGCACTTTCCTAGTTCGCTTTAAAATAGATATTTGATCACTTGGAATTTGTAGCGCCTTGAGTTTCCCTTCTGCGGCTCGAATCAACAAAGGGTTACTGCTATTCATGGCCAACAAGTATTCATGCTGCGCATTTACTAAATCAGGGGCATATAATGCGTAAATAAAACTACCTTTGGTAACCCTTTGCCCCTCACTTTTAATTGCAAGGGTTCGTACCCAGCCAGCCATACGTGAGTTGATAGCTTCAAGACGGTCTTCATCATATCCAACATATCCAACAGTATCAATTTCCTGATAAGTAGGAGCTCGTTTGACTTGATCGAGACGAACACCAAGATTCTGCTGTATTTCCGGTGATATTGTAACTGTGCCAGCTGACCCTTGACCTTGAGCTTTCTCTTCATAAACAGGAATGAAATCCATTCCCATTGTGTCCTTGGCTGGAGAAGGTCTCTTATCAGCTGGATCCATCGGGTTTACCCAATAAAGAGGTTGTTTTTCCTTTAATGTATTTACATCTTTAAAATTTGTGAGCAGGTAGACACTACCGCCTCCTGCGACAAAAACTAACAACATTGCAATAAATTTCATCATGCCATGCCCCTTAAGATATATTCAAAATATGGAAAACCAGGTGGTGTAAAATCATCTCTCATACCCCAATAGGGTGAATCATACATACTTGCCCTCTTAAAGATCTATATCCTTACGGTAATGTAATCTTGCTGACAGCAGCATGTAATGTTGATTGTATATAGTGATTAGCGATAACCGTGCAATAACAACGAAATGAGGTAATCGAATGAAAATCAAGACCATCTTAGCTGCGCTCACCATGTTGATTAGTAGTTCAGCGGCTTTCGCTAATGCCCCAATGCCTTTCGATCTTAGAGCAGGGCATGGAGTAGTCTATGTAGAATGGAAAATATCTGCATTGCCTACTGACTCCGTGGACGTATCCACCCCCGATGGCACGAAACTGGGCGTTGTGAAGGCTCTCCCTGGTAAGACCAAGCAGTTAACACTTCCTTCTGATAAAAATATTACAGAAGTTATCGTGGACTATAAAGGAACTATTCATAACGTCTCTCTCCCGCATGAAGTGGAAGCGGTAGTAACCGTTAAGATCTTCCACTATGTAAAAAACGGCCGCTTATGCTGGCTACGTTTTTGTGAACATTAAAAATAATCATTCTAGATTTTATAATTTCGATATAACCTTCATTGAAACTCTTGATGCAGCTGGATTTTTTTATTTTTTAGTGTATGTAGTAGCATAGACTACTGACTATCTTTAATGCTGCATATTGGAGAACATAATGAATATTTTAGTTGTTGAAGATGAGCCAAAGATAGGTGAGTATTTAAAGAAAGGACTCACTGAGTCAGGCTACATTGTTACTCTCGCCACAAATGGAATTGATGGTCGCTTTTATATACTTAGCCATGAATTTGACTTAATAATACTAGATATTATGTTACCTGGGGATTAACGGATGGCAGCTTCTTGGAGGAAATTAGAAATATAAACATTCAAGTACCTGTCATGTTCTGACGGCAAAAGATGGTGTCGGAGATAAGAGTAAAAGGGCTAGAGTCTGGAGCTGATGATTATCAAACCATTTGCATTCACTGAACTACTGTGAATAAAAACCTTCGAAATGAACAATCATTGAAGAAGTACAATTTCGATTTGATTATAAACATCAAATCAAGAACAGTTAAGCGGTCGGTAAAAAACTACATCTCACCCCTAAAGAATATCTATTATGAGTTATTAGCTCGGCGGCATGGTGAAGTATTATCGCTCATTAATTGCCTCTTTGGTATGGGATATGAATTTGACAGCGATACAAATGTAATATGTTGCAATGAAGATTAAAAAGAGCCAAGGTTGATGATGATTATCAAATAAATTAATTATACGGAGGAATGGGATATAAATTAGAAGGTGCTGGCGATGAAGAGTAACATGCCTATAACTATACGTGCTATGCTTTTTGTTTCTGTCGCCATAACGATCAGTATGATTTCCTTGTTATTTTTGGTAGAGACATCTATCAAAAATCATTTCTTAGACCTTGATAATGAAACGATAGATAACAAAACGATTATTATCGAGCAGTTTTCCAAGCATAGATGCAGTTCAAAGAATTATCAATTGGGATACAATCAATCCTGACTCTAATTTTTATATCGAGATATTAAAAGATGGTAAAAATATATATAGGAGTAAACGAGACAGCTTTAATTTTGAGAAAAGTTCAGCAATACACTAATTCATGTATCTGAAACTGACACTTCCGCTCCACATAAATATCTCAGTAAAAACATTAATTTTAAAATGATAACTCCCATTCAGTCGTGTTATTTAGACTTAGTACTACATTCATTCTTTTGTCTGACTTTAGGGATGCAGCTATTAATCTGTCTTTGGTAGTTGGGCAGATCATAATATTGTCTACATACTTGGGTATAAGGCAAGGCCACAAACCTATTTATATATTAAGCTAAACATATGTCGACTATTCAGGCTGAACAGTTGAGCCCAACATTAGAACCCAACCAATATCCGAATTTAAGGGAGTTGGTTGACTCATTCAATACCATGCTATCTAAACTAAACAATAGTTTCGTTAAGTTATCTGATTTTTCAGATGATGTAGCGCATGAACTAAGAACCCCATTAACCAATATAATCATGCAGGCTCAAGTTGGGTTAAATCAAGACAGGAGCATCTCCGAATATAAAGAGTTCCTATATTCAATTCTGGAAGAGCTTGAGCGTTTGGCAAAGATGGTTAGCGATATGCTGTGGATTGCCAGGTCAGACAAAGGTTTGATTTCTGCAAATAAAGAATTTTTAGATTCAGAGAATGAACTTTCTTCTATTTTAGATTTCTTTATGTATTTAGCAGAAGAAAAAAGCCTTACGTTTAACGTTGCAAATACTAATAAGATTATATTTGCTGACAAAATAATGTTTCGTCGTTCGATATCCAATCTGATATCTAACGCAATAAAATACTCAGAGAGCAACTCTGCCATTAGCATCTCAATATCAAACGATGAAGGAAATAATTCTATCATTGAAATAAAGAACAAATGCAAAGATATATCTTACGATGAATCCTTGAGAATGTTTGATCGATTTTATAGGGCAGATTTATCAAGATCTAGCAATAACGATAGTGTCGGGTTGGGTCTATCGATTGTTAAATCGATAACCGAAGTTAATGGAGGAAAGGCTTGGAATAAATTAAGTGGTGACTACATTTCATTTTATTTATTATTCCCAGCTCGGCGTTTTTCAAGATAGTTGTCGCGCAAAGCTGTTTTAAGCAGCCTCTTTTTGCTCCGGCTCGGGTTTCTCGGGCCGCTCCGGATTTAGCATCACGGCACCGATAGGTGTCCAGTATCGCGTCTTGCCACTCCACCTCGCTGGGTGTTGTGCTCGGGCGGCCTGGTACACAGCATCCCGTTTCGCCAGCAGGGCTTTATCGTCACCCCGATGCCGCTCGTTGGGTGTGACGAAGCGGATACGGCTATGCCGGTGCTCTTCGTTATACCAGGCCATAAAGTCGCGCACCCACTCCCTGGCCGCTTCCAGACTGGCAAAGCCGTCTGATGGCCACTGCGGACAGTACTTCAGCGTCCTGAACAATGACTCCGAGTACGGATTATCGTTGCTGACCCGAGGCCGTCCCCGCGAGGGCGTGTCACCCAGGTCATGCATCTTGGTCAGCAGCGTGACTGACTTCATTGGCGCGCCGTTGTCCGAGTGCAAGACCAGCGGCTGCTTCCAGCACTGCTCGCGGATGATGCTCCGTTGCAGCAACGCCGCCGCCCGTTCACCGCACTCTTGCTCATGCACTTCCCAGCCCACCCCTTTGCGGCGGTAGATGTCCTCTATCAGATAGAGGTAGTAATACTGGCCGCGCACGAGTGACGGCAAGTAGGTGATATCCCAGGACCACACTTGATTGGGCCCAGTCGCGGTATGGCTGGTTGGTACCGGCACATGACGCGGTGGCTGGCTCCGGCCACGCCTGTGCTGCTGGTCAGCCGCCCGCAAGATGCGATAGAAGCTCGACTCACTGGCCAAGTAGCGCCCCTGGTCGGCCAGCCGTGGCACAATTTGACTCGGCGGCAACGAGGCGAACTCCTGGCTATTGCAGACGTCCAGCACGGCCTGCCGCTCCTCTGGGCTCAATGCATGAGCAGGTATGGAACGAACCGCATCCGGTCGCCTATCGGCACTCAGCTCAGGCCCGGCCAACCAGCGCTGGAGCGTGCGCAGACTCAGCCCCAACACCTCGGCCGCAGGATGCTTGCGGGCGCCAGCTTCAAGCGCTTCGCGCCACCATGCAACGTATTGCTGCCGCTCTGGCAACGAGGTCAGTTGTCCTCGTCGACGTTGCTCCAGTAGGCATCGAGCTTTTTTTGCAATATCAGCAGAGCTGCCGCCTCGGCCAGGGCCTTGTCTTTGCGCCGCAGCTCTTGCTCCAGTTGCCGGATACGCTTCTTGTCCGCTTTGGCCTGTGCCTTCTCCGCCTGTTGTAAGGTACGAGCGGATTGCTGGCCCAGAATACAGGCTTGGCGCCATTGCTGGACTTGCTCGGGATAGAGACCCTTACGGCGGCAGTACTCACTGAGTTCAATCTCGGAAAGCGCAGCGGTTTCCAGCACGACGGCGAACTTGGCCTCGGCGGGCCATTCATCGGTCAGTTTGTTGTCCCCGGGCACAGGAGACCCTCCGTCTTTGGCGTGTTTGCGCCAATTATACAGAGTGACCTCGCTGATGTTTTCCTGCCGAGCCAACTCGGCCACCGACATATTGATGGGCGGCAGCAGCTTCTTGAGCAAAGCAGCCTTGCGCTCACTTGAATAACGAGCCATTCGACACTCTTTATCCGCCCCCGGTCTTCACATTTAGATTATTCAGATTAGGCGACAACTATTCTGACACCGGGGGACTGAAACGGGTAAGCGGATTAAATGGTTGATCTTACCTTTGCATGAGAGTGAGACAGACCGGCATCTCATCGGATTATCTGGTTGATGCTTCACCTACTGCTGGTGCATGTTTCCTTCGCTAATTCCAGCAAGAACCCCACACGCCTCAACTTCCCGGTCATCGTTGCAACTCGCTCTCAGTGAAACGAGTTGTTTCTCAAGCGCTTGCAGAGCGGTTATCTGCGACCGCACATGAGAGATGTGATCATCGAGCAAGGCGTTGACAGCGGTACAGGACTGATGAGGGTCGTCCTGATAGCGCTTTAGTTCGTGAATTTCTGCCAGTGACAGATCCAGGATGCGGCAGCGACGAATAAAGGCCAGCCGCTCAACGTGTTTCTCGGTATAGACACGGTAACCGTTCTCCTGCCGACCAGGCGGCGGCAACAAGCCCTGCCGTTCGTAGAAGCGGATCGTCTGTGTATCTACCCCTACTGACTGTGCCAACTGACCAATACGCATCGGGTTCCTCCGCAACGGATTCTCTACGCTATTGACCTTATAGCGACTATATAGTTTTAAATGAAAACCCGATCACATTCAAGTGGAGTCATATCATGAGTAAAAACTGCGGAGGCCCCTGTGGCGACCATGCAAGGCCTGCGGCGGATACCGATATGCAGGCCTCCTCCGATGCGTCGGGGGAATGGGTCAGTGTTTATGCCGTGCCGAAGATGGACTGTCCATCAGAAGAACGAATGATTCGCCTAGCCCTGAACGGCTTTGAGGAGATTCGGGCGCTGTCCTTCGACTTGTCGAACCGCCGGCTGAAGGTCGTGCATGACGGCGAGGTCGAGCCCGTCACCTCGAAACTGAAGACCTTGGGGCTAGGCGCCTCGCTTCAGGAAACCGTCGCTGCAAATCCGGAGACCATCAAGGCCGCCGAGTTTTCGGCAGCTTCTGCTAAGCAAGAATCCGGGACCCTGCGCTGGTTGCTCGGCATCAATGCACTTCTGTTCGTGGTGGAAATGACCGCCGGTCTGATCGCCCGGTCCACCGGCCTGATTGGAGAATCCCTGGACAATTTTGCCGATGCGGCGGTGTACGGGCTTGCCCTTTATGCGGTTGGACATAGCGTGAAAATGCAGGTACGTGCCGCGCATCTTGCTGGTGTACTGCAACTGATCTTGGCTGTGGGCGTACTCATAGAGGTGGTGAGACGCTTTGTATTCGGTAGTGAGCCTGAATCGCTGGTGATGATGGCTATCGCATTCGTCGCATTGATTGCCAATACCAGTTGTCTGCTGCTCATATCCAAACATCGGGAGGGCGGGGCGCACATGAAGGCAAGCTGGATATTCTCGGCCAACGACGTGGTGATCAACCTGGGGGTCATCACCGCCGGCGCTCTGGTCGCGTGGACCGGGTCCAATTATCCGGATCTGATTATCGGCACCATCGCGGGGGTAATTGTACTTAACGGTGCTAGACGCATTCTGGCGCTCAAGGATTAAGCAATGTCCATTTTTGGCAAACATCTGTCACCGTACGCTCTGTTGTCCATCTCCGGCCTGCTGGCAGCGTCTGATCAGGCCGTAAAATGGCTGGTGCAACAATCAATGGCATATGGCGAGTCTATTTCAGTGACCTCATTCTTTAACTGGGTACACGTATGGAATACCGGTGCCGCATTCAGTCTTTTTGCGAATGGTGGAGGCTGGCAGCGCTACTTTTTTATCGGAATCGCGGTAGTGGTCTCGATTTTTCTGATCAAGCTGATCCTTGAAAATCGTCATAAAGGAGAAGCCATCGCTTACAGTCTTATCCTCGGTGGCGCCATGGGCAACCTGATTGACCGGGTCTTTCGCGGCTATGTTGTGGATTCCTTTGATTTCTATTGGCGAGACTGGCATTGGCCGGCCTTCAACCTGGCTGATATTGCAATTGTCCTCGGTGCCTTACTTTTAGTTTCCAGCAGCTTGTTGGGTAAAAAAGCAAACACCAATGCCGAGTCGGATGGATCTGACTGACACCTACGCCTATACAACACCATGACCGAACTTCCCGACAACATCCTTCACCTGCCGCAATACCAAGTACTGGGCTGCAAATCAACCGACGACGAAATGCACTTCCAGGTGGACGTGCCCGATCCCATCGCCTGCGAGGAATGCGGCGTGCAGGGTGAGTTCGTACGGTTCGGCAAGCGTGACGTTCCCTATCGTGATCTGCCCATCCACGGCAAGCGGGTCACTCTCTGGGTGGTCCGCCGCCGATACACCTGCCGGGCCTGCAAGACAACATTCAGGCCCCAGCTACCGGAGATGGTGGACGGATTCCGTATGACACTGCGGCTGCATGAGTACGTGGAGAAGGAATCCTTCAACCACCCCTACACCTTTGTGGCGGCACAGACCGGCCTGGACGAGAAGACGGTGCGCGACATCTTCAACGCCCGCGCCGAGTTCCTGGGGCGCTGGCACCGCTTCGAGACGCCCCGCATCCTGGGCATTGACGAGCTATACCTGAACAAGCGCTACCGCTGCATTCTGACCAACATTGAGGAGCGAACCCTGCTCGACCTGCTGGCCACCCGCCGCCAGGACGTGGTGACCAACTACCTGATGAAGCTGAAAGACCGGCAGAAGGTCGAGATCGTCAGCATGGACATGTGGAACCCCTACCGGGCAGCGGTCAAGGCTGTGCTGCCCCAGGCCCGTATCGTGGTCGATAAGTTCCATGTGGTGCGCATGGCCAACGATGCCCTAGAGAGAGTGCGCAAGGGCCTCAGAAAGGAGCTGAAACCGTCCCAGAGCCGGACTCTCAAGGGAGACCGGAAAATCCTGCTGAAACGCGCTCACGAAGTCTCAGACCGGGAGCGCCTCATCATGGAGACCTGGACAGGCGCGTTCCCGCAACTGCTGGCCGCCTACGAGCACAAGGAGCGCTTCTACGGCATCTGGGACGCCACCACACGGCTCCAGGCAGAAGCCGCCCTGGACGAGTGGATAGCCACCATCCCGAAGGGCCAAAAGGAAGTCTGGAGCGATCTGGTCAGGGCAGTGGGAAACTGGCGCGAAGAGACCATGACCTACTTCGAGACGGACATGCCCGTCACCAACGCTTACACGGAGTCCATCAACCGACTGGCCAAGGACAAGAACCGTGAAGGGCGCGGTTACTCCTTCGAGGTGATGCGGGCACGAATGCTCTACACCACGAAGCACAAGAAGAAGGCACCGACTGCGAAGGTCTCTCCTTTCTACAAGAAAACCATCGGTTACGGACTGCCGGACTTCGCAGAGGAACTCAACTACGGAGTCGATCTATCAACCGTCTGAGGGTGGTATCAGATTGATGGGGTGAAGGTGCCCCATCAACCATTAAATCCGTATACCCGAAACAATACAACCTGGCGTTGGCTCAACATAGTTTTCCTGACCATCTGAAGGAATGAACACGTCTTCAGGCGGCATC
>NZ_CBCPLW010000036.1:0-21939 GCF_965119515.1 Aeromonas sp. Marseille-Q7275
GCTGGCATCCAGCGCGATGGCGAGATCTACCGGCGCCGTAGTGTCCAGCAGGCTGGTGTCGTCGGTGGCGCTGGCCGGGTTGCCCGCCGCGTCGGTGACGCTGGCCACCACGGTCAGGTTGCCATCCGCCAACCCGCTCAGGTCTGCGGTGGTGCGGTAGTTGCCGTCGGCATCGGTGATCGCGTCGACGGTCACGCTGTCACCCTTGGCATCGGTGATCACCAGGGTCACGGTGCGACCCGGGCCGACATCGGAGGTGCCGCTGATGGGCGCGTCGGCCACATTGGCCGCGTTCACGTCATCCAGGCTCACCGTGATGTTGGCGTTGGTGTCCACGCTGCCATCATCGGCGGCAGTGCCCGTATTACCGGCCGGATCGGTCACGCTGGCAGTCACCTCATAACCGCCATCCGGCAGGGGGGTGACCACATCAGAGCTGTAAGACCCATCCGGTTGAACTGTGGCCGTCAGCGTCTGCTGGTTGCCATTGGCATCGGTCACCACCAGGGTCACAGTGCTGCCAGGGGTGGCATTTGTGGTGCCCGTGATGGTCGGGGTGCTGTCGTTGGTGTTGTCCGGCGCAGTCACAGTGACAGAAGGCGCTGTGCTGTCCACGCTGCCATCGTCGGTGGCGGTGCCGGTATTGCCGGCGGGATCGGTCACGCTGGCGGTCACGTCATAGCCGCCGTCCGGCAAAGGAATCTCCACATCCACGCTGAAGCTGCCATCCGGATTGACAGTGGTGATCAGGGTCTGCTGGTTGCCGTTGGCGTCGGTCACCACCAGGGTCACAGTGCTGCCGGGAGCGGCGTCCGTGGTCCCGGTGAGGGTCGGAGTGCTGTCGTTGATGTTGTCCGGCGCGGATACCGTGATGGTGGGTGCGGTGAGATCGAGGAGTTCATCCTCGTCATCCTGCGCTTCGGCCAGCGGAGCGGGATCATCCGAATTGGCGGAATCAAAGCCGGCGGTGGAGATGGTGGCATCACCGGTTCTGTCGATGGTGATGAAGCCGCCGTTGCCGCTGGCACCCGCAACGCCGCCCACGTTGCCCGCAGCGGGTGCCCCGCCCGCCGCCGACGCTTCAAATGCCTGGGTCGGGTCAGTCCCCGCCAGAATCGCCTGCTGCAGGGCGGCGATGTCGTCAGGTACATTCCCCTGCCCCTGCCGTGCCAGCTGGGGCTCTTCAGAGTCGGGAGTGTTGCTCGGGCTCAGGGTGAAGGTGGTCTCGCCCCCCTGGAAGCTGGCCCCCTCAGGAGCGAGCAATACGGCATCCTTGGGCAGCACATCGCCTTCAGAAAGAAGCGTCTGGCTCCCGTCAGCGGCAACCAGATAGACTTTGCCTTGCAATTGGGTAACGACGACATCCTGATCCAGTACGATGCTCTTGCTGCTCATGGTTTCTCCTGAAATATCAATGGGCATAGATTTCCAGCCTCCAATGTGCCCGTTAGTCCGACCAGATACCAGTGAGAAAAATCGAACGAACAGACCGAAATGAGGCTTGGATTCGCGCCGAAAACGAAGGGTGTTTGAAGGGTAATAAAATTAGTTAAATCAATATCATCAAAAATGGCAGCATCAAGATGGGAGCCTTATTGGCTCCCATTTCATGTCGACTCAGGCCCCGGCCCAGAGCAGGATGGCCAGCAGTTGGGGAGAGATGATCCGCAGGAACATCACCAGGGGGTAGACGGTCGCGTATGACAGGGCGCTGGCGCCACTGGTGGGGTGCATGCCGTTGGCGAAGGCCAGGGCGGGAGGATCCGTCATGGAGCCGGCCAGCAGACCGCACAGGGTGAGGTAATTGACCTTGCCATAGTGGCGCGCCAACACCCCGACCACCAGCAGCGGGATCAGGGTGATGGCCACGCCATACATCATCCAGGCAGGACCATCCCCGTTGATCAGGGTGTCGATGAAGCCGGCCCCTGACTTGAACCCCACCACCGCCAGGAACAGCACTATGCCTATCTCCCGCAGCGCCAGGTTGGCGCTCGGCGGCATGAACCAGTAGAGCTTGCCGATGCTGCCGATGCGCGACAGGATGAGGGCCACCACCAGGGGGCCGCCCGCCAGACCCAGTTTGAGGGCCGCCGGGAAGCCCGGCAGGTAGAAGGGAATGGAGCCGAGCAATACCCCCAATCCAATGCCGATGAAGACCGGCAGCATCTGCACCTGCTGTAGTTTCTGCTGGACGTTGCCGACCACGCTGGTTACGGCCTCGATGGCATCTAGCCGCCCCACCAGGTTCAGGATGTCGCCAAACTGCAGGCTGGTCTGACTGGTCGGGACCAGCTCGATGCCGGCCCGGTTCAGGCGCGAGATGACCACATCGTATTTCTGCTTGATGTCGAGATCCCGGATCCGTTTGCCGAGCACCTGCTCGTTGGTGACCACCACCCGCTCGACCCGCAGATCCGTTCCCCGAGTGGAGAGTGAGGTATCCACCTCCTCTCCGAGTACCAGCAGCACCTTGTGCAGGGCGTGGCGCTCTCCCACCAGGTGCAGCAGATCGCCGAGCTCGATGCGCGAGTCGGGCTTGGGCACCATCAGTTCGTCACCGCGCTTGAGGCGGGAGCAGATGACATCGGCCTCGTCCAGGCTCGGGATCTCGCGGAGCATCAGGCCATGCATGTTGGGGTTGCGCACCGCGATATTGATGGTCTGCAGGCTCTCCTTAGTTTTGCCCGCCTGTTGCTCGAACGCGGCGGCTTCTTCGTCGATCTTGACGTGAAAGAACATGCGAATGAGCCACATGGTGAGCAGGATCCCGCAGATCCCGAACGGGTAGGCCACCGCATAGCCCATCCCCATCAGGCCGGTGGAGCCCGGATCCGCCCCAAGCTCCGCCAGGATCTGCTGACCCGCCCCCAGCGAAGGGGTGTTGGTCACGGCGCCGGAGAAGACCCCTAGGATCACCGGCAGCGGCACGTCGAACAGCTGGTGCAGCGCCGCGGCCACCACGCAGCCGAGCAGCACCAGCAGGGCGGCGAAGCCATTGAGCTTGAGCCCCGAGCTGCGCAGGGAAGAGAAGAAGCCGGGCCCGACCTGGATGCCTATGGTGTAGACGAACAGGATCAGACCAAATTCTTGAATGAAATGAAGTGTTTGCTCATCCAGCTTCAGGCCGGAGAGCCCGGCAAAATGCCCCACTATGATGCCGCCGAACAGCACACCGCCAATCCCCAAACCAACGCCATAGACTCGCCAGTTTCCCAGCCAGAGTCCCAGCACCGCCACCAGCGACAACATGCTGATGGAAAGCGCGATCTCACTCATTTTTGCATCCTTTCCAAGCTGAACTGACCCTAGCTTGTCAGCAAACGAAGGGGGCAACTGTGGGGTGCCGCACGAATTCAGGCTTTCATGGGCGCAAAAATACCAATTAAGGGTTAATCAGGCGACATAGCCATAGATGGCCACAAAGTGACAGAGGCTCCCGCCCAGCACGAACAGATGCCAGATGGCGTGGTTGTAGGGGATCTGCCTGGCCATGTAGAAGAGGGTGCCCAGGCTGTAGATAAGCCCGCCAAGCCCCAGCAGCAGGAGCCCGGTGCCATCCAGATGGAGATAGAGCTGATAGACGACCACCAGGGACAGCCAGCCCAGCATCAGATAGGTGAACAGTGACAGGCGCTTGAAGCGGTTGATGAACAGGAGCTTGAATACCACCCCGGCCAGGGCCAGCCCCCAGATCACCACCATCAAGCCCTGCGCCAGCGGGGTATCGAGCGCCACCAGCAGGAAGGGGGTGTAGGTACCGGCGATCAGCAGATAGATGGCGCAGTGGTCAAGCAGCTTGCACCGGCGTCTGGCCACCGCCGATCCCATGCTGTGGTAGAGGGTCGAGGCGAGATAGAGCAGCACCAGGCTGGTGCCGTAGAGGCCGTAGCTCAGCAATGCCTGGGGACCCTGATCCCAGCCCTTGTGCAGCAGCAGGATCAGGCCGATGATCCCCAGCAGCAACCCCAGCCCGTGGCTGAGACGATTGGCCCACTCTTCCCGTGGGGAATACCCCGTCACATCCGTCATCACCACCTCCAGCCAAAACCCGATCCACTCTAGCGGCCGACGTTTCAGGCTACAAGTGTTAGCTCAAAATAAAAAGGGGTCAGCTCATGGGGAGTCCCGCCGTCAGGAGGTGGCTGTTCCCCCCGCCCCTTTGGTGTATGCTCTGCGGCCGACGCCACCCGCGCAGATGGCCGTGTCTGTCCGGCACGGCGCGCGCCCGGTACTTTCTGCCCGACAGGCTGGTCTGGAGAACCTGATGAAGCTGACTGAACTGTTTACACAACCGGATCCTGACTTCGGCCAGGCCATGACGGCCCTGCTGGAGACCTTCCATCACTCGGATGACAGTCAGGCCCCCTATCAGCGCGACAGTTTCGTCCATCAGCTCGATCAGTCGTCCATGCCCGCCAGCGGCATAAGCACGACAGAGTACCTCACGCGTCTCGCCGCCCTAGTACCCGGCGCCTCCCATCTCACCTCGCCCCACTACATGGGACACATGACGGCGCCCCTGCCGGCCTTCACCGCCGAGCTCTCCCGGCTGCTGGTGATGCTCAACCAGAATCCGATGAAGATGGAGTCCTCCCGCCTGCTCAGCTTCCTGGAGCGGGAGGTGCTGGCCAAGCTGCACCGCCTCGTCTATCGGGAGGACGACGGCTTTTACGCGGCTCAGATGCATGCCAAGGATGCCGCCCTCGGGGTCATGACCAGCGGTGGCACCATAGCCAACGTCACCGCCCTCTGGCTGGCCCGCAACCGGGCCTGTGGCGACGATCTGTTTTCCCTCTACGAGCAGGGCTACCGTGGCGCCGTGATCCTGGGGTCCAGGCTGATGCACTACTCCTTCGACAAGGGGATGGATCTGCTGGGGCTGGGGGCTTGCCGCGTCTGGCGTCTCGAGACGGATGCCGACAACCGGCTCTGCCTCGAGGCCCTCGAGGAGGCGCTGGTTCGATGCCGGGAGCAAAAGCTCAAGGTACTGGCCCTGGTGGGGGTCGCTGGCAGCACGGACTTCGGCTCCATCGATCCCCTGCCCGAGCTCGCCGCCATCGCCAGGCGCGAGCAGATCCACTTTCACGTGGATGCCGCCTGGGGCGGCCCTACCCTGTTTTCCCCCCGCTATCAGGGCTTGCTGGATGGCATAGCGCAGGCCGATACCGTGACCCTGGACGGCCACAAGCAGCTGCTGGTGCCGCTCGGTACCGGCATGCTGCTCTGCCGCCAACCGGACCTGATGATGACGGTGAAGCGGGAGGCTCCCTACGCCATTCGCGCCAGCTCCTTCGATCAGGGCCGCTTCACCCTGGAGGGCACCCGCCCCGCCAACGCGCTCTATCTGGATGCCGCCTTCCAATTGTTGGGCCAGCAGGGCTATGCCCAGCTTATCGACGCCAATTACGACAGGGCGCGGCGGATGGCTGAGCTCATCGATGCCCACCCCGCCTTCGAGCTGATGTCGGCCCCCGTGATGAACCTGCTCTCCTATCGCTGCATTCCGCCCCACCTGCAGGGCAAGGCCCTGGACGAGGCGGCCAACGAGCAGATCAACGCCTTCAACGTGGCGTTGCAAAAGGCCCAGCGCGCCGAGGGGCACAGCTTCGTCTCCCGCACCCAGCGGGCGGTGAGCCGCTACGGCGCACAGCCGCTCACCCTGCTGCGCGCCGTCCTGCTCAATCCCCTCATCGAGGAGCACCATATCCGTAACTTGCTGGATGACCAGCTGCGGCTCGGCAGCCTCGTTGCCAGCCAGCTGTTCGACCAGGCAGAACAACCGGGATCTGTGGCATAGGACAGCAAGTGCCATCCTTAGGGTGGCGACCCCGCAGCGGGGAACTGCATACTAAATGAACGGTCTTATTCATTTGCCGTTGCCTAACGGGCAGGTACACTGAGTGAAATTTTGAGGTTAGAGCCCAGCATGAAGCAGTTTATTGAATTCATTCCCCTGATCGTCTTCTTCGCGGTCTACAAGTTCTACGACATCTACACCGCCACCGGCGCCCTGGTGGTCGTCACCGGTCTCCAGCTGCTCTACAGCTGGGTGCGGTATCGCAAGGTCGAAAAGATGCAGCTGTTTACCTTCCTGCTGGTCGGTTTCTTCGGCGGCCTCACCGTCTTCTTCCACGACGACACCTTCATCAAGTGGAAGGTGACCGTCATCAATGCACTCTTTGCCCTGGCCCTGCTCATCAGCCGCTACGGCTTTGGCAAGAATCTCATCAAGCAGATGCTGGCCAAGGAGCTGCAAGCCCCCGACCGCGTCTGGGACAAGGTCAACCTCGGCTGGGTCGGCTTCTTCGCCCTCTGCGGCCTGCTCAACCTCTACGTGGCCTTCAACCTCTCCCAGGAGATGTGGGTCAACTTCAAGGTCTTCGGCCTGCTGGGCATGACGCTGGTGTTCACCCTGCTGAGCGGCGTCTACCTCTATCGCCACATGCCGGCCGAGCAAAAAGCAGAACAGAAAAAATAACCGCAATCAGAAAAGGACCCTCTCATGTGGTATCTCATCTACTCCGAAGATGTCGCCGGCAGCCTGCCCCAGCGCAAGCTGGCTCGCCCTGCCCACCTCGCCCGTCTGCAGGCGCTGCAAGATGAGGGGCGCCTGCTGACGGCCGGCCCCAATCCGGCCATAGATGCCGAGGACCCGGCCGATGCGGGCTTCACCGGCAGCACAGTCATCGCCGAATTCTCCAGCCAGGCCGACGCCAAGGCCTGGGCCGATGCCGACCCTTATGTGGCGGCTGGCGTCTATGCCAGGGTGACCATCAAGCCGTTCAAGAAGGTGTTCTGAACCGGGCCCGGTTCGCATCATGTTGAGCGCGAGAATGCAAAAGGCCGGACACTGTCCGGCCTTTTTACATCTGCACGCCCTGGCAGCGGCAATCAGGCCCGCGCCACAAACCAGGGGTTGAGGATATCCGGCTTGTTGTAGGCAAGCGCTGAGCCATCGAGCTGGGTCACGGACCCACCCGCTCCTTCCAGCACCGCCTGCGCCGCCGCCGTGTCCCACTCGCAGGTAGGGGCGAGGCGCGGATAGAGCTCGGCGCCCCCTTCGGCGATGATGCAGAACTTGAGTGAGCTGCCCATGGAGACCAGCTCTATCTCGCCAAACGGTGCCAGATAGTCGAGGGTGGCCTGCGACAGGTGGTTGCGACTGCCCACTACCCGCCATGCTTCCCCCTCCTTATGGGGGCGGGTCTGAATGACTTCATGCTGGCCATCGGCAACACGCCAGGCCCCGACCCCCTTGCCGCCATACCAGAGCTTGTCCAGCACAGGGGCATAGACCAGTCCCCAGACCGGCCTGCCCTCCTCGATCAACGCAATGTTCACGGTGAACTCGCCGTTGCGGGAGACAAACTCCTTGGTGCCATCCAGCGGATCCACCAGCCAGTAGCGGGACCAGCCGCGCCGTGCCTGCATCGTCTCGGCGTCCGACTCTTCCGACAGCACGGGAATATCCGGCGTCAAGCGGGCCAACGCCTGCACTATCACCTCGTGCGCTCCCTGATCGGCGGCGGTGAGCGGACTCTCGTCCTGCTTGTACTCCACCGCGAAGGGCTGACGGTAGATGGCCAGGATGGCGTCACCGGCGGCGCGGGCGATGGGCTCCAGTGCGGAAATGGCGGGTAAGAACATGGAAAAGACATCTCGCTCAAATGGTTAGCCAGTGTAACTGAGGAGGAGGTATCCAGCTTATAGCCGATTTGCCTGAGTTATTCCTTGCTAGTTCTGACAGACAAAAAGTGGCGCAATACGACTAATGATAAATGTGCGATTAACGCAACATAAGGACATGAAGCCATGAACCGAAAGACTCTGATCGCCGCCCTGCTGCTGGGCTGTCTGCCCCTGTTGAGCCAGCCTCTGCTGGCCGCCGACAAGCCGGCTGCCAAGCCGGCCACCGTGGCCACCAGCGCCAAGGAGGCCGGCAAGATCAACCTCAATACCGCCAGTGCCGATGAACTCGCAGCGCTGAAGGGCGTTGGCGAGAAGAAGGCGCAAGCCATCGTCGATTACCGCGAGAAGCAGGGCAAGTTCACTACTGTGGATCAGCTGGCGGAGGTGAGCGGCATAGGGCCCGCCACCCTGGATGCGAACCGGGACATGATTATCGTCAAGTAACCGGTTTGAATCCCTGTCATCCTGAGGGCAGCCTGTGGCTGCCCTATTTTTCTTCGGGTATCATGAGCGCACTTAGTATCCTCGGACTCATTCCATGAAAAAGACACCCCTCGTTGTTCGCAAGGCCGTCCTCCCCGTTGCCGGTCTGGGTACCCGCATGCTGCCCGCCACCAAGGCCATCCCCAAAGAGATGCTGCCGGTGGTCGACAAGCCGCTGATCCAGTATGTGGTGCGCGAGGCCATCGCCGCCGGCATCAAGGAGATCATCCTGGTGACCCACTCCAGCAAGAACTCCATCGAGAACCATTTCGACAAGAGCTTCGAGCTGGAGGCGACCCTGGAGAAGCGGGTCAAGCGTCAGCTGCTGGAAGAGGTGCAGCACATCTGCCCGAAAGACGTCACCATCATGCACGTGCGCCAGGGCGAGGCCAAGGGCCTGGGCCATGCGGTGCTGTGCGCCCGCCCGCTGATCGGGGATAACCCCTTCGCCGTGCTGCTGCCTGACGTGCTGATCGACGAGGTGGCGAGCGATCTCAAACAGGACAACCTGGCCGAGATGGTACACATGTTCGAGGCGGACCAGATCAGCCAGATCATGGTGGAAGCCGTCCCCGAGAGCGAAGTGGACAAATACGGTATCGCCGACATCAAGGGCGAGGCCCTGAGCGCCGGCATGTCACTGCCGATGCAGGCCATCGTCGAGAAGCCGCCGCGCGACGAGGCACCCTCCAACCTGGCCGTGGTCGGCCGCTATGTGCTCTCCGCCAACATCTGGCCCTTGCTGGAGAAGACCCCCGCCGGGGCGGGCGACGAGATCCAGCTGACCGATGCCATCGCCATGCTGATGGAGAAGGAGCAGGTCAATGCCTACTTCATGAAGGGTCGCAGCCACGATTGCGGCAGCAAGCTGGGTTACATGAAAGCCAACGTGGAATATGCGGTGCGCCACCGCGAACTGGACGGCGAATTTACCGCCTGGCTCAAGCAGTTCGTCAAACAGTTGTAATTGCTGAAAATTCACGCAACATACAGAATAAAAGACTGGGCATCATTCGATGCCCTTTCATTTTATAAACAAAATTCAACCATTGATAGATAAAATATCGTCAAAAGCTCTCGTTGTAATTCAATCCTGCTTGTTTTATAAGGAATATGGCTTGTTCCTAGCCCTTGCATAAAATTTCTAAAAAAATATAAGACACAGGTGGAAGTTCCAATGAATAACCCGTCCAAAGGGACCTTTTTAGGTCACCCTAAAGGGCTCTTTTTGCTCTTTAGTACCGAACTCTGGGAGAGATTCTCCTACTACGGCATGCGTGCCGTGCTCGTCCTCTATCTGACCGACATGACGGCCAACGGCGGCATGGGCTGGACCCAGGCCGACGCCCTCAAGCTGTACGGCATCTATACCGGTCTGGTCTACATCACCCCGATCATCGGGGGCTGGCTGGCCGACACCTTCCTCGGTCAACGCCGCGCCATCCTGATCGGTGCCATCTTCATGGCCGCGGGTCAGTTTACCCTGGCCCTGCCCCACGCCATGTTCCCGGACATGGTCAACACCGTCTTCTACGCGGGCCTTGGCTTGCTGATCCTGGGTAACGGTCTGTTCAAACCGAACATCTCCACCATGGTGGGCGACCTGTATCAGGAAGGTGATCACCGTCGTGACGGTGCCTTCACCATCTTCTACATGGGCATCAACCTGGGCTCCCTGCTGGCAGGGGTGATCTGTGGTGCCGCCGCCACCGCCTACGGCTGGCAAGCTGCCTTCGTCAGCGCCGGTATCGGCATGCTGCTCTCTCTGGTGGTGCAAGCCACCATGGCCCAGCGTTTCCTCGGCGACATCGGCCGCGTGCCGGCTGCCCAGCGCGCCGCAGAGCAGCGTTCCAAGGAGCAGAAGGCCCCGCTGACCAAGCAGGAAGTGGATCGCATCAAGGTCATCCTGGTGCTGGGTCTGTTCACTATCATCTTCTGGGCCGGTTTCGAGCAGGCCGGTGGTCTGATGAACCTGTACGCTCAGGAATATACCGACCGCATGATCGGCAGCTTCGAAGTGCCGACCGCCTGGTTCCAGTCCCTGAACCCCTTCTTCATCATCACGCTCGCCCCGATTGTGGCCGCCATCTGGATCAAGCTCGGCAGCAAGGAACCAAACTCCCCGGTGAAATTCGCCATGGGTCTGCTGTTCCTGGCCGTCGGCTTCCTCTTCATGATCGGTGCCGTGCTGGAGCAAGGTGGCGATCAGGCGGTCAAGACCTCCATGTTCTGGCTGGTCGGTGCCTACCTGTTCCACACCCTGGGCGAGCTCTGCCTCTCCCCCATCGGCCTCTCCATGGTCACCAAGCTGGCACCGCTGCGCCTGGCCTCCCTGATGATGGGTGCCTGGTTCGGCTTCGTCGCTCTGGCCAACTATGCCGCCGGTTTCATCGGCTCCTTCGTCGGTGAAGCGGGTCCGATCGCCATCTTCGGTGGCATCGCCCTGGCCGCCGTGATCAGCGCCCTGATCCTGCTGACCATGGCGAACCGCCTGGTCTACTGGATGCACGGCGCCGAAGGCCCTGCCAAAGAGGCCGACGAGCACGACAAGAAGCTGCAATCCGCCGCCGTCTAATCGGTCCGACTGCACAACGCAAACAGGGCGCCCATTGGGCGCCCTGTTTGTTTCGGCTCTAAAGCCGGCCTCAGTGATGACGAACCTGCATCTTCAGGGCGCTGCCATTGTCGCTGCGAAACTGCAGCTCGAAGGGCTCGTGCCAGCTGCGCTTGTGCAACCCATAGCGGCTGCTGCGCATCAGCCCGAGCGGCAATCCCCCCGAGCGCATCAGCCAGTGGGGGGAGGTGAGGCCCGCATTGGCAAACACCAGTCCGTCTTCCTGATCGAACAGCAATGCCGCCATGGAAAAGGAGTGGCGCAGACCCGACTCCAGCAGCTGCAGATTGAGGTAGTCGAGCAACCTGTGGGGCTGGGTCAGCAGCTGGCTCTCCTGCTGCTGGTATTGGCGATAGGGCCCGTTCATCAAGGAGCGCACCAGGGCGCCGCAGAAGGCGGCATCCACCCCCAGGATGGGCAGCTCCATCACCAGCACCAGCAGCTTGTCGTCCAGCTTGAAGGTGTCGGGAATGAACAGATTGCCCATGCCGGCGAATGTCACCTGCCAGGGCCCCCACTCCTGCATGCCAGGTGGTGCCAGCCAGGCCAGCAGGCGGCTGGACGCCAGATCGTGGGCCCGGAAGAAGTCGATGTGCTCCATCAGCTCCAGTTGCTGGCTCTGGTGGGCGTTGCTCGTCAGGCACTGATCTATGCTGCGCCGGATCTGGCCATAGTCATCCACCGGCTTGATGAAGAAGTCGCTCGCCCCCGCCCGCAACGCCCGCTCGATGGCGGCCATCTGGTCCTGACCCGAGATGACGATGACAGGCACCTCGGGGTAGCGGGCAGCGAGGCAGGCGATCACCTCATGCCCATCCATGTTGGGCATGTTCAGATCGCATAACACGATATCGGGGTGATAGAGTGCGGCTGCCGAGAGCCCTTCGATTCCATCTTCGGCCTGAAAGACACAGGCCCCATCATGCTCGAGATAAGTGACCAGCGAGTGGCGAAAAACCGCTTCATCCTCCACCACCAAGATCCGTAGTCCGGCTTTTGACATCTTGACAAAGCTCTTATTAGTCAAACGGTTATTTGAGCACTAAGCCTAGATCATGGGAGCGCCATCTCGCCACCCAATATTGCCGGGTAGCCCCTTCAAATGGCCAGTCAGCCATCCAAGCATTTGAAATGGACTGATTATTTTGTCAGCAATTTATGCCGCTTCCCTGCCAAACGGGAGGGCTGCGCCCCATTCACCACGGGATGAAGGGGCACCGCGGCATCATCAGGCAGCCATCCATGGGCACAGTGAATTGTATGCGACCCCGCCATGAGGGATAATGCCCCCCACTCCAGATCGTGAAGCAGACCATGACGCCAGCCGAATACAGCGCCCTCGCCCATCCCAGACTCTCCCACCCGGCACGCAGCCTCTATACCCTGCAGCTGCGCCGGCTGGTGCTGGAGAATCGGCTGCCCAGGCTCAACTATCCCGAACTCGGGCGCGCCCTGGCGGTGGTCGATCCGGGCAATCCCAGCGGGTTCTGCTATCAGGTCAATGCCCGCCAGCTCACCGAACTGCTCGATGAGCTGATGGAGGCCGAATTGTTGCAGGTCGAGGCACAGGCGGACAGTGAGCACTACCATCAGTGCCCCTTCCAGCTGCCCCTGCTGAGCCAGCGGGTGCGCAGCCCGCTGCCGGAGCGGCCGTTCCAGATGCATCTGCACTGGCGGCCGGACGAAGAGCTGCCCGCCCTCGCCCGCCTGTGCGGGGTGATCGATGCCAGCTACAGCGAAGAGGATCTGGGGGAGTTCATCGCCTACTGGCTGGGTCGCCCCGAGGTGTTCGACTCCCAGCATCAGTGGATGCTGAAGTTCATCCGGACCCTCAAGAGCCGGCGATACACAAGGCGCCAGCCGACCGAGGTGGCCGGTTATCAGCAGGTCACCCCAGCCCCCGTCGATTCGGGGCCGAGCAAGCGGGCGCAGGAGATGATCGAGGCCGCCAAGCGGCTGGCCCAGACCGAGGAGCCGGACAATGATTGATCCCGGATGCCCGCAGCAGGCACTATTAACCCCTTGTCACCCCAGCCCCAGCAGAAGGAGTATCCCATGACAGATCCGCACGACCCGCTGCGCCAGGAGCTGGAAGAGATCGAGGCCAAGCGCCGCAGGATCGCCAAGGCCAAACAGGATCATCGCGTGCACGATCCCGAGCTGAGCCAGCACGTGGGCGGCCTGCTCGAGCGCATCCGTCGCCTGCAGGCCCAGACCGGCGGCGGCCAGTACGACTACGAGACCCTGCGCAAGGAGTACGACGCCAAGGCCAATGCCGAGGTGCGCGAACTGCAGAAGGCGGCGCGCCAGGAGCGGATCCAGAAGCTGATCGCCCAGGCCGACCTCAACCCGGACTGGATCTTCGAGAAGATGGATGCCGGCGACCCCGCGCTGCAATACCCCATAGAGACGGCCCGCTACTTCATCAGCGGCTTCGAGCATTGGGAGAAGAGCGGCGGTGGCTGCATGCTCATCTATGGCGACTACGGCACCGGCAAGTCCACCCTGGCGGGCGCCGTGGCCCACGAGCTGATCGAGCGCCATCAGAAATCGGTGATCTTCCAGCAGTGGGCCTCCGTCGTGGACAGACTCTTCTTCAACGTCATCCAGGATCAGGAGGAGCGCAACCAGTACCGCCGCGCCCTGGAAGAGGTGGATCTGCTGATCATCGACGAAGTGGCGGCCAACCGCGCCAAGATGGCGGAGAGCCAGTCCAGCTTCCTCGGCCACCTGCTGCGCCGCCGCCGCAACCTCTCGAAGAGCGTCATCATCATCACCAACCACAGTCCCCAGAGCCTGCATCAGGCCATAGGTGACTTCAGCTTCGAAGCGATCAAGGCGTTCAACCCGGTGGATATTCACCTGAGCGGCCCCAGTCGTCGCCCCAGCATAGGCCACTACAACGGCTGATCCTGTGCGAGCCCGGGCCACTAGCCCGAGCTCGCCGCATTTCCCCGCCTTAAATAAAAACAACTCTCATTTACAGCGCCATGCCAACCCTTTAGGCTGACCCTTTCGCCACAGGGAGCAGCACAATGCCAACCACACTCATCTTCGGAGCCAGCCGCGGGCTGGGCCGCGCCTTCACCGAACACGCCCTGCGCCAGGGTCACAGGGTCCTGGCCCTGGTCCGTAACCCGGCGATGGCCGCAGAGCTGCGCACCCTGGGGGTCGAAGCCATCGAAGGGGATGCGCTGGATCCGGCCGCCGTGCAGCAGGCTTGCGCGCAAGCGGGCCCGGGTGCCCGGGTCGTCTCCACCCTCGGTAGCTTCCGTCAGCCGCAACCAGTGGATTATCAGGGCAATCGCCACGTCATCGACGCCATGGAGCAGACCGGGCTCACCCGCCTGCTGCTGGTGACCTCCCTCGGCTGCGGTGACAGCTGGCAATACCTGCCCGAGCGGGCCAGGGCGGCGTTTGGTCACGAGGTGCGCTTGAAGAGCCTGGCGGAGAGCTGGCTGCAGACCAGCGCGCTCGACTGGACCATCCTCAGGCCGGCCGGCTTGCAGGATGGGGAGGCCACCGGTCGTGCCGAGCTGAGCCAGGGCAAGGAGGTACACGGACTGGTGCGCCGCGCCGATGTGGCCGCCCATGGGCTGCGCCTGCTGGCCGACGAGGCTGCGCTGGGGCAGATCTACGCCATCGGCGATCCCGAGCTCCATCGCGCCTGAGCCATCCACAACCCAAGCCAGCGCATACAAAAACGGTCAGCCCTTGGGCTGACCGTTTCACACTCTCTAGCCACCGCGTTATCTCGCCTGGCTGGCGGCCGTGTCGGTTGCCACCGGGTTGGCAACCGGCAGCGACCGCTGACGCCAGCGCAGCAGCAGGCAGGCGAGGCCGCCATGAAGCAGTGCCAGCCCCCAGAGTTGCCACCAGTAGCGCGACACCTGGCTGAACTCGGCCTCCATCTGGTTCAGGCGCAGGAATCCCTCTATGGCCGGCGTGCTCGGCACCCACTGGGCCAGCCAGTTGAGGGGGGTCGGGATCAGCTCCAGCGGCCAGATGAAGCCGGCGAGGAAGACCAGCGGCAGCGAGGAGATGAGCACCACCTGGGTCGGCAGGTCGCGCCGGGTAAACAGAGCCCCCAGCACCACCCCCAGCCAGGTGGTGGCCAGCAGGAAGGGCAGGGTGAACAGCCACAAGGCGGCCGGCTCTGCGGTGCGGGCTATGCCGTAGTGGTCGAAGCAGAAGCCGAAGAAGTAGATCACCGGCAGCACGAACAGCCCCCCCACCACCAGGGTGCGGGCCAGCAGCAACGCCAGCACGGGCGCCTGCTGCCAATAGCCGTGCTCCCCTCGCCCGCTTCGCTGGTTCTGGGTCGCCCCCAGAATGCCGGTGCCCATCAGCAGCACCTGATGCAGGATCAGCACGAAGACCGCCGGCACCACGTAGTTCACATAGCCCATGGACGGGTTGAACACCGGCACCACGTTGAGCCCGACCGCATTCCAGCCCATGGCCGCCTGGGGCAGCGCCTCGCCGTGGCTCAGCAGCCGGGCCACCTTGACCTGAGCGGCCAGGGTGCCTCCGGCCTGGGCCAGCCCCTCGGCTATGGTGCCGTAGACCAGGAAGTAAGAGGCGTCGCCGGCATAACCCAGGGTAACGCTCTTGCCCAGCATCAGATCCCGGTAGAAGTGACGGGGAATGTGCAGTATGCCGCTCGCCTTGCCGGTCAGCATCCACTCCCGCGCCTGTGTCAGGCTGTCGACCCGAGCCACCAGTTTCACCTGGGGCGTCGCATCGGCCATGAACTCCAGCTGACGGGAGAGCTGGCTGCCGTCATCGTTGACCACCACCACAGCCTCTTCGCGAGGCAGCTGATGCAGATAGGGCTGCGGATAGAGGAAGGAGTAGAAGAAGACGCCGCCAAACAAGGTCAGCATGATGGCCCTGTCCGCCAGCAGGGTGCGCAACTCGAGACGCACCAGATCCCAGAAGCCCATCATGATTCAGGCTCCTTGGTGGCCAGCTGGCGGGCAGCATGGGCCTGGGGTTGATAGCGCCGCACGACCAGCAGCAGCGGCAGCAGGAACAGCAGCAGGGCGCCGAACTGGGGCAGGGCCGCCGTCAGCGGCTGGCCGTAGTTGGTCTGGCCTATCTGCAGTTCGACATAGTGGGAGATGGGCAGCAGGCTGCGCCAGAACTGGGCCACATCCCCCATGGCGCTGACCGGGAAGGTGACCCCCATGAAGGCGAACCCAGGCGCCGTGTAGGCGCCCGCCAGGGAGAGCGCCCGGGCCGGATCCCGGATGATGCCGTAGAAGAAGGCTCCCATGCTGACACAGGCAGCCGAGGCCAGCCCCAGACCCAACGTCAGCACCAGCCAGCTCCCCTGCATGGGATAACCCAGCGCCTTGAACAGCAGCAGGCTCCACGCCAGCCCCCACCCCCACCCGATGAGCACATGGGGCAGCAGGGTGCGCCAGAGGCCGAACCAGACCCCTCTGGTGGTCCAGTCCAGGCCGAGTCGATCGGTGCGGGCCAGGGCATTGAGGCCATAGAGCACCACCAGGATCTGCCACACCGCGGGCAGCAGGGCACTCAGCAAAAACTGGGCGTAGCTGGAGTTGATGTTGTAGAGCGCCGTCACCTGGCTCGCTATGGGCACGGATTGCCCCAGCGCCCCGGGCAGCGCCTTGCCGTCGGCCATGGCCGAGAGCACGCCCACCTGACCGTTGAGGGTGCCCACCGCCTGGGCCAGGGCCGCGTTGACCAGCTTGGCGATCAGGATGAACTGGCCGTTGTTGAACACTGTCACCCTGGGCTGGGTGCCCTCCCTGGCATCCCGCTCCAGGTGGTTGGGGATCACCACCAGGGCATAGATGTCCCCTCCGCGCAGCGCCCTGGCGCCTTCGTCTATGGTGTCAAACTGCTGCGCTATCTTGAGCCCGGCCGAGCCATCCAGCGAAAATGCGAGCTGGCGGGAGAGGGTGCTGCGATCCAGATCCACCAGACCCACCTTGAGATCCCGCGCCAGCCCCGCCGAGAAGATCCAGCACAAGAGCCCGATCAGCAGCAGCGGGATCCAGCTGGTCAGGGCCCGGCTGAAGGGGTCTTGCCACAGCAGCCGCCATTCGCGTCCCATCAGAGTTCGACCAACACGCTCATGCCAACCCGCAACCCCTCAACCGGTTGCAAGGGGCGCGCCTCCACCTGGAAGCTCTTCATGTCGAACCCCTGACGGGTGTCTGTGGCTCGCCAGGTAGCGAAATCCCCCATCGCGGCCACATGGGACACCTTGAAGCGCACCGTCTGATCGCCAAGGCCCGGGATGCGGGCATCAAACTCGGTGCCGACCGGGAAACGGGGCAGCAGATCCTCGCGTACATGGAACTGGGCCCAGGCATCCTTCATGTCGAGTAGGGTCACCACAGGGAAGCCCTGGGGCGCCAGCTCGCCGCTGCGCAGCAGCACCTGGGCGACTTCCCCCTCGTGCGGGCTGGCGATGCGAGTATCGGCCAGATAGGCCTCGACCTCGGCCACCCCGCCTGCCGCCATCTTGGCCTGCTCCCGCGCCGCGACCTTGGTCTCCTCCCGCGCCCCTTCCAGGGTCATCTGGTATTGCTGCCAGGCCATGCCTTCGCTGTATTTGGCCGCCTGCCAGGCGGTCCAGGCCTCGTCACGCTTTTGCAGCGGCATGACGCCGTCCCGATGCAGGCTGGCGATACGCTCATAGGTCTTGCCACGAAGCAGGGCGGCCGCCTTGGCTTGCTGCCACTGATCCTTGGCCGCGGCTATCTGCTGGGCCCGCGCCCCCTTCTCGGCCTCCTGCGCCATGGCACCAGCGGCCGCCTGACCCGCCTTGGCCTGGCTCAGCTTGGCCTCGATCTCGGGGCTCGCCAGGGTGAACGCCAGCTGACCCTTGGCCAGTTGATCTCCCTTCTTCACCAGCACCTCGTCGATGCGCCCCGCCACCTTGGAGGAGACAGAGTACTGCTGCGCCTCAATCTGGCCCTGCAGGCGCACCGGCTCCGGCTGATAGGCCAGCCAGAAACGCCAGCCCAGCCAGATGACCAGCAGCACCAGGGCAAGTGGCAGCAACCAAGGCTTGCCCTGGCTCATCTTCTTCTTGATGGGGGGATGACTCATGAATTCACCTCGACAAAAGGGCGACCCTTGGCGGTCGACACAGTGATGGACAGATGGACCTGCTGGGTCGAAGTCATGAATTCACCTCTATCGCCTGACCATGCTGATATTGATTGAAACTGTTCATCTGCCCCGAGAGCGCCAGCAGGCGGGCCAGGGAGACCACGTATTGGTAGGCTGCGGCGGCGCGCTGGGTCTTGACCCCGGCCAGCTGGCTCTGGGCATCCACCACATCCAGGGAGGTGGAGAGTCCCTGGCCGAATGCCTTGTCCCGCAGCCGCACGTTCTCCTCCGCAAGGGCCTGGGTCGAGGAGAGGGCATGATACTCCTCCAGCCCCTGCGCCGCCTCGCGCCAGGTCTTCTCGACCAGCAATTCAAGATCCTGACGGGTCTTGGCCTGCAGCAGATTGACCTGCAGCTCGGCACTCTTGGCCGCCTGCACCGTCTCGGAGCGGCCGTCGCGGCTCACCAGCGGCATGCTGACCCCGACCCCGACCAGCCAGTCCGGCGTGGTCTTGGACACGATGGAGTCATCTTCATAGAGGTTGTAGTTGCCAAACAGGAAGAGCTCGGGGGCGTATTTGCCCTTCTCCAGCTTGATCATGCCCTGGGCCTGCTCCTTCTTGGCCGCCAGCAACTTGAGGCCGGGGTGCACCGCCAGGGTCTCCTCCACGAAGGGGGTGAGCTGCGGCATCCCCTCGTTGATGAAGAGCCGGGTGTTGGGCTCCGCCTGCTTGAGCTTGAGCATGTGGCCTAGGGCCAGCTGGGCTATCTCCAGGCTGCGCCGCGCCTTCTGGGTATCGATGCGTGCCCTGTCATAGGCCGACTGGGCGGAGAGTCGCTCGACCTTGGCTATCTGGCCCTGGGCTTCGAGCTTTTTGGCATGATCCAGATGGTGGGCCAGCCCCTGCTCGATCTCCTGCTTGGTCTGCACCACCTGGGCCGCCAGCACCACGCCGAAGTAAGTCTGGGAGAGGCTCTCGAAGGTGGACTGCTGCTTGAGCACCAGCAACTGCTGTGCCTCGCTCACCTGCGCCTGGCGGATGTCCTGGGCCGCATCGATGCGCCCGCCAGTGAAGAGGGGCCACAGCATCTTGACCGAGCTGGTCACCACGTTCTGCTTGGTGAGGGGAGTGACGAAGTCGCTGGGGCTGAGGTTGAGCGCCTGCATGACGGGGCCCAGCACCTTGCCGAATTCCGGGTGATTGGCGATGGGGTTCAGATCCAGCATGTCCAGCTCCATCGGCTGATCGAGGTGGGTATAGCTGGCCCCCACATCCACCTTGGGCAGGTACATGCCCTTGGCCGCCTCGCGCAGCTGCTCTGCCCGCGCCACCCCGGCCTGCTCCGCCGCCAGGCCGTCATCCTGCTGGATGACCCGGCTCCAGGCCTCGGTGAAGCTGACGGTTTGCGCCTGCGCCGAGCCCAGCATGGCTCCCAGCAGGCCCGGGCAGAGCAATTTGATGAACCTTGACGTCATACATCCCCAATTTATGTTTGTAATAAAATTGTGTGGAGCCTTTGCTCGATTCAGGCTCGCTATCATAGCGTAAACAGGCGCCGGAAAGAGACTGCCAAATCACCGAGTCCCTCACTCATTTGACCCTGACCATGGTCCCAGACAATATGTCTGATTTTCAAGCACTCCTGAATTTGCAAGCCTTGGCGCGACGTTTTTTTCAGAAAAAAATGGCTGACGCTCAAATACTAACCTTTTCTCCTGACTAAAAAATGCGTAATATACGCCGCCCTAAGCCGATGGTAACCGTGGAATGCAGATAGGTCCCCACACGCTTGAAACTCCCTTGATCGTGGCCCCCATGGCCGGTGTAACAGACCGACCATTTCGTGAACTTTGTTTACGTTTGGGAGCAGGCATGGCCGTTTCCGAGATGCTGCTGGCCAACCCGGATGTCTGGGATACCCAGAAAACCAGGATGAGAATGGGCCACTCTGCCGAAACCGGACTGCGATCGGTCCAGATTGCCGGAGCCGACCCCGAGATGATGGCGTTTGCTGCCCGCTACAACGTGGAGCAGGGCGCTCAGATCGTCGACATCAACATGGGATGTCCGGCAAAAAAAGTGAATAAAAAGTTGGCAGGCTCCGCCCTGCTGCGTCAACCCGATCTGGTCAGATCCATCTGCCAGGCCGTGGTGAATGCAGTAGAGGTACCTGTCACCTTGAAGATCCGCACAGGATGGGATCCGGATAACCGCAATGGCGAGGAGATCGCCCGAATCGCCGAAGATTGCGGTATCGCGGCCCTTGCCGTGCATGGTCGTACCCGCTCCTGCCTCTACAAGGGTGAGGCGGAGTACGACACTATCAGGGCGATTAAGCAGGCCGTATCGATTCCTGTTGTCGCCAATGGCGACATAGACAGCCCGGAGAAGGCCCGGTATGTCCTCGACTATACCGGCGTCGACGCCGTGATGATCGGCCGTGCTGCGCAAGGACGACCCTGGATTTTCCGGGAAATCCGTCATTTTCTTGAGACGGGCACCAAGCTGCCGCCTCCCGACAGGGAAGAGGTTCGCACCCTGATGAACGAGCATGTTACCAACCTGCACCAGTTTTACGGTGCATATCTGGGAGCGCGTATTGCCCGTAAACACGTGGGCTGGTATCTGGATGAAGAAGAGACGGGCCGAGAATTCCGTAAGCACTTCAATGCCCTGGATTGTGCAGACGCACAGTTGAACGCGCTTGAAATGTATTTCGATGGATTAGGTTAACGCATAACTAAAGAGCCGACCGAATATGTTCGAACAAACCCTGACTTCTGATGCATTGGTAACAACTACTCACAATCACGCTGCCGAGCCGACCCAGCGCCCCCTGCGTGACTCTGTGCAACAGGCCCTGCGTAACTACCTGGCCCAGTTGAACGGTCAGGAAGTGATTGATCTGTACGATATGGTTCTCTCCGAAGTCGAAGCCCCCATGCTGGACGTGATCATGCAGTACACCCGTGGTAACCAGACTCGCGCCGCCGTGATGATGGGCATCAACCGTGGCACCCTGCGCAAGAAACTCAAGCGCTACGGCATGAACTGATTCCAGTCAGCCTGCTGCAGTGCAGATAAGGGCGTATCCCAGCGATGGGATACGCCTTTTTCTATGGCAGACGTTCCTGACAGCGCCTTACTCCGCGGCCAGCTTGATGCCGAGCCCCACGAACAGCCCCCCCATCAGGCGATTGAGCCAGCGCCCCAGCCGGGCAGGCAGGCGCACCTTGCGACTCGCATAGGCGGTCGAGAAGGCCAGCAGGTGGCACCAGATCATCCCGTTGAGGTTGAAGATGCAGCCCAGCACGATAAACGCCAGCGCCTTCTGCGGCGCATCGGGGGCGATGAACTGAGGCACAAAGGCGAGGAAGAAGAGCGCTACCTTGGGGTTGAGCACATTGGTGAGCAGGCCTTGCCGAAAGATCCGCCCATAAGAGAGCGCTGGCAGCGATACCGCGGGCTCGCTCGCAACGGATGAGCTTGCTCCTTGCCTGAGCAGGGAAATCCCCAGATAGACCAGATAGAGCGCCCCCATCAGCTTGATGACGGCGAACAGCTCGGCAGAGGCACTCAGCAGCGCAGACAGCCCCAGCGCCGCCGCCAGCACATGCACCATGGTGCCCGTGCCTATGCCCAGTGCGGCCACCGAGCCCGCTCGCCAGCCTTGCGAGCCACTGCGCAGCATGATGAGCAGGGAGTCCGGCCCCGGCATCATGTTCAACAGCAGGCCAGAAACGATAAACAACGCCAGATCGTGGATCCCCAACATACACAGCTCCCTTGCCGATGAAACTCACAGTCTATGGATCCAGCCCGTCTTGTCACTCCCCCGTTACGGCAATAGTGAACATAGGCAGGAGGCATAACCAAGGGCGATCAGGGTTGGTGGAGAGAGTAGAAGAGTCGAAAGGTAAGCAAGTGGGTAAACAACGGGCCATGTATTTGGATCAGATGACCTGGGCATCCTCTGAACCATCAGAAAATCGGTGCTGAAGCACAGAATGTCAGGCAATAAAAAACCCCGCTCATCGAGCGGGGTTTCTTGTA
>NZ_CBCPLW010000037.1:0-8213 GCF_965119515.1 Aeromonas sp. Marseille-Q7275
CTGGATGTCATTATGAACATGGTGGGCGAGCTGGTGCTGGTGCGAAACCGCCTGGTGAGCCTCGGCATCGCCAGCAACGACGAAGAGATGTCCAAGGCGGTGGCCAACCTGGATGTGGTGACCGCCGATCTGCAGGGTGCGGTCATGAAGACCCGCATGCAACCTATCAAGAAGGTCTTCGGTCGCTTCCCCCGCGTTGTGCGCGATCTCGCCCGTACCCTCAAGAAAGAGATCGAGCTGGTGATGGTGGGTGAAGAGACGGATCTCGACAAGAACCTGGTGGAGGCCCTGGCCGATCCCCTGGTTCACCTGGTGCGCAACTCCTGCGACCACGGGGTCGAGATGCCGGACGTGCGGGAGAAGGCGGGCAAGCCCCGTCAGGGTACCATCACCCTGAGCGCCTCCCAGCAGGGTGACCATATCCTGCTCTGCATCGAGGATGACGGCGCCGGCATGGATCCGGAGAAGCTCAAAGCCATCGCCATCAGCCGTGGCGTGCTCGATGCCGACAGCGCGGCGCGCATGAGCGACAACGACGCCTACAACCTGATCTTCGCCCCCGGTTTCTCCACCAAGTCCGAGATCTCCGACATCTCGGGTCGTGGCGTCGGTATGGATGTGGTGAAGACCAGCATCGTCAGCCTCAATGGCTCGGTGCACATAGATTCGACCTGGGGCAAGGGCACCCGCCTCGAGATCAAGGTCCCCCTGACCCTGGCCATACTGCCGACCCTGATGGTGGAAGTGGGTGAACAGACCTTCGCCCTGCCGCTTGGCTGCGTGAACGAAATCTTCCACCTGGATCTGAAGAAGGCCAACGTGGTGGATGGCCAGCTCACCATCATAGTCCGTGACAAGGCGATCCCGCTATTCTACCTGCACAAGTGGCTGGTACGCGGTGCCGGCAGAACGGCCCGCCAGGACACAGGCCACGTGGTCATCGTCCAGATCGGCACCCAGCAGGTGGGCTTCGTGGTGGACAACCTCATCGGTCAGGAAGAGGTAGTGATCAAGCCTCTGGACAATCTGCTGCAAGGGACCCCCGGCATGGCCGGCGCCACCATCACCAGCGATGGCGGCATCGCCCTCATCCTGGACGTGCCCAGCCTGCTCAAGGCCTATGCCCGCCGCCACTGAGCGTCTGGCCCAAGGAGTTAAAAGAATAACAATGGCAGTCAAGGTATTAGTGGTCGACGATTCGAGTTTCTTCCGTCGTCGGGTCAGCGAGATCATCAATCAGGACCCCCTGATGACGGTGATCGACACGGCCCAGAACGGCCGGGAGGCGGTAGACAAGGCGCTGCAGTTGCGGCCTGACGTCATCACCATGGACATCGAAATGCCGGTGCTTGACGGTATCAGCGCCGTGCGCGAGATCATGGCCAAGTGTCCGACCCCCATACTGATGTTCTCCTCGCTGACCCACGAGGGGGCCAAGGCGACCCTGGATGCACTGGATGCCGGAGCCCTGGATTTCCTGCCCAAGAAGTTCGAAGACATAGCCCGGGACAAGGATGAGGCCGTCAAGCTGCTGCAGCAGCGCGTCAGGGAGATAGCCCGCAAGCGCTTCCTGATGGCGGCCGCCAGACCCCGGACGCCGGAGCCTGCGGTGCGCCCCGCCCTCGGCGCTGCCTCGGCGCGTCCTCTTGAGCGCCAGCCCGAGCCGGTTCGCGCTGCGGCGCCCGCCAGCTTCAAGCGCAGCGGCAAGAGCTATCAGCTGGTGGCCATTGGCACCTCCACCGGAGGCCCGGTGGCGCTGCAGAACGTGCTGACCAAGCTGCCGGGAGATTTCCCTCACCCCATATTGCTGATCCAGCATATGCCGGCTACCTTCACCGCGGCCTTCGCCGCCCGTCTCAACGGCCTGTGCCAGATCGGGGTCAAGGAGGCTGAAGACGGTGACGTGCTGAGGCCTGGTCACGCCTATCTGGCCCCAGGTGGCAAGCAGATGCTGCTGGAAGGGCGCGGGCCAGGGGCTCGCCTTCGCATCATAGAGGGCAATGACAAGGTCAACTACAAGCCCTGCGTCGACATCACCTTCGCCTCCGCCGCCAAGATCTACGGCGACAAGGTGCTCGCCATCGTGCTGACCGGCATGGGCGCCGATGGCCGGGACGGGGCGCGTCTGCTCAAGGAGCAGGGGGCCACCATCTGGGCGCAGGATGAAGCCTCCTGCGTGGTTTACGGCATGCCCCAGGCGGTTGCCAAGGCGGGCATAGCCAGCGAATCCCTGCCGCTGGACAGGGTGGCCCAGCGCATCCTGGTCGAGTTGGGCCGCTGACCATGGGCATGTTCGGCCTGGTGCTGGCGCTGGTCGCCGTGGCCGTCGCCCAATGGTGGCACGGCGGCAGCCTGCTGACCCTGCTGGATGGCCCTGCCTTCGTCATCGTGGTCGGGGGCACCTGGGGTGCCGTCATCCTGCAGACGCCCCGCAAGTACATGCTGTCCGCCCTCGCCCAAGCGCGCTGGATGCTGTTCCCGCCGCAACTGGATCTGGTGCAGCAGGCCGAGCGCCTGCAGGCCTGGGCCCAGTTTGCGCGCCAGCAGGGGTTGCTGGCGCTGGAGAACCAGGCCGAACAGGAGAGCGATCCCTTCACCCGCCAGGGGCTCACCATGATAGTGGACGGCGTCTCCATCGAGGATATCCGCCGCCTGCTGGAGGCGGACATCGACATCGAACAGGAGCGCAACGAGCACGCTGCTAGGGTGTTCGAGGCCATGGGGGGCTACAGCCCGACCATAGGCATCATAGGGGCCGTGATAGGCCTCATCCAGGCCATGTTTCATCTGGAGGAGCCGGGCACCCTGGGCGCTGGCATCGCCATCGCCTTCGTCGCAACCATCTACGGGGTGGGCTTTGCCAACCTCCTCTATCTGCCGATAGCGAATCGCCTGCGGGCATTCCACTACCACTACGGTCTCTATCAGGAGATGACGCTGGAAGGGTTGCTGGCCATCGCCCACGGGGAGAACGGCCAGCAGGTTGAACGGCGGCTACGGGCTTATCTGAAAGGGGAATAGCCATGCGCAAGCGCTATCGTTTGCACCTGCAGGGGCGAGAACATCTCGATCGCTGGCTGGTCTCCTATGCCGATTACATGACGCTCATCTTCGCCCTCTTCGTGGTGCTCTACTCGGTGGCCATCGTCAACAAGGAGCAGTACCGCGCCGTCATCGAGGGCATGACCCAGGCCTTCAACCAAGTGCCGCGCAGCGATGGCTTGCTGGAAGGGCAGGGCAACTCCCTGCTCAACAACCCGGTGTCGGCCGCGCCTTCCCTGCTGGAGAGCCAGGCCTCATCGTCGCCTTCGCGCGCCCCCATCACGGGCACCCCGATCCAGCAAGACGGCACGGCCCTTGCGACCATAGACCTGCAGCTCCAGGAGGCCATGGGCGCCCTGGTGGATGCCGGCGTGGTCAAGCTGGCGAAGGATGACAACTGGCTGACGGTGGAGCTGAGTTCCGGCCTGCTGTTTCGCAGCGGCAGCGCCTTTCTGGGGAGCAATGCGGCCCCTGTGCTCGATACGCTTTCAGGTATTCTGAAACCGGTCGATAACTATGTCAGGGTGCGGGGTTACACGGATAACCAGCCGATCAACAACGAAATGTTTCGCTCCAACTGGACCCTGTCTGCCGCCCGCGCCGAGGCAGTGCTCGGTGCCCTGGTGGCCAAGGGGATAGCCCCCGAGCGGCTCGCCTACGAGGCCTATGGGGAGTTCTCCCCCTTCGCCGACAACGGCAGCGAGCAGGGGCGGTTACAGAATCGCAAGGTCGTGGTCGCCATATCCAGATTCGCCTGGGTGCCGCGACTCCCCGTCAACTCCCTGACGGTGACGCCGGCTCCGGCCGCGCCACAGAGCGTCGACAGCGAGAACGTCAGAGTGGTGACGCTGCCCGGTGGTGGCATACGCATAACAACAAGGCAGGATTGATACAGTGATTGTTTGGACGGTTGCCAATCAGAAGGGTGGAGTCGGTAAAACCACCACGGTCGTCTCCCTGGCGGGCATTCTGGCCCAGCGTGGCCAGCGGGTGCTGCTGATCGACACCGATCCCCACGCCTCCCTGACCTCGTATTTCGATTTTGACTCGGACCGGCTGGAAGGCACCCTCTACGAGCTGTTCCAGGCGGCCAAGCCCAGTGCCGAGCTGGTCAACCGGATGACCCTGAAGACCAAGTTCGAGAACATCCACCTGCTGCCCGCCTCCATCACGCTGGCGACCCTGGACAGGGTCATGGGCAACCGGGAAGGCATGGGGCTGGTGCTCAAGCGTGCCCTGCTCAGGGTGCAGGGTCAGTATGACTATGTGCTCATCGATTGCCCGCCCGTGCTGGGGGTGATGATGGTCAATGCGCTGGCGGCCTGCGATCGCATCCTGGTGCCGGTGCAGACCGAATTTTTGGCCTTGAAGGGGCTGGAGCGGATGATGAAGACCTTCGAGATCATGCAGCGATCCAAGCGGGACAAGTTCCGCTATACCGTGATCCCGACCATGTTCGACAAGCGTACCCGGGCCTCCCTGATGACGCTGCAGTCCATCAAGGAGCAGTATGGGGAGGCGGTGTGGAATGCGGTCATTCCCATCGACACCAAATTCCGGGATGCCAGCCTGCTGCATATACCCCCGTCTATCTATGCACCGGGCAGCCGTGGCACCTATGCCTACGAGACCCTGCTCAACAATCTCGATGCGCTTGAGCGTCAACGGACCCAGGAGGTGAAGCCATGAGAGAGACCACCCAGGTTCGGGCCATGGATGACTATTTCCACTCCCTGCTGCTCGATGATCTCCTGCTGCGGGACGATCCGGACGAGGAGGCACCGGCCCCTGTGCTGCAGTTGCAGCCTCAGCCCGCCCCCTTGCCAGAGGTGGCTGCGGTCCCCTATCTCGAAGCCGACAGCCGGCTGGCGCAACTGAGCGAGCTGCTCGCCCAGGTGAGCCAGGTGCAGGATGAGATGGATGTCCTGAGCCATGAAGAGCTGCATGTCGAGCCCTTCCAGCTCGAGGTCGAGGCAGAGCCCGAGCCAGTCGAGGTGGCCCTGGTGACGCCCGAGGTGATCCCGGTGATCGCTGAGCCCGTCGCCCTGGCACTGGCCGAACCCGTGCTGGCGGCGGAACCCGAGCCTGCCCCTGCGCCCTGGGAAAACCTGGATACCGGCAACGAGTTTCAGGCGCTCTTCTTCGACGTGGCCGGGGTGACCTTCGCCGTGCCCCTGACCGAGCTCGGCGGCATTCACCAGCTGGGGGAGGTGACTTCCCTGTTCGGCCAGCCGGGTTGGTACAAGGGGATCATGACCTCCCGGGAGCAGAAGATGAACGTGGTCGACACGGCCCTGTGGGTCATGCCGGGCCAGCATCTGGAGATAGACGAGTACAAATATCTGATTATGCTGGGGGAATCACCCTGGGGGCTGGCCTGTCATCAGTTGAAGGGCACCGAACTGCTGCATCGGGATCAGGTGAAGTGGCGCCATCAGGAGGGGAAACGCCCCTGGCTGGCTGGCATGGTCAAGGAGAAGATGTGTGCCCTGCTGCACGTCAGGGAGCTCTTGGTGCTGCTTGGCCGAGGCGTGAACATCGAAGGCCGCTGACAACATCGGCACTGCCATGGTTTTATTGCTAATTTTACCCGTTGACGGGTTCATACAAGGATCAAGAAGATGACAGAGAAGCGCAATATTGCACAAAATCTGGCCGAGGACGAAGTGCTGCAGTGGGTGACCTTCCAATTGGAAAACGAGACCTATGGCATCAACGTGATGCAGGTCCAGGAAGTGTTGCGCTACACCGAGATAGCCCCGGTACCGGGTGCGCCCGACTATGTGCTGGGCATCATCAACCTGCGTGGCAACGTGGTGACCGTCATCGACACCCGCTCCCGCTTCGGCCTGCCGGCCGGTGATGTGAGCGAGAATTCGCGCATCGTCATCATAGAGGCGGAGAAGCAGGTGATCGGCATCATGGTGGACAGCGTGGCCGAGGTGGTCTATCTGCGCTCCTCCGAGATCGACGCCGCCCCGGCAGTGGGCACCGAGGAGAGCGCCAAGTTCATCCAGGGTGTCAGCAACCGCGACGGTCAGCTGCTGATCCTGGTGGATCTCAACAAGCTGCTCTCCGACGAAGAGTGGGACGATATCGGCTCCCTGTAACGGCGCGTCAAAAAGTGATACAACAGCGGTCCCGGATCTGCCCGCGGCACCCTGATGCCGAGCGGGACCCTGTGATGAGGAAGGTGACAGTTTGATGATTGAATTCGCAGCCTTGGGGTTGTCCTTGTTGGCGCTGGTGCTGGCCCTCTACGGTCTATTGGGTCACCGCCGCCGTCAGCGAGAGTCCGAGGCCAGGATGGAGACGCTGCAGGGGCAGCTCGAGAGTCTGCGCAAGCAGATGATGGAGCTGCATACCGGTGCCATCGGCATGGGTCAGCGCCTGCAATCCGCCGAAGGGGCGATGCAGAAGATCCAGGATAGCCAGCAGGAGTTGACCCTGCAGGATCCGGAGCGCCGCCTCTACAGCCGCGCCGCCAAGATGGTGGAGCTCGGTGCCGATCTCGACGAGGTGATGAGCGAATGCGAGTTGCCCCAGGCCGAAGCCGAGTTGCTGATCTCCCTGCGTAAGGGTCGCACCTGACCCCTGCTTCAGATCGAGAGGGGAGGCATGTGCCGCCCCTCTTTTCCCTGCCACCTCTTCCGCTGTTTGTGCGCTATCTCCCCCACTTTTCCCCTGCCACCCCTTCCTCTGCCCGTGCCTGGTCACTCCAGTTTCCCCTTGCCACATCTTCTTCTGCCGGTGCGCGATCTCCCCCACAAATCCTGTTGATTATTGGCATCTTTGAAAAGACGCCTCCGGATCCTGTGTTAAGATGCAGGCCGCCTCATTTTCAACGATTACACCCTCATGCTGCTTCAAGCCAACAATCTGAGCTGCGTGCGTGAAGATCGCACCCTGTTTGAACATCTCTCCTTCGCGGTGCGCTCGGGCGATCTGATGCAGATTGAAGGCCCCAACGGGGTGGGCAAGACCAGCCTGCTCCGTCTGCTGACCGGCCTCTCCCAACCCTTCGCGGGGGAGGTGTGCTGGAACGGGGAGAACATCCGCCACTGCCGGGATGAGTTCCATGCCAGCCTGTTCTACCTGGGCCATCAGCCCGGCGTCAAGGCGACCCTGACCCCTCTGGAGAACCTCTCCTTCTATCAGAAGCTGCACGGCACGGCCGAGGCGTCCGTGGATCTCTGGCAGGTGCTGGCCCAGGTCGGCCTCGCCGGCTTCGAGGATTATCCCGCGGGCCAGCTCTCCGCCGGGCAGCAGCGGCGGGTGGCGCTGGCGAGGCTCTGGCTGTCTGAGCGCCCGGCGCTCTGGATCCTCGACGAGCCCTTCACCGCCATCGACAAGCAGGGGGTCAGGGTGCTGGAGCAGTTGTTCCTGACCCACGCGGATCGGGGGGGCATGGTGGTGCTCACCACCCATCAGGATCTGACCCTGATGCAGGGGCGGCTCAAGACCCTCTCCCTGACCTCGCTGTTGCAGGAGTAGCCATGCTGCGCGCCGTCATACACCTTATTCACCGCGAGTTGCTGATGGCCCTGCGCCAGCGCGCCGACATCTTCAACCCGCTCTGGTTCTTCCTCATCGTCATCACCCTCTTTCCGCTGGGCATCGGGCCCGAGCCCCAGCTGCTGGCCCGCATCGCCCCCGGCATCATCTGGGTGGCGGCCCTGCTGGCGGCCATGCTCTCCCTGGAGCGGCTGTTTCGCGACGACTTCAGCGACGGTGCCCTGGAGCAGATGATGCTGATGCCTCATCCCCTCGGGCTGCTGGCGCTGGCGAAAGTGATCGCTCACTGGTTGCTGACCGGCCTGCCGCTGCTGCTGATCTCTCCGCTGCTCGCCATCCTGCTCTCCCTGGACATGAAGAGCTATCTGGCCGTGGTGGCCACTCTGGCGCTCGGTACCCCTGTGCTGAGCCTGCTCGGCGCCGTCGGGGTAGCGCTGACGGCGGGACTGCGCAAGGGGGGCGTGCTGCTCAGCCTGCTGCTGCTGCCGCTCTATATCCCGGTGCTTATCTTCGCCACCTCCGCCATCGATGCGGCGAGCATGGGGTTGCCCTACGGGGGACAGCTGGCGATCCTGGGGGCCATGCTGGTGGGGGCCCTGACCCTGACGCCCCTGGCCATCTCGGCGGCACTGCGGGTCAGCGTCAACTGATTAATT
>NZ_CBCPLW010000038.1:0-6024 GCF_965119515.1 Aeromonas sp. Marseille-Q7275
CCATGGGCTTGCGGGTGAGGGAAGAGGAAGAGATGCTGGGCGGGGACCTCCACGAGGGGGGGGTCAATGCCTACCCCGAGTTCGTCAGCACAAAAGCCAGCCCCTGACACCGCCAGTGGCGTGCGGGGCCCGGGGGAGACCTCGGGCCCCGCTCTTTTTTGGGGCGCCCTCAGCGCCCCTTGAAGGCGGGGTGATGCAACCGGCGATAGTGGTTCGGGGCCAGGCCGTGCTGGCGCTTGAAGGCGGTGGAGAAGTGGTACTCGTTCTTGAAGCCGCACTGGGCGGCCAGCAGTTTCACCGAGTCGGCCCGGCTCGCCAGCAGGAGCGCCGCCCGCTGCAACCGCAGCCGTTGCAGCAGCGCCATGGGGGCCAGCGCGAAGTGCTGCTGACAGAGCCGATAAAGCTGGCGCTCCGAGAGGTGCAGGGCGTCGGCCATCCGCCCTATGTCCCAGCACTCGGTCAGGGTTTCCTTGAGCAGCAGCTCCAGGCGCAGGGCCAGCCGCTCGCCGCGACTCTGCCCCTCCCCCTTCTGCAGCAGGCGGCGCAGGTAGAAACCGAGCTGCTCCACCAAAAGCGCACTGAGCAGCGGGTCCTGATGGCGCTCCTGCTCCGCATAGAGGTTCTCTATGGTGCGCAGCAGTGCCCCCTGCTGGGAGGTACAGCCCAGACGAGGGCGGCTCGCAAAGGCATCCCAGGGGGAGTCCTTGTGCAGCAGCAGCCACACCAGATCCCAGTCGCCCCCAGCCGTCGGTTGCGGCTGCTCCGGCGTGGGCCACTGCGTCTCCGGTAGCTGCGTCTCTGACCATCGCGTCTCTGACAATCGCATCTCTGGCAATCGATAGCAGAGCGGCTCCCCCGCCGGGATCAGCGCCCACTCCCCCACAGGCAGCCGCTCGAAGCGATCCCCCAGCAGCACCTCCCCCTCGCCCCCCAGGGTCAGCAGGAAGCAGTGCACGTCCGCCAGGCGGCGCTCGATGCGATAGCGGGTGCGCAGGCGGGAGTAGCCCGCCAGCCAGACCCGCTCCTGCGCGAGGGCGGGCAGCAGGCTGTCACAGCAGATCTGCTCGCGGCAGTCGGGGGAGACGTCGATAAGCTCGGGGTTGGCAGTGTCGGACATCATCAGGACGGGCTCAGCCATGTCGAAGGGGAAGGCCCCAGCATAACATCAAGGGCGCCTAGTCACAGGAGACCAGCCATGCACCTCCATCACGTCGCCATCCGGGCGCAGGATCCGGAGCCGCTCAAGGCATTCCACTGCCCCCTGTTTGGCGGGCAGACCAATGGGCGCGACCACAAGCCAAGCCGTTCAGCTCCTGCTTGGTACGCCTCGAGGGCGCCAGCCTGGAGCTGATACACAGCCCCAGCGACTGGCCGCGCTGTTGAAATGAAGGTCACTGCCTGGCCAGATCGTCGATCCCCGGATCAGCGCCCGGCCAGCGGCATATATACATGAGGCAGACGATGGATATGAGGGGTTATTGTTGAGTGAATCGCCCCGCAACATGGCGGGGCGCTTGAGGCCGCCGGGGAAAGCCGTCAATCCCCCCGGATAACGGCCAGCGGCACTGACCGTGCGACCCGCAGATGTCCTTCAAGATTGAGATGAAGGTGATCCCCAACATCGTAGTGCGCGCCGAGCCGCGACATGCATTCCGGATCCCGCACCAGCAGGTCGCTGTCAATCACCGCATCAAATTCCCCGCTGGTGCGCATCCAGTGATTCACTGCCTGCCGGACAACCTCTTTTTCTGGCTGATAGAAGCGCTCAATACCATACTCACCGGCTCCCCGCAGCGGCACCAGGGTGACGCCTGTCATGCGGATATGGTATTCCCGCGCCCTCTGCAGTAATTGCCGATAGCCCTTGATCAGCACCGTTGCCGCCGGCACCGGACTATCCGGATCCAGTGCCGTGCCCGCCAACCCGATATCATTCAGCCCGACCTGCACGATACAGCAGCTGACACCGGGTTGCTGCAGCACATCACGCTCGAAACGCGACAGGCTGGCGATGCCGATGCCGTCTTTCAGCAACCGGGAACCCGACTGCCCGGCATTCACCACCGCTATATTGTCGGCAACAAGGCACTCTGCCAAAAAATCTGTCCAACGGCCATAGGTGTCCATCTCCACGCCGTTGCCATCCACCATGGAATCACCGATGACCACCAGAGTGCGGCACGCGGATCCCGGCTGAACCTGGACGCTTTCAACCAGCAAACGGGAGCTGATTTTCTGACCGTCGCCGGCCTCTTCCCTGACGGCCTGATTACCCGGCTCAAGCAACGAAAAATGACGGGCATCCCAGTGAAAGGTATTGACCGGAATCGGCTCCGGCAGATAGGTCCGCAGAGTGATCACCGATAACGAGGGGATATCCAGTGGAATTTCATCACTGCACAGAGTCCCCCCCGCTGGAATTGTCGCGCCGGTTTGCCCATTAAAGGTGACAGCCATTGCGCCGCACAGATCAGGCACGGAAATATGGCTCTCGCCTATTACCAGTGGCTGGGCACCATAACGATTGGAAAAGATCAGCCGCAGCTTTTGACCGCCCAGGCTGATGCGCAGTGACTGCCGGAGTGTCTGATCCCCATCAATGACCGCTATATCCGATGGAAACGGAAACGCCTCTCCCGATGCAGGCTGGGAGCTGGAAAGCCAGGTGCATATCCACTCCTCGCGCACTGGCGAGGCTGAAGGCACTGAATATGACATCAGAAATTCTCCTGAAAGAAACAACCGAGTTATTGCGCGACCGGCGGGGCCGTCATGACATCGAAGCCGTGCATGGCGATATCCGTCATTGCCAGCAGACGCGCCCGGCTGACGCCATCCCGGGCCTGGATGGAGATCCCGTGAAACACGGTCGCCACATAATCCCCGAGCCCCTGTATATCGGTGTTTTCCGGCAGTTCGCCGGACTGAACGCCCTGCCGGATGCGCTCAATGATGCCCTCTATCCGCTCCCGGCGGTAACCGGCCAGCCATGCCATGATCTCTTCGTTATCACGGCCATAGTTGGTCAGCGACAGGACCACCATGCAGCCGTGAGGCCTATCGTCACGGGTGTAGGCTTCGACCGCGTTCACCAGCAGTTGCCTGACAGCCTGGCGGGTATCCGGCTGTGACAGGGCGGCGTCAGCAAAAGCCCCCTCTTCGGCCAGATAAAGCGCTATCGCCTCACGGAAAAGATTTTCCTTTGAGCCGAAGGCGGCATAAATACGGGCAGAAGCAATCCCCAGTGCAGCCACCAGATCAGACAGGGAAGTCCCTTGATAGCCACGCTGCCAGAACACCTCTTTTGCTATGCGCAACGCCTCTTCACGATCAAATTCTCTTGGTCTGCCAGCCATAACACACTCTCCGCATCTGTCATTTCAGACCAAGGCTACCAGTTCATTGTCGACTAACAAAGAATTATTTTTTGGTGATTGACAAAGATTGAGACGCCCTCTTACCCTATTCGCTGTTGATCGACAAACAATAGCCACCACCCCAGCTTACAGACGCCTTGTCTATGGCCTTCTGCGGGGATTCTTTATAGATAATTCAAACGGAAAGGATATGAACACATTCTTCAGAGTATCTCTGGCGGCAGTCATGCTGCTCACATTGCAGGGCACTGCGGTCGCGGCAAATACACAACGCCCGGCAGTGACGTCAGTAACAGCGCAGGTCAGTGAAGCCGGCTTTCAGCATCACTATGTCAAGGTAGCGGGGCAGAAGATCCATTATGTGACGGCGGGAAAGGGGGAGCCCGTGTTGCTGATCCCGGGCTGGCCGCAAACCTGGTATGCCTGGCGTCATGTGATGACCGGACTCGCCGCCGAAGGCTATATGGCGATAGCGGTTGATCCGCCGGGAACCGGTTATTCCGATCGGCCGAGCACGGGTTACGATACCGGGGCGGTGGCGACCACATTGCACAATATGATGAATCAGCTCGGTCATAAGCAATATTCGGTTGTCGGTCATGACATCGGCATGTGGGTGGGTTATGCCCTGGCCAGTGATTATCCCGCCGACATCAAGAAAATCGCATTGACCGAAGCGGTTATTCCGGGCCTGGCGCCGGCACCGTCCATCTTCGTCGATCCGCAGGACAATATTTTCCTCTGGCACTTCATGTTTAATCAGGTACAGGACTTGCCGGAAATGCTGACGGCCGGCAAAGAGCGGGAATATCTGAATTTTATTTTTGACCACTGGTCCTATCGTCGTGATCGCGTCGCAGCACAAACCTATATAGATGCTTATTCCTCCCCTGGCGGATTGCGGGCAGGCTTCGCGTATTACCGGGCGATTCCGCAAACCATTGCACAAAATAAACAGCGGGCAGAGAAAAAACTGCTGATGCCGGTGCTGGCAATAGGTGCGGATCATGCCACCCGTGACGCACCCCAGCAGACGATGCAGGGACGAGCGGTGAATTTGCAGGGCGCCATGCTCGGTGAATGCGGTCACTTCGTCACGGAGGAGTGCCCGGAACAGCTGATGACGGTATTGCTGCCGTTTTTGAAAAAATAAGTCCGCGCTCTTTTGCGGGTGATATCAAGACAGGCCCCCGACTCGGGGGCCTTCTTCTTTATGCCCGACATAAGCAGGCCCGCGAGTCTTGGTTTCACACCGGCTCAGCGTGGCGCAGTTGGCTCTTGGCACTCACCCGATCTCGGGTGCGCCGCAATCGACTGAAGATGATTGGCAGTTTCAGACATCATCAGGACGGGCTAAGCCATGTCGAAGGGGCAGACCCCGGCATAGCATTGGGGGTATCAACTCACAGGAGACCAGCCATGCATATCCATCACGTCGCCATCTGGGCGCAGGATCTGGAGGCACTCAAGGCATTCTACTGCACCCTGTTTGGCGGGCAGGCCAATGAGCGCTACCACAACCCGAGCAAACAGTTTTCCTCCTACTTCGTGCGCTTCGAGGGAGGCGCCAGTCTGGAGTTGATGCACACTCCCATATTGTTTCCGGCGGATCTCGCTCTGCCGCACCCGCTGCAGGGGCTGGCCCACCTCGCCTTCTCCCTCGGCAGCGTGGAGGAGGTTGACAAGATGACCGCCCGGCTCAAGCTGCTGAAAAGCGCCGAGGTGAAACACCTGGACGGCCCCCGCTGGACCGGTGACGGCTATTACGAGAGCACCTTCCTGGATCCCGAAGGCAACCGGCTGGAGCTGACCATCTAATACCTGAATGCTCCCCTCACCCTCCCCTCTCCCAACGGGAGAGGGGATAAAGCAGCATCCAGAATATGATCGCCAGTCATGTCGATTCGGTTGACGGCAAAAATAGTCAGCCACGTAGGTTCGATTAGCGAAGCGTAATCGGACAGCGTATTTTCTCCCTTCTCCCCTTGCGGGAGAAGGGTCGGGGATGAGGGGGAGGGAAAAAGAGGTTTCACTGTAAACGTTGAGCTTCACAGGCTCAGCCACAACCTACACATCGGTAGGTTGGTGCTGAGCCTGAGAAGCCCAACATACAAGATGAAATAAATGTGTTATCTGTCGAATCAATATGCGCATGTGGTTAGTGAGTCCAGTAACTTTCTGCGAGATATGAAATCTACATCTGTTAACTTACGTAAGTACCCACCGAACTCCATATCGACCTCATCAATTCCCGGCCAAAAAAAAGGAACCTTTTCATTTCTCAAGCTTTCAATAAACATGATGTGAGTTAGTGCCAAGACTATTCTAGGGAAGTTTGATGGCTCATTAAAATCATTATTTAAAAGATGCATAATCAGATGTCTATTAAAACCATTCATTTTCCCATCAGCCTGACTTGGCTTGTATAATACCAAGGAAAAGAAAATTCTGAATGCATTTATTACATCACATTGTGGGTTAACATGTGTTAAAAAATCTATTTCTACTTCACTGTTATAGCCCTTCCCTGGATGCCAGTCATATTTAGACATTTGTTTTCGACCGTGATTTAATATTAGTTGCTTAAGGCCTTTCTCAAACCCTACAGCACTGACATTGTTTACACCTTGATTGAGAATACTAACTT
>NZ_CBCPLW010000039.1:0-4214 GCF_965119515.1 Aeromonas sp. Marseille-Q7275
ACATTATGCGCAATCACCCAGGTGAGCAAACTGAGGCTGCAGCCCGGGAAAAGTTGATGCCGATAAAGCTAGTTATCGGCACCAAGGAAGTAGCGCCGGCAATCTCTCGATATGGCGCATGACAGTTTTACAGACGGCCACAGGAACAAACTCAGGAGGAACCGCGGAATGCTAACGCAATCGTCACCGGTAGACCGTTGCTGATAGCGCCCCGTGGTAAGCATGGGTGGCACCAGAGAATACATGGCGCGCATGTCTACGGGCCTACCATTGAGCCATTCGAGGTCATCAGTGAAAACCTGCTCAGTCTGATAGGCACCATAGAGCTCTTTGGAGCGGTAAAAAATGCGGTCAACCAGTGGAGCAGTTTCGTTGTCGCCGTAGTAAACGCGAGCCAAGTGAACTTGTGGCAACTTAAAGGCTCGCATCACCTTGATGCGGTCAGCGCGGGAGCAAACAACCAAGTGCTCACACATGCTCTCGCGAAGCTGTTTATCGATTGCCTCAATGTGCTGAACGATGAAGTAAATATCCCAACGCAGCTTGCGAGCATGAAGAAACCACTGAAGGACGCCAAGGCGCTCCTTGTCCTGGAATGTACGAGTGTTCATCCACATCGAGAGCTCATCGAGCACCATGACACCAAAGCGAGATTCGCTATAAGGCTCTTCGGCGGAATAGCCAGTGCCTAAGGATTCAAGGTCGCAAAGTCGGGGTTTATCCGGCAGTCGAGTTGCGGAAGTTGACGAAGTGGGGCCAAGCATGTGCTCAAGATTGAGGTCGAGATTGGTAGCAACCCGCCTCCCCTGCCCCAGCGCCTGCTGAATAACGTCAATGGTAAACAACGTCTTGCCGCTACCCAACTTGCCTGTCACAAAATAAACGGCCATGTTATCTCTCACGACTCAACTTTGATTTTTAATAAGGTCATATGGGCATCGTATGCCGCAATAACAATATTGGTTGTGACTGCAATGGAAATACAGAGTGCGGTATTAGATGGGAGCATTCCGATAATGGGACCAGCAAAACTAGGCATGGCATAGGATACGCCAGCCATAGCCCCAGTAACACCAGCCAGCATTGTAGCGCAGAGGGTCATATAAACAGTGATATATATAGAGGCCATGGCGAATTTTTTACCAATGAATCCAGCGACAACAGAAACAATGGATGAAATTAACCCGGCAATCCAAGCAGCAATGGCGGCCATAATTAGAACCTCCTTGAGAAAGCGTCACGCATGGTAAACCAGACGTAAACACCAGTAGATATATAAAAGAACCAAGTCAATATCGGCAGGAAATAAGGATAATAAAATTCCTCGCAAACATTATATGTGGATATGGTTATGCTTTGACCCATAATGGAAAACGTCTTATTTATGACATAACACTGGCCAGTGCCGCCAATAATAAAATTGTTTTGAGGTAAAGCGTTTATTTGGTCATTTGGGGTGGCCTTAACGCCATCCTCAAATTGCTTGTATGGGTCGAGAAGCGTGGTTAACACAGGTTGCTGACCTAGCGATTCCTTGGTGGCCTTCTCTTCTGCCTCCCTCTCCTTTTTAAGGCTTTCTTCGAGTTCCTTTTGAGTTAATGGCTTCTTGAGCTGGTCATTAGCGGCTGCAACTTGGCCCTCTGGGGTGGCACCCTCTTGAAGTTGACCAGCCAAGGCGGCTATTTCAGCCAGCTTCTCTGGGGAGACGTAATGGGCTGCATTAGGATTAGTGGATTGCAGCAAACCCTGCGCATACAAATCAAGGAGCTCTTGGTCTGATTGCGTCACACCGGGAATGTAAGGAACAGTGTCAGGGAATACTTCAGGGTAAGGATAGGGCCATGGGTCGGGCACCATGAAGGCCTGAGCTGCATCCTCAGGGTCATTAAGCATTTGAGTAACTAGAGAATCATATAAAGCATCATCAGGGACAGGTTGAGCTGTACCATAACTAAACGAAATCGGAGTGAAATACATTTTATCGCGAGAAGTGCAAACCGGAGGGGATGCGGTATTACAACCATAGACTCTATAACCAGACATCTGACCTATTGTTAAGGTATCAACACCGCTGTAATACTCTAACTTTTGAAAAACAGGATATGCGACACCCAGAGCAATGGATATACACTGCTCAAAGGTTTTAGTTCCATAAGAGCCTGATGTAGTTTGGCAATTACCAGTATAATTTTTCGGCTTATTGGTAACTTGGTCAGTCAACTCATCAATTGCCCAACCAGCGGCAGCAATACTGGCAGCCCAGGCAGCATACCAAGCATTGCGCTTAACAAGACCCTTAAGCCCTCCAGTTTCCCCCATGCCTGCTTTAAAGCGAGTCATATAGGTAGCCTTGGGAACATCGAGTTTCTTTATTTGGTAAGGGTCGTTAGCAGCAAAGCCACGAATAGTGGTGCTAACGCTTATAGCAGTATTGGTGGCTGCGGTGACGGCATTAACCTTTATGACCTCAGCTTGCTTGATAATTCCAGAAAGAGAAAACGCAGTGGAAGCGGTAGCTTTATCGCCGCCAAATAAGCCAATGATGGCAGCAGCAACGACAATGGTAATGGGTGGGTTTTTCATGGTTCAGCGTCCGAGCAGGAGCCCATGGCGAGGGCTGGTGAAGGCAGACGGGGGGCGCTCCGCACCCCCCATCTGCAATTAGCGAGCCCCCTTCTTGATGAACTTCCGGAAGATGGAGATACCGGTATCCCAGCCGAGGCCAACGGCCATGATGGCGACCCCGGCGGCACCACCGGCGGCGATATAGCCGATGACAGTGGTCTGCACCGGGCCCATGGCGGTGGTGACGGCTTCGTCAGCGAAAGCCGCTACAGGGCCGAGGGATGCCATGATAACCATGGCTTGGGTAACAACTTTGTTTTTGAACATGATGATATTCCCTATCTTGATGCGCTTTTGATGGTGTATCGGAAGAAGCTAAAAAAATAGCCGTATCCGTACCCGACTAACCACATTACGGCGAACCATAATGGGTCACTCATTGGGGGTAAAACCATATTATTTACCCCCCATGAATCCGAGGGCGAATACCACCATAGAGGCGATGGTATAAGCCGTTTCATTGGTTAAGAACGTGAGTTCCACGATTAAGCCTTAAGCGGCAGCAGGCCGACTTGCTTGGAACGGGACGAGCTCGAGCTGACCGGAAACACCGAGGGAGCCGAAACGGTCAACGATGAAGCTTTTATCGGTGACGGCATAGAAACCTTTTTGGTAAGGCTGGGCGCCGTCTGGCAGGTTAAATTCAAACCTGACCGGATAGGGTTGCCCATCCAGATGCAGATAGGCCTCCTGCTTGTTCATGCTGTAGGCTTTTCCGGTGCGCTGGGAGGTGCCAGACTGGTTGCGGACGGATACGTTAGCGATTTCGATTTTCATGGTGCAGTCCTTTATTGGCGGATTTCGACGGAAGAGCCGTCAGGGTGTATTACGAACAGGTCAGCGACTTGTTCACGGATTAATTCAGCGTGGTAATAACACTCCCCTTCATCGTCGAAACGGCGAGTTTCCGTTTGGGCGTCGAAGGTTTCCCACTGGAGAATGTATTTACCATGCTCATCAATTTGGCGTTGACGTTCAGCTGCGGCGCGAAGGTCGGAGCAGGATTGGCGGTGGCAATATTGGTCACCGTTGCCAATAATAAGGAGGTGACAGCATTTGCAATATTTCATGGTCATGGCCTCACGAAGAAATCCATAATGAGAGGTAATCATTTTTAAAAACCCTCGCAATAATTGGAGATATAACGCTCAATGAGAGAGTTTTCGTGAATAGTGAAGGCGGAGCTGACTAAAAAGCCAAGAGCTAAACCAATTAAAACTAGCTTGAGCTTCATTTTCTCCCCCTGTGATACTCAACGAAGGCAACCACCAAGCAAGCAGCAATGCCAATAAGCAGGAATATGGCGAGGGGAATCATGCTACAGCCCTCAGGGTGCGCGGCATGACGTACCAGCTAGGCGGAGTGGCGATATTAGATTTGACCTCACGGGCGGCGGTGACGTATACCGGGCTGAATTTCGAGATATTGCACTTGGTAGCAATATCGATACCGATTTGGCGAAGGCGGGCGCGGTGTTGCTTGACCTGACGTTTATTCGGGTCGAAATTCTGGCCGTGCATCCACTGAAGGGCATACATGGCAGTAGTGTTTGCGGCACGGGTGGTATCCACAATGCCCAGCGTAATAAG
>NZ_CBCPLW010000040.1:0-3616 GCF_965119515.1 Aeromonas sp. Marseille-Q7275
CGGCTCAGGGGCTCGGCCCGTCAGCATCCTCAGGCCCATCTGCCTGGCCGGGGATCAATGGAGGATGTCACCCATGAAATAGGCCAGCAGGGTCAGGATGACGGTGAACACCAGGTTCAGCACCAGACCGGCCCGCATCATCTCCCGCTGCTGGATGTGACCGCTGGCGAAGACAATGGCGTTGGGCGGCGTGGCCACCGGCAGCATGAAGGCACAGGAGGCCCCGACGGCGATCAGCACGGACACCACTACGGGGGAGACCCCCAGCGCCTCGGCCACACCGGCGAACAGCGGCACCAGCAGGGCGGCGGTGGCGGTGTTGGAGACCAGCTCGGTCAGGAACACCACGAAGGCGGCAAGGCAGAGCAGTATGATGAAGATGGGCATGGTGGCTAGCGCACTGGAGAGGTGCTCCGCCAGGAAGGCGTTGGCGCCGGTTTGCTTGAGGATGGCGCTTAAGGTCAGGCCACCCCCGAACAGCAGCAGCACGCCCCAGTCGGTGTTCTGGTTGATGTCATCCCAGCTGGCGACCCGGCTGACGGCGATGGCCAGGATGGCACCCATGGCGATCAGGGTATCGAACTGGGGAATGCCGCCGAGCGCCGCGGCGATGGGCTGGGAGCCAATCCACAGCAGCACTGTGGTCAGGAAGATGAGCAAGGTGGTCTTGCGCTGGCCGGTCCACTCTATGGTGACCTGCTCGGTGCTGACCTGGTGCGACAGGTTGGGGCGCGTCACCCAGTAGAGCAGGCCTATGCCCACCGGCATGAAGATGAGCACCACCGGGATGCCGAACTTCAGCCAGTCGGTGAAGCCAAGCCCCATCTGGGCGGCGGCGATGGCATTGGGGGGGCTGCCCACCAGGGTGCCGATCCCGCCGATGCTGGCGCTGTAGGCGACGCCAAGCAGCACGAAGACCAGGGTGCGACGCTCCTTGTGAACGTCGAGTCCCTTGAGCATGCCGAGGGCGAGCGGCATCATCATGGCGGCGGTGGCGGTGTTGCTGATCCACATGGAGAGCGCCGCCGTGATGGTGAACAGCACTATGGCTGCCCAGCCCAGGTGACCCTTGGCCAGCTGCATCACCTTGGCGGCGATCTGGGTATCCAGTCCCTGCTTGGAGAGGGCCGCCGCCAGGGCAAAGCCGCCGAAGAAGAGGAAGAGGACAGGGTTGGCGAAGTCGGTCAGCGACTTGCTCATGTCAAACACCCCGAGCAGGGTGGCAAGCACCGGGATGGACAAGGCCGTGATGGTGATGTTCACCGCCTCGGTCAGCCAGAGGATGGCGATGAAGATCAGGATGCCGAGGCCTTTGTTGATCATGGGATCAAACGGAAGCCAGGCGAGCATGGCACAGAGCAGCAGGAGATCCAGAATGACGATCCCGGCCTTGATGTCCAGCCAGCGTGTAGGGGCGGAAGGGACTGCAGAGGTATGCATGTTGTTCTCTCGGTTAATTTATGGTTGTTGTTGTGTTGCCGAGGTTACATTTATCCCCCTGTTTGAAACAGGGGGATATGGTCAAAGCATGTGGCGACTCACAGAGTCAAGTGAAAATGGATCTGGGATTAAACAGAAATTAAACATTTCGTTTTCATTTGGGCGCTGCCGTGACGGACAGCAGCCACTCCCTGAACAGGCTCTTGGGCAGGGAGCCGCTGCGCTGAGCCAGGATCTGCCCCCCTCTGAAGACCATCAGGGTCGGTATGCTGCGAATGCCATAGCGGCTGGCGATGGCGGCCTCCTGTTCGGTGTCGAGCTTCACGAAGCGGATGCGGGGTTCGAGCTCCTGGGCTATCTCTTGAAAGACGGGGGCGAACTGCAGGCAGGGGCCGCACCAGCTGGCCCAGAAATCGACCACCACCGGTATGTCGGACTGGATCAGGGCATCAAAGTGCGCCATGCGACCCGACACCGGGGAGTGGGAAAACAGGGGCTGGTGGCAGCGACCGCACTTCGCACTGGCGTCCAGCTTGTCGCCGGGCAGGCGATTGCGGGTAAAGCAGTGGCTACAATAGGTAGTGACAAGTGACATAATTGGTTCCTTTATTCATGGCCCGGCAACATCTTTATTGCATTCACAGAGCAGACTAACGGTAACATAGTGCTCAGTTGTTTTTCACACTCGGCTGTCTGGCCCTGACCCAGGGTCACCGGATGGCCGACCATGACATGAGAATCGAGACGGGATGAAGAGTGTTGCACGGGACAATGGTGTTGTCTTTGGCCTTATCATCGTATCGCTGCTGGCGTTTTCTGCCTATTGCTGGCAGTTGCTGAGCCAGCAGCAACGCGCCTCCGATCTGAGCGTGGCCGCAGAGCTGGTCCTCAACCGGGTCAATACCGACACCGTCTATCTGCTGGGACGCGAGAAGGCCAGCGATGGCAGCGTACAGCAGCGCCTCAGCCTGCTGTCGAGCAGCCTGGATCGTTTCGTGAGTCAGGTGCGTGAAGACCCGGGGTCGGTGGATGATCCCAAGTCCCAGGCGCTGCAACGGGACATCGATGGTTATCTGCTGGATCTCGCCAGGCTATACACCATGGAGATGACCATCGAATACCTGGCGCCCCGTTTCCAGGGCCAGCTCAAGGCGCTGCTGGCAACCCTGCCGGCCGGGGCCGAGCAGGCCCGCGATCTCACCGAGCTCGCCCGCCTGAGCCACTACCTCAGGCGCAGCTGGGACACGAGCGAGCTGCGTCAACTGCAGCAACTGCAACGGCGGCTGATGGAGACCTACTCCGGGCAGCCCAAGGTCATGGCCCTTACCCGGCTCAGCCAGGAGCTCAACCAGCAGGTGATGGAATACCATCGCCTGCGCAACCAGATCGTCGAGATGAAGGGGCTGGCCTCGCTGCCGGCCTGGAAGCAGAGCAAGCTGGACTTGGCCTCTTCCCTCAAGAGCCGTTTCTACCTGATAGTGCTGGGGGGCGCTCTGCTCTGCTTCTCTCTGGTGGCCGCGACCCTGTGGCGCCGCAACCAGAAGCTGCGCGAGCTGTCCAGCCACGCCGCCTTGCTGGCCCAGGCCAAGAGCGACTTCCTGGCCAACATGAGCCACGAGATCCGCACCCCCATGAACGCCATCATCGGCTTCAGTGCCCTGGCGCTGCAGACCAAGCTCGATCAGCAGCAGCGGGACTATCTCAACAAGATAAAGTCATCGTCCGATACCTTGCTGCTGCTCATCAACGACATCCTGGATCTCACCAAGGTGGAGTCCGGCAAGCTGACCCTGGAGGAGATCGACTTCGATCTCAGCGAGCAGCTCGACTCCCTGGCCGCCATGTTTGCGGATCTGGCGGAGCGCAAGCAGCTCGAGGTCATCATCAACAAGTCACCTGCGGTGCCCGATTTCCTGCGCGGCGATCCGCTGCGCCTCGGCCAGGTGCTGGTCAACCTGGTCAACAACGCCATCAAGTTCACCGAGCGGGGGGAGGTGGAGGTGGCCATCACTCTAGTCAATCAATACCCGATGCGGGTCTGCTTCAGCGTGCGGGACACCGGCATCGGCATAGCGCCGGAGAAGCAGGCGCAGCTGTTCCAGCCCTTTACCCAGCTGGAGGCGGGCAACACCCGCAAATATGGCGGGCCCGGGGCCGGGGGCAAAAACCCCCCCCC
>NZ_CBCPLW010000041.1:0-2807 GCF_965119515.1 Aeromonas sp. Marseille-Q7275
GACTGATTGGCTATTGCCTGGTCGCTATCACTGAATTTTTGAGTAGTTCGTTCATTCGCTACAAGCACCAGAAACACTTCTTGGGTGTTGTATGGTTAAGCCTCACGGGTAATTAGTATGGGTTAGCTCAACACGTCGCCGCGCTTACACACCCCACCTATCAACGTTGTGGTCTCCAACGGCCCTTTAGGACCCTCAAGGGGTCAGGGATGACTCATCTCAGGGCTCGCTTCCCGCTTAGATGCTTTCAGCGGTTATCGATTCCGAACTTAGCTACCGGGCAGTGCCACTGGCGTGACAACCCGAACACCAGAGGTTCGTTCACTCCGGTCCTCTCGTACTAGGAGCAACTCCCTTCAATCATCCAACGCCCACGGCAGATAGGGACCGAACTGTCTCACGACGTTCTGAACCCAGCTCGCGTACCACTTTAAATGGCGAACAGCCATACCCTTGGGACCGACTTCAGCCCCAGGATGTGATGAGCCGACATCGAGGTGCCAAACACCGCCGTCGATATGAACTCTTGGGCGGTATCAGCCTGTTATCCCCGGAGTACCTTTTATCCGTTGAGCGATGGCCCTTCCATTCAGAACCACCGGATCACTATGACCTACTTTCGTACCTGCTCGACCTGTCCGTCTCGCAGTTAAGCTGGCTTATGCCATTGCACTAACCTCCTGATGTCCGACCAGGATTAGCCAACCTTCGTGCTCCTCCGTTACTCTTTGGGAGGAGACCGCCCCAGTCAAACTACCCACCAGGCACTGTCCGCGAGCCCGATTCAGGGCCCTGCGTTAGAACATCAAACATACAAGGGTGGTATTTCAAGGACGGCTCCAGCGCAACTGGCGTCACGCCTTCAAAGCCTCCCACCTATCCTACACATGTAGGTTCAATGTTCAGTGCCAAGCTGTAGTAAAGGTTCACGGGGTCTTTCCGTCTAGCCGCGGGTACACCGCATCTTCACGGCGAATTCGATTTCACTGAGTCTCGGGTGGAGACAGCATGGCCATGGTTACACCATTCGTGCAGGTCGGAACTTACCCGACAAGGAATTTCGCTACCTTAGGACCGTTATAGTTACGGCCGCCGTTTACCGGGGCTTCGATCAAGAGCTTCGCTTGCGCTAACCCCATCAATTAACCTTCCGGCACCGGGCAGGTGTCACACCCTATACGTCCACTTTCGTGTTTGCAGAGTGCTGTGTTTTTGATAAACAGTCCCAGCCATCTGGTCACTGCGACTCCCAACTGCTCCATCCGCAAGGGACTTCACTGTCAAGAGCGAACCTTCTCCCGAAGTTACGGTTCTATTTTGCCTAGTTCCTTCACCCGAGTTCTCTCAAGCGCCTTGGTATTCTCTACCCGACCACCTGTGTCGGTTTGGGGTACGATGACTTGTAATCTGAAGCTTAGAGGCTTTTCCTGGAAGCAGGGCATCAATGGCTTCACCACCGTAGTGGCTTCGTCTCGTGTCTCAGTGTTGTGTCTCCGGATTTGCCTAGAAACACCACCTACGCACTTTCACCAGGACAACCGTCGCCTGGCCCACCTAGCCTTCTCCGTCCCCCCATCGCAATTACAAGTCGTGCAGGAATATTAACCTGCTTCCCATCGATTACGCCTTTCGGCCTCACCTTAGGGGTCGACTCACCCTGCCCCGATTAACGTTGGACAGGAACCCTTGGTCTTCCGGCGAGGAGGCTTTTCACCCCCTTTATCGTTACTTACGTCAGCATTCGCACTTCTGATATCTCCAGCATGCCTCTCGACACACCTTCGCAGACTTACAGAACGCTCCCCTACCACTCACACATAAGTGTGAATCCGCGGCTTCGGTGCCTGGTTTGAGCCCCGTTACATCTTCCGCGCAGGCCGACTCGACTAGTGAGCTATTACGCTTTCTTTAAATGATGGCTGCTTCTAAGCCAACATCCTAGCTGTCTGAGCCTTCCCACATCGTTTCCCACTTAACCAGAACTTTGGGACCTTAGCCGGCGGTCTGGGTTGTTTCCCTCTTCACGACGGACGTTAGCACCCGCCGTGTGTCTCCCGGATATTACTTACTGGTATTCGGAGTTTGCATGGGGTTGGTAAGTCGGGATGACCCCCTAGCCCAAACAGTGCTCTACCCCCAGTAGTATTCGTCCGAGGCGCTACCTAAATAGCTTTCGGGGAGAACCAGCTATCTCCGAGTTTGATTGGCCTTTCACCCCCAGCCACAGGTCATCCCCTAACTTTGCAACGTTAGTGGGTTCGGTCCTCCAGTTGATGTTACTCAACCTTCAACCTGCCCATGGCTAGATCACCCGGTTTCGGGTCTACACCTTGCAACTAGACGCCCAGTTAAGACTCGGTTTCCCTACGGCTCCCCTATACGGTTAACCTCGCTACAAAATGTAAGTCGCTGACCCATTATACAAAAGGTACGCAGTCACCCCGAAGGGCTCCCACTGCTTGTACGTACACGGTTTCAGGTTCTATTTCACTCCCCTCACAGGGGTTCTTTTCGCCTTTCCCTCACGGTACTGGTTCACTATCGGTCAGTCAGGAGTATTTAGCCTTGGAGGATGGTCCCCCCATATTCAGACAGGATGTCACGTGTCCCGCCCTACTCGATTTCACATCAAGGTTGTTTTCGTGTACGGGGCTATCACCCTGTATCGCCGGCCTTTCCAGGACCGTTCCACTAACTTCCAAGATGCTTAAGGGCTAATCCCCGTTCGCTCGCCGCTACTGAGGGAATCTCGGTTGATTTCTTTTCCTCGGGGTACTTAGATGTTTCAGTTCTCCCGGTTCGCCTCG
>NZ_CBCPLW010000042.1:0-2392 GCF_965119515.1 Aeromonas sp. Marseille-Q7275
TTTCCCCCACTGCCCCTTGCTGAACATGACCATCACCCGCACCGATCTTGCCGAACTGGCGGTATTTGCCGCCGTCGCCCGCCACCGCAGTTTCAGCAGGGCCGCCCTCGAGCTCGGGGTCTCTGCCTCGGCCCTGAGCCACTCCCTCAAGGGGCTGGAGAGTCGTCTGGGAGTCAGGCTGCTCAATCGCAGCACCCGGGCCGTGGTGCCGACCGAGGCGGGGGAGCGATTGCTGACGCAGTTGTTGCCGACCCTGGGTCAGCTGGAGGAGGCGCTGGAGGAGTTGACGCGCCACGGGGATGAGCCGGTCGGCAGGCTGAAGATCTGTGCGCCCAGGGCCGCCATTCAGGAGGTGCTGGCCCCTGTGCTTATCGACTACCTGGTGCGCTATGCGCGCATGCAGGTGGAGGTGGTGGAGCAGGAGCTGATGCCCCGTCTCATCGAGGATGGCTATGACGCCGCCCTCTTCTACGGCGATCTGCTGCCCCAGGAGATGATAGCCGTGCCCCTGGGTCCGTTGCAGCGCTATCTGGTGGTGGGCTCCCCCGACTACCTGGCAAGGCGCGGCATCCCCCTGCACCCCTCCGAACTCAGCCAGCATGACTGCATCGGCTACCGCCTGACCCCCCACCACCACTATCGCTGGGCCTTTGCCGCCGACGGCGCTCTGCTGGAGATAGAGGTGAGCGGGCCGCTGACCACCAGCACCCCCGCCCTCTATCTGGGGGCGGCCGAGGCGGGTCTGGGACTGGCCTACTGCTACGAGGAGGAGGTGAGCGATGCCCTGGCGGCGGGTCGGCTGGTGAGCGTGCTGAGCGCCTGGAGCCCCACCTTTGCCGGCTTCCATCTCTTCTACCCCAGCCGCCACCAGCTGGGCCACGGCCTGCGGGCCCTGATAGACATGTTGAAGGCCCACCATAGCCCGCGAGACTGATGAGCATTACTCATCAATGCATCAAATAAACACCGGATTATCAATGGAAAGATAAGAATCTACACTGTGGCTTCGATCCCCGACCCGGCAGAAGCACAGATATGTCAGCCTATTTCATTCGCCGTCAGCGGGCCATGACCCGCCGTTTCTGGGGCTATGCCCTCCCCTCCATCATGGCCATGCTGGTCTCCGGCGCCTATTACCTGGTGGATGGCATCTTCGTCGGCCACTATGTGGGGGCCGCCGGTCTCGCCGGGATCAATCTGGTCTACCCGGTCATCATGGTGCTGATCGGCCTCGCCGCCATGATCGCCATGGGGGCGGCGACCGCCATCTCCCTCCAGCAGGGGGCCAGAAACGTCGCCCTGGCCCGCCAGGCCCTGGTCAATGCGCTCTGGTTGCTGGGGCTGCTGGGGGCCCTGGCGCCGCTGCTGCTGCACCACTGGCACATCGACATCCTGCTGGCCCTGGGCATCACACCGGATACCGAGACCTGGCAACAGGCCAGCGACTACCTCGGCTGGATCGGGGGCGGCACCCTGCTGCTGGCCAGCAACCTGGCGGTGCCCTATCTGCTGCGCAACGACGGTCGACCCCGCCTCGCCATGGTGCTGGTGAGCGGCGGTGCCCTGCTCAACATACTGCTCAACTACATCATGGTCGGCCGCCTGGGGCTGGGGCTGGTGGGCACGGCCCAGGCTACCCTCATCTCGGAAGGGGTGGTCAGCCTGCTTGGCCTTGGCTATTTCTTTACCTCCCGCGCCAGATTGCGGCTGGACTGGCGCCAGCTGGTGCCCAGCTTCCCGGCCATGCCCAGGCTGCTGTTCACCGGGCTGCCGAGCCTGATCGCCCAGTTCAACCTGGGGTTGTTGCTGCTGCTGCACAACAGCCAGCTGATGGTGCACGGCTCGGTCAAGGATCTGGCGGGCTTCACGGTGGCGGGTTACACGGAGGCGGTGTTCATCGTGATCCTGCAGGGGCTGGCCTTCGGCATCCAGCCGCTGATCAGCCAGGCCACAGGAGCAGGGCGCCAGCGGGATCTCAGATTCCTGATGGCCATGGGGCTCAAGATCACGCTCATCTACGGTCTGGCGGTCTGGCTGCTGATCCAGCTGCTGCCCCGCCAGGTCGCCATGCTCTACACCGGGGATCAGGATGCCGAACTGCTGGCCGCCGCCGTCAGCAGCCTGACCCTCAACCTCGCCGCCATACCGCTGGAGGGGATCATCATGTTCGGCATAGTGCTGCTGCAGTCCATGGCGCGCACCCGCCAGGCCCTGGTCATCTCGGCCGCCAAGACGGCGCTGCTGCTGCCCCTCATCTTCCTGCTGCCGCTCTGGTGGGGCCGCGACGGCGTGCTGCTGGCCCAACCCGCGACCGTGCTGCTGCTGACCCCGCCGCTCTGCTGGCTGTTGTGGCGGGGCGGGGGGGCCCCCCCCCAGGGGAACGGCCCCCCCC
>NZ_CBCPLW010000043.1:0-2051 GCF_965119515.1 Aeromonas sp. Marseille-Q7275
TATCTGGATTAGGATGGAACCTGCTGCCGGATCTTGGGGATCCCGGCCCCAGACTCTCAGGAGCGACCGTCATCCATGGCACTGCGCAAACCCGCCGGGCTCAAGCCCGGCGACACCATAGGCTTCTTCTCTCCCTCCAGCGCGGCCACCGCCTGGGCTCCCCGGCGGTTCGAGCGTGCCAGGGCGTTTCTGGAAGGGCAGGGTTTCAGGCTCAAGGCGGGCAGCCTGACCGGTGAGCGGGATCACTGGCGCTCCGGCTCCATCGCGGCGCGGGCCGAAGAGCTCAATGGCCTCATCCGGGATCCAGAGGTGCGGGCAATCATGTCGGTGATTGGCGGCAGCAACTCAAACTCCCTGTTGCCCTATATGGACTACGAGGGGCTGAGAGAGGATCCCAAGATCCTCATCGGCTACTCCGACGTGACGGCCCTGCTGCTCGGCATCCACGCCCAGACCGACCTCGTCACCTTCTACGGCCCGGCGCTGGTGGCCTCGTTCGGCGAGTTGCCCCCGCTGGTGGACGAGACCCTGGCCGGCTTCCTGTCAGTTTGCATGGCCGGTGGCGCCAGCCTGCCCCACCGGTTGCCGACACCGACGCAATGGACCGACGAGCGGCTGGATTGGGAGAACCAGACCCGGGCCAAGCAGTGCCAACCCAACCGGTTGATCTCGGTGGGTTCTGGCCGGGTGCGGGGCCGGCTGATCGGCGGCAACCTCAACACAATGGCGGGGATCTGGGGTTCGCCCTATATGCCGTCCATAGCGCGGGGGGACATTCTGCTGCTCGAAGACAGCCTCAAATCTGCCCAGACGGTGGAGCGGGCCTTTGCCCACCTCAAGCTGTGCGGGGTGTTCGAGCGCATAGGCGCGCTCATCCTCGGCAAGCATGAGCGTTTCGACGACGAGGGTAGCGGCAAGCGGCCCCTCGATATCCTGCTGGAGGTGGTGGGGGAGCCGACCTTCCCCATACTGGCGGAGTTTGACTGCGCTCACACCCATCCCATGCTGACGGTGCCGCTTGGCATCCAGGCCGAGCTGGATCTCGACGCCCAGACCCTCACCCTGTGCGAGCCCTGGCTCCGCTAGTCGCAAGAGAAATGCAAAGAGGCCGCAGTTGCGGCCTCTTTTTATTGGGCTCTCGGGCAGGATCAGGGCAGGGCATCGGCCCGGAAGGTGTGGCAAGGATCTGCGGCCCTCGTCTCTTAAATGTTTATTGACCTCAGGGTAATGCATCTGCCCGGAAGCTGGCGCGGATCTGCGGCACCAGGGGCGAGGGGTCGAAGCCCTTCTCCTCCCCGAGCACCGGGTGGAGCAGGGGTCTGTCCTCTATGGGGGTGAGATCCCCCGCCAGCAGCGCTCGGGTGGCCTGTCCCATCTGGTAGAGCTGGCGCACCGGGGCAAACTGGCGATCGAGTGCGATGGCGCCATCGTTTCGGGTGAAGGCCATCATGGGGATCTGGTAGGGGGCATCCCGGGGGGGCTTGGCGCCATGGATGCCCTTGCCCGCCGACATCAGGAAGGGCTGGTGATCCCCGAAGGCCACCACCAGGTAGCGCTTGCCTGAGCCGTCCAGGGTCTTGAGCAGCCGCTCAAGGGAGGCCATGGCGTCCACCACCCCGGTGTAGTAGGTGTTGAGCAACTGCCGCTCCGCCGGGCTCTGATCCGGGCAGGCCTTGTCGATCTGCTGGGCCCGATAGCGATCCCCGTCGAAGGGGCCGTGCCCCTGCATGGTGACCGCGTAGGCGAACAGCGGCTTGTCATCCTGCTCGCTGCGCTTGATCAGGTGATCGATGAGGGCATCGTCCGAGATGTAGAGCCCCTTGTGTTCCAGGGTGGTGAAGCGGGTGTCGAACCAGCGCTCCTGGTAGCCGAGCGCCGGAATAGCCTTGGCGCGGCCCCAGAACTTCTCCACATAGGGGTGGGCGAACAGGGTCTGGTAGCCGTTCTGCCTGGCGCTGCTGGCAAGGCCGGGCACCTTGTCCGAGAGGTAGTAGTAGGGCACCACCCCCTGCTTGAGCAGGCCCACCGGCAGGCCGGTATTCATCTCGAAC
>NZ_CBCPLW010000044.1:0-1799 GCF_965119515.1 Aeromonas sp. Marseille-Q7275
CGCTCAGAGATGGTTTCAATGTCCATGGCGGTCACACTCAGCTTTTTGTCAAGGTTAACGAAGTCGTCGATTAATATGTCGAGGGGGTCGAAGTTATGAAAGCCCCAATATTGCATATCATTGCGCTGTAGATATTTGCTTTTGAGTTTTAATTCGTATCGGACGATGCCAGCGTCACGGCAATAGCCAATCAGGTTTTGAATATGGCGCATTTCGTCGGAATCATCACCGAAATTACGAGCGATTTTGCCGAGGGAATGCAACTCTAATTCGTATCCCTTATTGTAAACAGTTGGATAAATAAGGGCGGCGTTACCCAGCTTTGAAAGCCAATCTACCGAATTGCCATCAGTATGAAGTCGAGGAATAGAGTTGCGATAGCGAAGAGTGGAAAGACCGCATATATAATCACGCTCATTCCCAGAGCCGACAGCAATATTTTCAGTGATGTGTAATTCTCGAATGGTTGCACCATCTGACACCTCGAATGGAGTTGGATTGGCCTTGGTGGATTGGCTGGTAAAAATCTGGGTGCACTTGGTGAACTGGGGAATCTGGCCACAGTGACCGTAAATGTCGCGGAGTATGTCGTTGTAAACAGCGACACAGGCATCCAAAGAACGATGACCCCACAGGTTATCGAGCCTGCCCCACCGGGACGGGTTGCCTGACATGCGAATAGATGAGCCGTTGACCTTAATCAGGACGCTGTCACAGAACGAGCCCTTATGGGAGAACGCCGGAGCGCAGAGTGCACCAGTTTCCACAACTTCCCCCTCCTCTATCACCAGACGGGCGTACGCATTCCCATCCAGAAGTGGGAGCTGAAACCCGAAATCCTGCTCTATGGTCAGCCAGTCGAAGAACATATGTACCAATGTGCACAGTGAGTAATGTGGAAAACATAGCCCTACTTGTAAATGTGCACAAGTATATCTGTAAAATAAATCCACAAAGGCACTATGATTCGATGTAGAGGTGTACCCAGATGGACAAAAAGATGAAGCCCAAGACCTATGCGAGCCTGAGAGTATCCGAGGAAAGGAAGCTAATGCTGCAAAAGGCAGCAATAGACGTTAGTTATGCCACAGGCAAACCATTGAAGTGGTCGGAAGTAGCGTTTTATCTGATAGATGAGTATTTAAATGAGGCCGTGAAAGACCTAAAAGCAAAGAGGTAAGTGCGGGTTTCCGCACCAAAGTCCGGGTGTTACTGGCCCCCGGACTCCGACCACCTCAGACCCCTGCCCCATGGCGGGGGTTTTTCATGGGCAGGACGCTGATGAACAAGAGCAGGAAAGACTACATATACAACCCCAAACAGTACCGGGCGCCGAAGCCAGGGAGAGATAGGGAGCCGAAACAGGGTAACGCTGGGTTCGTGACTGGCGTTGCCGTCGGCATAGTTCTGGGGTTGATTATCGCGAAATGGTTATCGAGCAGCCCGTGAGTGTCGCTTGTCTTCGACAGGAGGATATCGCTGCTGGATGTACTACCTGGGCAGCAAAGACCGGTTTGGCAGAGGAAGGGGGTTCAGGGCCTCACAGACGCATTCCAAAGACGTTTCGGCGGGCCTACCTACGTCACGGCAATAGACGAAGCGATAGCCGCCTTATAGGGGCTAAAGCCCCTGAAAGATTGGCCTTGAGGGTTGCATGGATTTTACTGCAGTAAGGTGATTTTTGGGGCCGCCGACGGGCCCAAGACTGCGCACAATGCGGGTTATATTCAACGCCCCCTATCGGGGCCACCTGCTGCTATGCAGCTTGGCAGGTGGGCAGCGCTAAACATAACCACAGG
>NZ_CBCPLW010000045.1:0-1434 GCF_965119515.1 Aeromonas sp. Marseille-Q7275
GGCCTCGATGGCGGCGTTGAGGGCCAGCAGGTTGGTCTGCTCCGAGATGCTGCGGATGGTGTCGAGTATGCTGCCGATGGAGTCGGTCTGGCTCGCCAGGGACTCGATGACCCCGGCCACCTGTTCGATCTCCCCGGAGAGGCCGACGATGCCGTGGCGGGCCTGAGCCACCACGACCGCACCCGCATCGGCCTGATCGTTGGCCTGTTTGGCCACGTCGGCGGCGAGCGACGCATTGCCGGCTATTTCGCTGACGGTGGCGCCCATCTCGTGGATGGCGGTGGCGACCTGGACGGTGCGATCCCGCTGGGCGGTACAGTTGTGCTGGGTCAGTTGGGCCTTGGCGGCCACCTCGTTGGCGGTGGCGGCGAGCTGGCGGGAGTTGCTCGCCACCTGCTCGATGGCACCGTGGATGCGAGCCACGAACTGATTGAAGCTGCTGGCTATTTCGGCAAGCTCGTCCTTGCCGGTGAGGCTGGCACTGCTGTCGAGGGCGAGATGGCGGGCGGCATCCCCGATGTGCAGTTGCAGGAAGGAGACCCGGCGGCGCAACCCGATCAGGATGAGGGTCGAGACCAGCAGCGAGATGGCGATGGCGATCACTATGATGGCGATCATCTGGTTGCGGCCGCTGTCATAGCTGCTCTGGCTCAGCTCGTTGCGCTGCTGGGCCTGGCCGATGAGGCCGTCGAGCAGGGCGTTGGCCCCCTTGCGCATCTCCCCATAGGTCTGGCTGTAGCTGTCCCGATAAATGGTGCGGGCCACCTCCATCTCATCCTTCTCCAGCGCCTGCAGCATGGGGATCAGCTCCTCACGCTCCATCTTCTCGAACTGGCCGAGCAGCCGCTCGGCCTCGGCCCGGGCGGCGGGATCGACCTGGGCCGTCACCGCCTGCTGCATGGCCTGGCGCATCTCGGGAATATCTTCCTCGCGGGTCTCCTTGACCCGGGTCAGCACTCCCTTCTCGTCGCGCAGGGAGGTCTCCTGCAGCAGCATCATGTCAATGCCGACGCGCATGCGCGGGATGCGGGAGGCCACTTCCGCCATGGCCCGCATGGGGGTGGCGGTATTCTGGAACAGCTCATCGGCCTGTTGCTTGATGTTGCCCATGCTGCGCAGGCTGGCGGCGCCGACCAGCAACAGGGCGAGACAGGGCACGGTAACGGCCAGGATGAGTTGGGTTTTGATCGTGATCTTGCCTGCCAGCATGATGACTCCTTGGTGTGTTGCTATGTCGCTACTGTAGCGGCTTGTCATGACGGTTTGCCGTCATTCCCGGGCCGACACTCCCTGCCGACCCGGACGAAAAAGAGCGCCGAAGCGCTCTTTCATCTCATAGCCGGAAGTTGCCGACCAGCTTGTCGAGCTCGCCGGAGAGCTGCTGCAGACTGCGGCTGGACTCCGTCAGCTGATGGGCGATGTCGGCGGTCTCCA
>NZ_CBCPLW010000046.1:0-1089 GCF_965119515.1 Aeromonas sp. Marseille-Q7275
CGGCCCATCATGGCCACCGACAAATTCCCCTGCTCGAGGTAGATACGGTTCACGTCGGTAATTTCCAGTTCACCACGAGGAGAAGGCTTCAGGCTTTTCGCAATCTCCACCACGCTGTTATCGTAGAAATAGAGGCCAGTCACCGCATAGTTGCTCTTGGGCTCCAGCGGCTTCTCTTCCAGAGAAATCGCCGTTCCCTGCTTATCAAACTCCACCACGCCATAGCGTTCTGGATCGTGTACATGATAGGCAAACACGGTGGCGCCATAAGGCTTGGCGGCGGCTGCCTCCAACTGTTTCTGCAGGTCGTGGCCATAGAAGATATTATCACCCAGCACCAGTGCACAGGGGTCAGAGCCAATAAACTCTTCCCCCAGAATAAAGGCCTGCGCCAGGCCATCTGGGCTTGGCTGCACCTTGTATTGCAGATTCAGGCCCCATTGGCTGCCATCGCCCAGCAACTGCTCGAAGCGAGGGGTATCTTGTGGCGTGCTGATGATCAAAATATCGCGAATACCCGCCAGCATCAGGGTACTCAACGGGTAATAGATCATCGGCTTGTCATAGATGGGCAGCAGTTGTTTGCTGACGGCCATGGTGACGGGATAGAGACGAGTGCCAGAGCCCCCGGCCAGAATAATACCTTTACGTTTGTTCATAGTGCTTGATTTCTTATCTTTGAATTATGTAACCCATCAAAGTGAGTGCGTTTAAATAACACTCATTTTGCGTTTTATCCCTACTGGAGCGTGGGACAGTATACCCACGCTATCTTTATTTTCTTATTTTCCGAGGATCTCGGTCAGCATCCGCTCGACACCGACAGTCCAGTCCGGCAGTACCAGATCGAAGGTTCGTTGGAATTTACTGGTATCAAGGCGGGAGTTATGGGGGCGTTTGGCCGGGGTCGGGAAAGCGCTAGTCGGCACCGCATTGAGCTGCGTGACCGCCAGCTCAACCCCGGCTTCTCTGGCTTTGGCAAACACCAGCTGAGCATAGTCATACCAGGTGGTGGTGCCGGAAGCGATAAGATGGTAGAGCCCCGCCACTTCGGGTTTGTATTGCGCGGTCCGGATCGCATGAGCGGTG
>NZ_CBCPLW010000048.1:0-876 GCF_965119515.1 Aeromonas sp. Marseille-Q7275
CTAGGCTGTGTTCTTAAAGTGATGAAGATATAATCTCACATCTTCTCAACAGCTTAAGACCTATGTAGTGTCCCGTCGCTATCAGTTAACCGATGCACAATGGGGGCTTATCGAGCCCCTGTTTCCACATCACCGCATAAGCGGACGCCCTACTCGTGAGCCACGCCAAGTGCTTGATGGCATTCTCTGGATACTTCACACCGGTGCACCTTGGCGAGATCTGCCAGAACGTTTCGGCCCATGGAACTCGGTCTACAACTCCTTTCGACGTTGGCAAAGCACAGGCCGCATCGATGCCATCCTTGCGGCACTGCAACTGCATCTCAATGAAGAAGGGCTTATCGACTTCGACCTGTGGTGCATTGACGGCTCCAATGTCAGGGCATCCAAAGATGCTGCCGGAGCGCGTAAAAAAACACTCCGGTGAATCAAGCTCTTGGTCGCTCTCGTGGTGGTTTTGGCAGCAAAATTCACTTGGTCACTGATGGTAATGGTTTACCGCTGGGGTTCTGCCTTTCGCCGGGGCAATCAGCGGAAATCAGATATGCGACAAGTGCGTTGGCCATGGCAAGGATCCCGACTTCATCAGGCCGTTATCGCACGCGGCCAACGCATCTTGCCGCAGATAAGGCCTATAGCAGCAGGGCTCTGCGGGCAGAACTCCGGCGCAGAAAGATAAAAGCGGTTATCCCGCAACGCAGCGACCAGCAACGGCACCATAAGGGACGTCCACTGGTGTTAGACAAAGCTCGTTATCGTAGGAGAAATGTGGTCGAACGGTGCTTCGGATGGCTGAAGAAGTTTCGCCGATTCTCAACGAGGTATGAAAAGCTGGCGGGAAGTTTTGCAGCCTTTATCAAGCTGGCTTTCTGCCTT
>NZ_CBCPLW010000049.1:0-807 GCF_965119515.1 Aeromonas sp. Marseille-Q7275
GGCCGCGCAGTTGGCTCCCTGGGGCTGGAATAGAGGGCTGCGCCGTTATCGCTGCAAGCAGTGTCTACGCACAAGCTCCGTTCTCACCAAGACGCCGCTGGCCCGACTTCGCAAGGCACAATGCTGGGAAGACTACGCCCAGGCCCTCATCGACGGCTTGACCGTCCGGCAGGCTGCGATTCGCTGCGGGGTCTGCAAAAACACTGCCTTCTTGTGGCGTCACCGCTTCCTGAACGCCATGGCGAGCCACCAAGCGGTACGGGAAGAGGGGATTGTCGAGGTCGATGAAACCTTCTTCCTGGAGTCGTTCAAAGGACAGCGCGGATTGCCCCGCCCGGCCCGTCATCGTGGCGGCAAAGGCCGCACCCGAGGCACAGGGCCGGATTACATCCCGGTGATGGTGGTGCAGGACAGAGCAGGTCATCTGGCTGACTTCCAGTTGGAGCAGCTAAATGCCAAAGCAGTCAGGGCAGTGCTGACGCCGCTTATCGCGCCGGATGCGGTACTGTGCAGTGATGGCGCCGGGGTGTATGCCAGTTTCAGCGAGGGGCAAGGGATAACGCATCAGGTGGTGCGCAACCGTGCGGGAGAGCGGGTGGTGGGTGCGTATCACATCCAGCATGTGAACGGGTACCACAGGCGGTTGAAGGAGTGGATGGAGCGGTTCCATGGGGTAGCGACCCACTATCTGAGGAATTATCTGGGGTGGCGAAGGATGTTAGAGCGCTATGGAAGGGAGGTGACTATCCCACGTTGCTTGCATGAGGCGCTGGGGCGCCCCATGCAACACGTAATTGGGACATAGCC